>JAJZZC010000117.1 GCA_021797775.1 Bacillota bacterium
CGGGACAACGTCGAGATCAAGGAGATCGTCGTCGGCAGCGGAGAGGCGCGCCGCCGCTTCATCCTGATCCGCAACCCCCACGAGGCCGAGCGAGACCGTCTTCGGCGGCAAGAGGCGCTGGATGCCCCAGGGCACCCGGCCTCTGCCACGCGGCGCTCCTTTGCGGCCCGCGCTTGCCCGTGTCGAAGGCGGTTGGTAGGATGGCTGCGGGAGTAGAAGGAGGACTGGTGTCGCCCCCGGTCTTCAAAACCGGTGCGCCGCCCGTTGGGCGGTGGGTGGGTTCGATTCCCACATACTCCCGCCACCCTGTTTGCGAGAAGACACGCAGAGGAGCGCCCCGGACGGTATCCCCCGGGGCGCTCCTCTCACGTATCCCATTGGTCTCACGTAGCAGCCGGGATCAGGTGGTAGGTTGCTGCTGACCACGCCAAGTGACACCCAACACCGTGCGTGCTGTTCACGCTATTTGACAGTCCTGCCGGCTTGCGAAGCCCTGGCCGGTGACTGCTGCGCCGCCACAGGCTGCCGCGCCGGGCGGCATCCCTCTCAGTGATGCCGCTGCCGCTGCCGCTGGCACTGGCGGCGCCAGAGGCTCGCCCGCCAGGGCCGGCAGGCGGATCGCAAATACCGTGGTCAGGCGGTTCGCACGTAGCGTGGTCAGTAGCAGTAGGTCCCGGGGGCTCGGCACAGGTCGCTCCGACCACCGCCGCCCGGTCGCCGCGGATTGGCTGCCGTGGCTTTGCCGAGAGCGGTGAAGGTCACGTTCCGAGCGGGTTCCCCCTGGGCGGGCGATTCCACGCAGGAGCCATCCGGCGCCGGCCTCCGGGTGCGCGCCCGCTGCACGCGCGCGGGCACCGATTCGCCCCAGCCGCGCCGCGCCGGGCCCTCTCCGCTGACCCCGGCTGACCGTTCCACGACGCCGGCATCACCCGGGGGGGGGGGCCCATGCCGCGCATGGCTCGGGGACAGCCGGAGCGGGCACGAGGACGCGCATCGCCCTGCACGGGCAGCGGGGGTGGGCCGATCGTGGACGCGGGCGGGCTGCCGCGGGGGGCCCACGCCCCGCGCCGGGGCGGCCTGCCGCGCCCGCGAGCCGCTCGCACGCTGACCAGCCTCGCCGGCGGAGGGTGGGCGCCATCGCCTCGCCACGGCCCGAGGACCACGGCCGAACCCTCGCCCGCACGCAGGGGGCGCTCGCCCCGCCCCCCCTACGCCGCCGCCTTCGCCTGCGGGACCGCTGCCCACGGTGCCCGCGGTAGGAGGCCCCAGGCGAGCAGGCCGCCGGCCGCCGCCACCACGGCGGTCGTGCCAAACAGGCCCCCCATCCCCAGGCGGGATCCGATCCAACCGGCCAGTGCCGGCCCGCCGAACATGCCGATCGAATAGATGGACTGGTAGAAGCCCATGGCGCTGCCGCGGCGGTCCGCCGGCAGGCCATGGACCGCCGCGGTCATCAGGCTGGGCCCCAGCAGGCCGAAGCCGAACCCGTTCAGCGCGGCCAGGGCGTCCAGCCCGGCCAGGGAAGGGGCCAGCACCAGGCAGGCGGTCCCGACGGCCGCGACGCCGAACCCCACGGCGACGAGGCGGCGCGGCGCCCAGGACCCCGCCAGCCGACCGCTCAGCAACGAGGCGGCCGCCGACGGGATACCGGCGCACAGCGCGAGGACGCCCAGCGCGGCGCCACCGGCGTGAAAGCGCTCAGCCGCCAGCAGCGGGGTGAACCCGTACGTCGTCACGAAGAGCGCGTAGTGCGAGCCGATGGACAGGCCTGAAGCGGTGAGGACGTTACGCCGCCGCCCCACGGCCAGCCGCTGGCTGAGGCTGAGCGCCTCGGCCGGCGGGGCGGCGCGCGGTTCGCGCACGGGCAGCATCACCAGGAACCCCGCGCAGGCCAGCACGGCGGCGCCGAAGAACGGCGCCGCAAACCCGGCTGCCTGGGCCACCAGCCCGCCGACGAAGCTCCCTACCAGTTGCGAGCCCGTGGAGAGGAAGCCGACGAGGGCAAACGCCCAGGCCGTACGCTCCGCCGGGAAAAACTCGGCGAATAGCAGGGTGATGGCGACCCAGCCGCAAGCGCCAAGCCCGGCCATCCCCCGGAACACTCCGAGCGCCAGGGGGCCGCGCGCCCACCCCATCCCCACGGCGGCGGCCAGGCAGGCCACGAGGGCGGCCAGCATGAAGGGCCGGCGACGCCCGAGGCGGTCCGACCACAGGCCGGTGGGGATGCGCAGCAGGAACTGCACAAAGCCGTACGCGGCCAGGACCAAGCCGACGCCGGCCACCCCGGCGCCGAGACGATGCGCGCGGGGCGCGAGCACCGGAACGTAGAGATAGAGGCTTAGCCAGTAAAGGCATATCGCGGCGACGCAGGCGGCCAACCCCCGGCGCAGGGGAGGCGGGGAGGTGGCTCCGGCGCCCGCGTGCCGCCCTCCCCCCGGGGGGCCGGCGACTGCGGGCGCAACTGTCCCCCCGTTTCGCAACGCCCGCGGGTCAGACATCCGCGGGGGCCACCGCCCGACCCTCCGCCGCCGAGCGGTAAAAGGCAACGCACGCCCGCAGGTTGGCCAGTCCGTCGTCTGCACCCGCCGCCAGGGCTTTGCCGTCGAGGACGTGGTCCAGCATGTGCTCCAGCGCCAGGGTCCGGCCCGCCGGCGGCTCCTCCTGCCGCCACCCCTGCTCGCCCTGCTCCGTGGCCACGAGCCAACCCTGCGAGCGCGGCAAGGAGGCGATCAACTGCCCAGCTGTGCCGACGAACTGGCGCGTGCCCGCACCGGCGCCGGGCGTCCCGTGCCAGGTGACCTCTACCGCCGCGATCACGCCGTTCTCAAAGGTGAGGGTGCCGATGCCGAAGTCCTCCACCCGCAGTTCCGGGTGCTTCAGCGTGGAGGTCTGCCCGACCACCTGGCGGACCTCCGAACCCAGTGCCCAGCGGAGGAAGTCGACGTCGTAGATCGCATGGTCGATCCAGCCGCCTCCAGGCACGCGCAAGGGGTCAAGCCACCAGGTGGCGGGCACGGCGTGCCCCGGCCAATCGGTCAACGGCACCGAGCCGCGCATCACCAACAGCGCGGAGATCGGCCGACCCAGCCGCTGGCCCTGGCCCCACCACTCTCGGATGCGCTGCGCCCCGGCCTGCAGGCGACCCTGGCACTCAAGGGGGAAGAAGGGGATGCCGGCCCTGCGTACGACCGCAGCCAGGTCCTCGCCCGCGCGCACGGTCACCGCCATCGGTTTGACGGAGATCACCGGCTTGCCCCGGGCGGCGGCCTCCGCCACCAGTGCCGGATTCCGATCCGACGACGCCGCGGCCACGACGAGATCGACGTCCGGACGCGCCACGACCTCCAGGGGGTCTGCACTGACGAAACCGACGCCCCGCTCCCGCGCGAAGCCCGGGAGTTGCTCGTGCTGATCGCCCGCCGCCACCAGCCGGCAGCGCGGGTCCCGCGCCGCCTCCTCACACGCGCCGATGGCGGCGTACCAGTGGTCGAAGCCCGCCACGCCCACGCCGATGATCGCCATCCGCTGCGTCCCTCTCTTTCCGTGCGCGTAACCCCGTGCCCGAGCACCGAGCCGCAGCCCCGGCGTCGCCCGCCACGAGCCCCCAGTTCGACGTCGGCCTGCTGTTCCATGCCGGCTGCCACCGCCCGTTTATGCCCGTTCACCAGGCCGGCGCCCGCGCGCGCGGTATGGCGGGATGTCCAGGGCGCCGCGCCGGTCCGCACCGTGGAAGCAGGCCGCGGCGTTATCGCCAAACGGCCTCTGCGGCCAGGGCTGGCAGCGGCTGCCCGCAGGGGGCGGCCGCGGCGCCGGCGACGCCGCGGGAGTGGATGGCCTACTTCCGGCAGCTCGTCGATGCGGTGGTCACGGATGACACGGTTGTCGAGGAAGCGATGACCCAGATCAGTGCGGCCGTCGCCAACGGGGTGTCCTGGGATGACAGGCCCGCCGCGGCTATCGCCGAGATCTTCGCCGCCAACCGGCGCACGAAGATCGAGGCCTTGAAGCTGCTCAGCGACTTCGTATCCCTCTGTGGCGGCGACGTCCCTGGCGCCCCGCGCGGCTCCTGAGACACGGTCCCAGGGCGGCACGGCGCGCCTGCTACGTGCCGTGCCGCCCCCCACCCGCCGGGGTCTTAAACGCTCCACCGCAAGCACACCGGTTCCCGCCGCGGGGCCCTGGCGGCTACGGTTCGGCCCGCTACCCGCCTGCAACCGCCCTGTCGCTGAGGCTTGTTATGTGGACCGCGAGCGACACGGCTCTGGTATTGTGCCCGGCGTCGTGGAGGACCAGGGGGGGGCACGGCGTCCGCCCGCATGCCGGGTCCTCGGGGGTCCGCGGGTGGCCCGGGGAGTGGCGCCCGCCGACAGCGGCCGGCCATCGATCTGCGCGCCGGTCGGCGACCGCCGCGGTCACCGCATAGCCGGCGCGCGCGCCCGAGAGGCTAGGCGCCATGGCGACCAAAAGCCCGGGCGCACGCTGGGAGCGGGGTACAGGGACTCAGCAGGGTTCCAGCGCGGGCGGCGGCCCAGCCACGCGTCCCGGGGACCGCGGTCGGCACGGTCCGCGGTTCGAGCGGCAGTTGGACGCGCGCAGCCTCACCCTGCTCACCTTGGGCGGGATCATGGGTTCCGGACTGTTCCTGGCCAGCGGCATGGCCATCCGCCTCGCGGGCCCGGCGGTGCTGGGCGTCTTCCTGGTGGGCTTCCTGGCCATGGCGCTGGAGATCACGGCACTCGGTGAGATGGCCGCAGCCGATCCGACGCCCGGCTCGTTCCTCGTTTACTGCCAGCGCGTGCTGGGCCCGGGCTTCACCTTCGTCACCGGCTGGATCTACTGGTTCTCCAGCGTGCTGACCATGTCCAGCGAGGTGACCGCCGCTGCGCTCTTCACCCGCGCATGGGCGCCAGCCACACCGCTCTGGGTCTGGTCCCTCGCGTACTCCGCCCTCATCGTGGCCCTGAACTTCGCCAGTGTGCGCGGTTTCGGGCAGGTGGAGGGGGTGCTGGCCGGGGTCAAGGTCGTGGCCGTCCTGCTCTTCCTCGCAGCAGGCCTGCTCGCCCTCGCAGGCCTGCTGCCGGCGCGCGGCGCTGGCCTGCGGCCGTGGCCCAACCTGCTCGCGCACGGCGGCTGGCTGCCGCACGGGCTGGGCGGGGCGGCCGCGGCGCTGCTCCTGGTCCTGTTCGCGTACGCGGGCACCGGCGTGGTGGGCATGGCCGCGGCGGAGACGCGCGACCCCGGGCGCACGATCCGGGGCTCGGTGCGCGCGACCATCGCCCTGGTGGCTGTCCTGTACCTGGGGTCGGCCCTGCTGCTAGTCACCCTGGTGCCGTGGAACGCGGCGCCCACCCACCAGAGCCCGTTCGTGCACGCCGTGGGGGTGCTGGGGATCCCGTTCGCGGCTACCCTGCTCAGCCTCGTGCTCCTGACCGCCGTGCTCTCCACCATGAACGCCGCGCTTTACGCCAATGTGCGCGTCCTCTACAGCCTGGCACACGAAGGGCACGCGCCGCGCGCCCTGGGGCGGCTCAACCGCCGCGGCCTGCCCGCCGCCGCCACCTGGACCAGCGCTGCCCTGCTGCTGGGCGCCATCGTCCTGGCGTACGCCCTGCCCCATCGCGCCTATGCCTATCTGGTGACCGCCACCGGCTTCCAGGCGATGTTCATCTGGCTGATCGTCCTACTGACCCACCTGCGCTACCGCCCCTACCTGGAGCGACACCGGCCCGGCGCCCTGCGCTTCCGCCTGCCCGGCTACCCCTTCACCACGCTGCTGCCCATGCTCATCGTGCTGGTCGCGCTGGCCGCGGCCTTCCGCCAAGCCTCCGAGGTCGTCGGCGCCGCAGTGGGGTTCGGCGGCATCCTCCTTGCGGCTCTGGCCTGGCTGGCCGTGCGCCGCCGGTTGCGGCCGCGCCCGACGGGCGGGGAGTGAACCGCATGCCGCCCGGCGCACGCACGGCATCGCACCCCACCCCCCCGCCGGCGCGCCGCGGCCCGTCACACCGGCCCGGCGCCGCCCGCCAGGGCGGGCGCGTGCGCGGTACCGTACAGGTAGGTGGCCGCGATGGTCCCGAGGGGCGCCCCTGCGGGGGGTAGCGCCTCGGGATTGCGCAACAGCGCGCGATCCGGGGGGTCGCCCCGCAGCCAGCCGTCGACCGCGCGCGCGACCAACAGGCAGGCGTCGCGGAAGGCGCGCTCGGTGAGTGCGGCGGTGTGCGGCGTCACGAGGACCTGCGGCAGGCACAGCAACGGGTGGTGCGCCCGCGGGGGCTCCTCGGCCAGAACGTCCAGACCGACCGCACGGAGATGCCCGGCGCGCAGCGCCTCCGCCAGAGCATCCTCGTCTACCAGTCCGCCGCGGGAGACGTTGAGCAAGACCGCACCCGGTTTCATCATCCCGATGCGCCCGGCGTCGAGGAAACGGTTCGTCTCCTCGTTCAGCGCGAGATGCAGACTTACCACGTCACTGGTCTGGAAAAGCTCGTCAAGCGATACGGCCGGGAACGTCCCGGGGTGCGCCGAGCGAGACCAGGACACCACCTCCATGCCGATGCCGCGGGCCATCTCGGCAAAACGCCGGCCAATGCGGCCCATCCCCACCACGCCGAGGCGCCTGCCCCCCAGATCCAACCCGAGGGGACCGTCGCGCGCGCCCCAGTCGCCGGATCTCGTCGCCGCGCTGAGCGGTACGACGCGCCGGCAGACAGAGAGCAGGAGCGCGAGCGCGTGCTCTGCTGTGCTCTGCGTGAAGGCGTCGGGCGCGTGTACCACGGGGATGCCCGCCGCGGTGGCGGCCGCGACGTCGATGTGTTCGGTACCGGAGCCGACGCGCGCCACACAGCGCAGCGACGGACCTGCAGCGCTCAGCGTCGCGGCCGAGACCCGGCCCAGCCCGCGCGTCACGATGGCGGCGACCCCGGCCACGTCGGCATGGAGCCCCCGGCGCAGGCGGTGGCGGGCGGCGAGCAACGCCTCGGCTTCGGGATGCAGTGGCTCCAGCAGGGCGATTTCGCCCATGTGCCTTCCCGTTCTCCCTTCGCGGCGGTCCGTCCAGAGGCCCGTGGCGCGGAGCAGAGGGGCCTGGTCCTCGGAACGCGGCGCAGGCTCCTGGCGAACCCGCGGCCGCGGCGCCGAGGGCCGAGACTGAGCCCGGGAGCGGATCCGCAAGCTTGGCACATCGTGGATGCCCTGCCGCGCCTCCGCGGGATGCACCCCCTCACGGCGCGGGGTCGCCTCCTTTCCATGGACGAACCCCAACGGCAGGGCATCCTCCCCGGGTGCCCCACGCGGAGCGGGCAGGGTGGGCCGCGCGTGCGCCCCCGCTGGCGCCACACGGCTCCCGCCGCGAGGCGCGGATCGCCGCTGCCGGCCGCACGGACGCCGCGGTCTCGGTCGATGCCTCATCGCTGCGCGCTCAGGCTGCGTGCCGAACACGCCGTGATCGTGCTGGGCGCCGCCCGCGTCCGCCGCGCCGCACCAGGGATATGACGCAGTCGCCGCCGCTGCCCGGGGGCCTGGCCGCCGCCGGACCAGCGGGGCGGCGGTGGAGGCGGACCCCGCGGCCGGCTCCGTGTACCCCGGAGGATTTGGATACCGCGGCCGCGGGACGGCGAACGCCTTGCTGTACAGAACCCGGAGCCGGGCGAGAGCCGCGAAAGCCGGCCTTTCGCGGCTCCCGCCTACCTAGGGCGCCCCGGACGAAGACGACGCGCCGCCCACGGCCGAGCCGCTCGGCACGACGGTCAGCGTGCCCGTCTCCGCCGGATCGAGCTGATCTTGGATGGAGAACGTACCGGCCGTGACGGCCGTGAAGGTCACCGTGACCGGAGTCCCGCTCGACGGTACGACCGCCTCGTCGTTATATCCGCCGATCAGCACGTCATGCACGTGCCCGTCGGTCGCCACAAAGGTGATGCGCGCCGATGCCCCCTGGGGCACGCACATGGCGGACGGGGAGACGGGTTTCCCGCGGCTGAGGGTCACAAGCCAGTCGGACTGGCAGGGCACGGAGGGCGCGCCCGAGGATGCGCCGGCCGGGGTCGTGCTGGCCCCCGTGGCCGGTATGGCCGAGGGCTGTGGGGAAGTGCTCGAGTGGGTCGCCGCAGGGCTACCCGATGGTGTCGTACCGCCGGACGGCGTCCGCGACGACGCGGTCCCCGTGGAATGCGACGAGGCCGACGCCGCCTTGCCCGGGGAGCTGGCGGACGTGCCGGGGGCGTGGGAGGGCGACGCCCCGTAGGTGGCCGAGACCACCGATCCGCGGGGAGGCGTCTCTGCCCCGGGCTTGGCGGCGCTGCCGCCGATGTGGGAGGCGGAGGGGGTGTGCTTCTTGGACGCAGCAGGCGCATGCTGCTTCGCTACGGCTGGCGCCGGTTTCTTGACTTTGGTGGCATGCGCGGGTTGCGCCGCGGCCGGAGCCGAGGCGGGCGGCGCGCCGGGCCACCAGTCGGGGATCTGATGCGCCATGCCGAAATAGCCCTGGACGGCGGAGGGCACGATCTGCGCCGTCTGACCGGCCTTCCACATCGCCTTGTCCAGACCGAAGTAGTAGTTGTAGATCTCCCGCACCACCGGCGCGCCGCTGGCGAATCCCTCGTTGGCGTGGTGGATGAAGACGACCACGGCGATCTGCGGATGGTTCACCGGCGCGAAGGAGATGAACCACCCGTCCGAGGTCTGGCCCGGCACGACCTGGGCCGTGCCGGTCTTGCCCGCCACCGTGATGGGCTTCCCGAGGTACTGAGCGGTTTCGGCGGTGAACTGGTAGAAGGGCCAGTAAGCGGTGCCCCAGTCGGCCGTGACGCCGTTCTGGTACCAGGCCGGATTCCTCTGCGTGACGGCGGCCATCGCCGTGTGGACGGCCTGCACGATGGCCGGCGTGAGCGGGATGTGGCGGCGTACCTGCGGGCGGTTGTGAATCAGGACTTTGCCATCAGGGGCGGTGATCTCGCGCACGAAGTAGGGCCGCCAGAGCGTCCCACCGTTGGCGAGCGCGGCGACGTAGTCGGCCATCTCCAGAGGGTTGAAATCGCTGAATCCCTGCCCGATGGCCGTCTGCATGGTCAGAGCCGGGGTCCAGGGCCCTTGGGAACTCGGCTCCACGGACGGCCCGGACATCTGACCGGGATCCTCACCATACAGCGCGTGCTGGCCCGTGAGCTGTCCCAGGCCGAACTCCGCCGCCACGCGGTCGATGGCGGCGATCCCGGTCTTGGCGCCCACCCGGTAGAAGTATGTGTCGCAGGACTGGGCGATCGCCTGCGTCAGGTTCAGGTAGCCATCGAACACCGGGATCCAGTTGTGCAGGACGTACCCCGGCGACAACTGAATGTACGGCGGGCAGGGCAGCCGCTCCGCCGGGGTGATCACCCCCTGTTCCAGGGCGGCAATGGTGGTGATCGGCTTGAAGGTTGACCCGGGAGGTGCCACGTCGGAGACCACGTGGTCGACGAACGGCGCGCCGGGCTGGTTCAACCAGGCCTGGTACTGGGCCGCGAATTTGGCCTGGGCCGAGCTGCCCGGCGCAGCGGCGGTGGCGACCGAAAAGGCATTGGGATTGAACGTCGGCTCCGAGGCCGCCGCCAAGACCTGGCCGTTATTGACATTGATCACGACCACGGCACCGGCGTACGCGTTGGGGTACGGGCCCCCTTCCCCCGGGAAGGAGCGCGTGCGCATGGCGGCCGTCTGGTCGCTGAGCGCGCGCTGCGCCACGGCCTGCAGCTTGGCGTTGATGGTCAGGACCACGTTGTCCCCTGGCACCGGCGGGACGAGACGCTGCTGCACGACGGCGCCGTTGCGCCCGACCACGAGGTACGACTCGCCGTTAAACCCCTGCAGGCCCGGGACGGTGCCGCCGCCGGGCAGGGACTGTGGCCCGTTGTAGCTCTTCTCGATGCCGGCCGCACCCGTCACACTCCCGGTGACGCGACCGTCGTGGATGAAGCCCAGGAGATTGGCGGCCAGATCCTGGCCGGGGTTGGTGTCACCGGGGATACCCGGGTACACGCGCATCGGTTGCGACACGATCTTCACGCCCGGCAGCGCCGGGCGTTCCTGCGCCAATTGCGTGTATTGCCGTGGGGTCAGGTTGCCCCGCAGCACGACCGGACCGACCTGGCCGCTGCTCGTCAGCGTCTTGACCGCGGCGGCGACGGCCTGGGGCGTGATGCCCAGGATGCTTTCCAGCAACGCCTGCTCCTGCGCGCTCGGCGGCTTGGCGGTCACGGTCAACTCGGCCGTGAACTGCGCGACGTCCGTGGCCAGGACGATCCCGTTGCGGTCCAGAATCTTCCCGCGCGGCGCGGGGATGGTCACGACCTGCCTGGACTCGTCCAGGGCCGCCGTGTACATTGAGGCGCCTTCCACGACCTGCAATTGCCACATCCGCGCGAGCACGACCAGCAGGGACATCACCAGGATCACCCGCAGCGTCGCAGCCCGGCCGCGCATGAAGCGCGCCGCCTTCTGCTCGGCCCGTCGCAAGACGACTCCCCCTGCTCGACGGCGAAACCCCGCGATAAACCCCGTGGGCCCCGCGTGTGGAGCACGCGGCCCGGACCCGGCGGGGCGGCCAGCCCGTGCCACCCGTGCGGCCGCTGGCGCGGAGACGCCGATCCCCTACATCCTCCTGCGCCCATCTGGGACCCGGCCCCACCCCCGGCCGCCACTGCCACCCGCTGGGCCGTGAGGGCGGGCCCGGGATTCCCCCGTCCACGCCGCCATCTTAACCGAAGACGCGGGGCGCAGCCCCCTCTCCGCTTGCGCCCACTCGCGTGACACGAACGCGCGCGCCCTGCCCGGGGGGGGGGCGGCGGCTTGCGCGATGCCCCTCCGGCGCGGGGGCAGGCGGTGGCTGCACGGCTGGGCCGTAGGGCGCGTCGCCTCAACCCGCAGGAACCGGCGGACCCGTGAGCACCCCCGCCCCCTGAGGCGAGTCCCTCGGCTTGGGCCATGGGGAAGGTTGTCCGGGCTGCAGGGAGGGGGAACCAGGGTCCCGGCAACGTCCGCCGCCGGGGCCATCCGTGCCGCTGTGTGCCCGGGGTGGCTGTAGCCGCTCTGCCGTCTCCCGTGCAGCCAATAGGCGCGCGGCGCCATGGCGCCGCGCCGGCCCCCGCCGCGCCCGCGGGGCCGGCGTCCCGGGGCGGACGGGCGGCGTGCCGCAGCTCGCTGCGCCTCGCCCCTTGGACGATCACCGGACCGCGGAGGTTGCAGCGGATCCGCGCGCGCCCTTCCGCGCTGGTGGCGGGCCCTGCCGGAACGCGGCGGGCGGATGGCTCAGGTACCGCGAGGCGCCTGGGGTGGGCGCCGGGCCGGCGGCACGACGACGCGGGCAGGGGCCGAGGGTGCGCTGGGCGCCGAGCGTCCGTCGACGGCGCGCACGACGTACCAGAAGCTCGCCGTGGCGCCGGCGACGCGATCCGTGAACGCTGACGCGGAGGTGATGGCGATCAGGGCAAACGGCCCGCGCGGGCCGCTTCGGCTGCGCAGCACCAGGTAACTCGATGCGCCGCGGGACCCGGTCCAGTGCAGGCGAACCCCGCCCCCGCCGGGCAGCACGCTGGCGCGGAGCCCCGTGGGCGGCAGCGGGGCCGTCACCGCCGAGATCGGGCCGCTGGCCGCCCCCGGGCCCAGGGCGTTGACCGCGCGCACTCGGAAGGTGTAGGCCGTGGCCGGGCGGAGGCCCCTGACCGTCAGAGAGGCCGCCCGCAGCCCGTCCCGCCAGGGAAGCCCGCCCCACGTGACGGCGTAAGTGGCGGCCTGGGGGACCGGCGTCCAGGTGAGCCGCACCGTGGACGAGCTGGTGGACACGGCCACCACCCCCCCGGGCGGCGCCGGGATGCTCGGTCGCGGCAGGACGAAGGCGGCCGTCCCCGGGCCCACACCCGCCGCGTCCACGGCCCGGATGACCAGGGCCGGCCCCCCCTGCACAGGGACCCCCCGGTACGTGTACCGGGGCTCGGTGACGCCGCTGGCCACGAGCACCGGTCCGGCGCCCCCGGATCCCGGGGCCGGCGCCAGCGTGGGCGGCGTCACCCCAGGCGGTGCCGCGATGCCGGGCACCGGCAGCGTGTAGACGTTGTACGACATCGCCCCGGGCGAGGGCCGCCAGGTGAGCTCTTGCGCGCTCGGCGACGCCGGGATCACCGTGAGCCCCGCGGGCGCGGGCGGCGGCACCGGCACGGGCGCCGCCGCCGCGAAGACCTGCTCACGCCGTGCCGGCGACCCGCCGTACCCTGTCCAGACCGGATAGGCCACGTCGCGCAGCAGGGCGAGCCCTTCATAGTCCCCGTAGTCGTTGCTGTCGGCGGCGGATACCGACTCGTTGGACGCGACGCGGCTGACCTGCTGTGGCGGCGTCCAACTCGCCCCGCCATCGAGCGACCAGGTCAGGAACTCCTGCACGCGGTGCCCGGCTGCGTCGCCGCGCGTGCTGTAGTAGGAGACCGCCAGCGCGCCGGTCACCGGGTCGCAGCCGATCCACGGAAAGAAGTCGTAGGCGGTGCCGGCGTCCCCGTCGATCTCCATCGGTGTGCTCCAGGTAGCGCCGCCGTTGCGCGAGGAGGTGTAGAAGACCTCCGTGTTCGGCGCGCCCGGTGAGGTCGCCGTGTCGTACACGAGGTTGAGCTGGCCGTTCGGCCCGGCGCATAGCGCCGGGGCGGCTGCGATGCCCCGAGCCGGTTGCGGCGGGATGGCGTAACAATCCCACCCGTCATTGGGCGGGTTACCCGGACCCGTGTTCGTCTGCTCGCTGGCGCAGTCCACGGGATTGCCACGCGCTGGTCCCGGGCCGTTGATGTTCACGTTGCTGCGCGCCACCGCGGTGACGGGACCGCAGGCCAGGGCGCCGCCGGACCAGGCGCAGCGCCGCCCCACCAGCACACTCTGCTCGTTGGACTGCCCGTAGTCGTCCCACAGGACGTAGATCGCGCCATCGGGCTGCACCGCCACCTGCGCGTAGATCCCTTCGCCCGAGCCGTAGCCAATGTTCAGCGCCAGCGGCTTCGACCAGTGGCGCCCACCAGGGGGCGAGTAGGCCAGCATGATCTGCTGCGTCGGCCACTTCCCCGGCGGCTCGTTCTGATCCCAGACGTCGTAGAGGTATCCCCGGTGGGGGTCGTTCCAATTGTCCACCGCCAGCATGTCCTTGTCGTTGTCGAGTTGCTGGGACAACCCGGGTATGACCACGGCCGGCTGCGTCCAGCCCCGCCCCCCGTCGGTGGAGGCACTGACCACGACCGAGGCCGAGTTGCCGTCCGCGCTGACCAGGGTGTAGGAGTAGTAAAAGGTGCCGTTGGGCCCCACCGCGAGCGCTGGATCCGTCCCGGAGTCGCCGAGTTCGCCCGCCGCGTCGTTCAGCGGCATCTCCACGCGCTTCCAGGTCTTTCCGCCGTCCTGGGTCGACCAAGCCGCCACGCTGGCGCCCGCCAGGTCGTTGGCGCCCGCCACGATCACCCGCGGGTTCTGTGGGTCGACGGCGATGGTCGTCTCGCTCTGAGGGCCCGGCTCCCCGCTCACGTCGCTGGGGCCGAAGAGCAGGGTGGCCTGCGGCGGCACAGCGGCCGCCGCCGCCGAGGGCGCGGCCGGGGACGCCGCCGCCGAAGCGGGCGAGGGGATCAGGGTCGACGGCACCGCGAGCGCCCCGGCGGCCGGGGCGGGGATGGCGGTCACGACGGCGCTGACGATAGACACTGCGGCCAGCATCGCCAAGGCCCGCGATCGCCACGCCAGCCGGCGCACGACGGACGATCCCCCCCGTCAGGGACCTGGTTGGTCCAGGACGACCCGTTGCTTCCACCCAGACCCAGGTTCGTCCTGCCGCGACGGCGGCTGGGGCAAAGGGCAGCGTCGTTCCGTTGGGGGGCCCTGGACGGTCGCGCTGCCGTGGCGAGGTGCGGGCCAACACGGCGGCAGGGGTCATGCGGGGTCCGGCCGCTGCCGACAGCACGGCAGAACCGCGCGCCAGGCGCTGGCGACCATGTGCTCCGGGAAGGGATGGCGGGGCGGGCGCGGCCGATGGCCCCGCGGCGCGGGAGCGGCTCAGGTGCTCCGGCCCGGGCCGGCGCCGCGGGGCCAGATGGAACGGGCCGCCAGCAGCACGACGCCCTCCATCGGGTAGTCCTTGACGTTACCCGTGACCAGCGTCGCCCCGGCGAACCGCGCGGTGGCCGCTATCAGACAATCGGTCGTAGACAGCGTCTTCCCCTGGCGAGCAAAGCGATAGCGCCACTCGCCCGCCTCTTCGGCCGTGGTGGCGTTCGCGGCGAGAAACCGAAAACTCGCCACCAAGCGCTGGACCTTGGGCCGATCGGCCGCGTGGACGCCAGCAAACAATTCCGCGATCACAACACCACAGGTGCACAGGACGTCGCCGCGCTCGCCAAGCTCCTGGATCAGACGGACGCTGCTCGACACACCTGCGAGGTAGTCGATCACCACGTCCGTGTCCAGCAGATACCGACTCATGCTTCATCTGGGTCCCCAGCCTGGCGCCGCATCTCCTCGTCGACCCGGCGAGAGGCGTGGACCCACGCGCTTGCCCGCTCCGGCGTGTTCCATTCAGGGTAGTTACGCACATCGATCGCGCCGGCCAGGGTCTTCAACGCCTGGATCTGGCGTTCCCTTGCCAATCGCTCCGCCACGGCAGACGCAACGAACTCGCTCCTCCGGCGCGGACCCACAGCCTGATCCACATCCCGCAGCAGCGCCGCGGGCAAGACGACATGGGCGCGCCTACGGCCAGTGTCCGCTTCTCCCATGCTGCCGACACCCCCGCGATTCCAACGAGCACACACATTCTCGCACACTATAATGGGCTTTGTAAAGCCCACGGATGCGCCCTCGCCAGAGGTGACGGGGAGCCTCGGAGGAAAACACGGGGTACGTGAGCCGCCGCGGGGGCGTGGGACGGGATGCGCGCGCACCCGCTCCGCGGCCGGGAGCCGCACGCCGCGCCCTGGGGTCAGGCGACGACAGGCACACGAGAGTCGGCTGACGACGGCAGCGTTATTCTGGACCGGACGGCGCCCTTGCCCGAACCGCCGCTCGCTACACGCCGCCCTCCCCCGTCCAGTCCCGTCCAGTCCCGTGCACGCGGGCGCACCGCCCTTCGCCACACCGCTCGCGTCGTACAATGCAAGTCACAATCAGGCGCTGCGCGGGGGGCGTGATGACGGTGGACGAACCGGTCGCCAGGCGGAGACGGGACAGGCGGATCGCGTGCGCGATCATCGCCGTGGGGCTCGCCTGCCTGACCGGCTGCGGGGCCGCGCTTCCCGCCAGCCAGCCCACCCGCCCTGCGCGGGCGCGACCCGTGCAAGGGAGGACGCCCTCGGCGCCCGCGACCCGGAGCCACGGGGCGACTGCCGCGCGACCCGAGGCCCCGCACGCGCGCACGGCGGCCACGCCCCCCGCGTCGACCGGGGCAGCCGCCGCGCGCCCAGGGGCCGCGGCCAGCCGCACCCACCCGGCTGCCGGCCGTCCGGCGCCGTCCTCCACCCCGCCCCTGCTCCACCGGCGGCCGTCCTGGGGGCCATCCGGCTACCGCAACGAGGTCG
>JAJZZC010000118.1 GCA_021797775.1 Bacillota bacterium
CAAAGGGGAGGACACGTCCCGCCGCGCCACCTGCGGCGGGGGCAGCACGCGACCGATCCGACGGTCGGGCGGGGACACCATACCGGGCCGTCGCATCGCTCAGCCGGCGGCCGTGGGCGGTGCAGCGGTGGGCGCAGCGGCACCGCCGGTGACGTGCGTCCCGGTGGATTTGGCCCTGGGCGCCAGCGTCGCCGTCACCTGCTGCTCCAGGGCGGCGGGGGCCAGCCAGCCGTCGTGGCTCCAGCGGACCCTGCCACCGCTCACCAGCACAAGCCACGGGATATCGGCCACCCCGTAGGCATCGGCGACACGCCCGTTCGGGTCGACGGCGACCGGATAGCGCAGCGTGCCCTGCGCGACGGGCGCCAGGGCCAGCGCCGCGGCGAGCGAGGGCTCGGTGGGCTGCACGTCCACGGCGAGCAACGCCGGGAGGTGGCGCGCGCCCGCCGCCTGCGAATAGGCGTTGAGGGCCTGCAACTGCTCGGCCGCGCCGGACGCCCAGCTGTCGAAAAAGACCACCAGGTGCGGCGACGACGGTCCGAGGACGACGGGCGACCCGCCCGGTGCCAGCGCCGGGAGGCGGACGGTGTCTGCCGGGGAGGCCACGGGCGCGCCCAGCGCCAGGTTCGGCTTGGCCACCTGCGGATGCCCGGGCAGAACCGCCGAGATCGCCTGCGCCAGGGCGCCGGCCTCCAGGCCCGTGACCCCGTAGTCGGAACTGGTCAGAAAGAGGCGCGACTCCCCGCCCTGCGGATCGATGACGTAGACGGCCGGCGTGTGATCGATGTTGCCCTGAAGGATCTGGACGTCCACGCCGTACGCCTTCCACACCTGCCGCAGTTGCGGCAGGCTTCCGGTCAGGAAGAGCCAACGGTTCTCCATGCCGTGCGCCTGCGAGTAGGCCGCCACGTCGGCAACCGATGTGTGCTGCGGATTGGCGTTGATACCGACCAGTTGGACCTGGGAGGCCGCCGGCCCCAGCAGGTCGAGGGCCTCGACCATGGTCGCGCCGGTCAGGGGGCAGATGGTGGTGCACTCGTCGTCGTCGAAGGAGACCACCACCGCCCGGCCCTTGAACTGCGACAGCGAGACCGCCTTGCCGAACTGATCGGTGAGAGTGAAGTTCGGGGCGGGCCTGCCGCCCAACGGCGTGCCGGGGTCCAGAGACGCCAGTTCGCCTGAGGTGTAGGCGGAGGCGGGCGCGGTCGGCGTGCCGTGCGCACCGCACCCGGCCAGCAACAGACTCCCGATCGCGGCCGCGGCGGATGCGCCGCGGCGGGCATTGCTCAGTGACGCCGGCACAGGAGACACGACAGCCGCCCCCCCCGATATCCGCTTGCGCGGCTGATGCTTCCCTGGCACGGACCCGCGCACGCGGCGGCTCCGCCCGCGCCGACAGGTCGCGACCCCGCCCACCGTACCACAGGCCCGCGTACCGAGGCACGGGGCGCCCCGGTCATCCCTGCCGGCCTTCGACGCCGAGCGGCTATTCTCCTGACGTCATGCCCACGGGCCTGGCTCGGTACGCATTTCCGTCTCTTTGAAAAGCAAATCCTCGGGGTGCGGTGAGTCTGGGTCGGAGCCCTATCATTGCAACACCTCGGCGACCGCGCTGCGTCAATCCCCCTTTCCCTGGCGGCCCGCCGTCGCGCATGTAGCGCACGGCAGGCCGGGCGCATAGCGAGATGACTACAACCGCGGCCCGGCGGGCGGGCGTACCGTGCCGTGCCGTCTCCGCGACCCTGGGGGGGCCGCTCCATGCCCCGTTACGGTTTCGACTCGCTCTCGGACGCGCGCTTCATCTGGCGGCAGGCCGTGGGGGCTGCCGGACAAGCCCCGGACTTCTGGATCCGGTACATCGGCGGGGCCGGTGCGGTGACAGCCGCCGAAGTGGCGGCCCTGCACAGTCTGGGCGTGGCCGTGGGCCTGCTCTACAACGCCACCACGTCCACCCGGGTACAGGGAACCGCGGCGGACGGGGCCGCCGACGCCCGGCAGGCCATCGCCGCCGCGCAGGCCCTCGGCGCCCCCGCCAACGTGCGGTTGGGGCTTGATCTGGAGGCCGGTTGGCAGCCCTCGGCCGACTACGTGATCGGCTGGGCACGGGCGCAGGCCGCCGGGCCGTTCGCCGGGTCCGGTCTGGTCTACGGCGCACCGTATGATCCGGGCTTTCAGGGCGCCATGCAAGGCGCGCAGGAAGCCGGGGGTGCCGCGGCCGCTCTGGTGCTCTGGTCGGCGCAGCCGGAACCGGGACCGACGCCGGTCCCCGAATGGGGGCCCGCCACCTGCTGGAACTACCCGGTGGTCCTGTGGCAGTTCGCGGAGGCCGCGTTCGGCGGGATCGTCGACCTGGACCTGGCGGCAGACGGGTACTCCGGTCTCTGGGAGGTGCCCGTGCCCACCTTCAGCGATGTGCCGGAGGACGCCTGGTACACCCCGGATGTCTCCGCGGCCGTCGCGGCCGGCCTGATGCAGGGCGTCGGCGGGAATCGCTTCGCACCTGAGGCGGACGCGACGCGGGCCGACCTCGCCGCGGTCGGCGCCCGCATCGCCGAGCGGTGGGGATGGGCCGCGACGACTGTGCCCGTGCCCCCGTTCAGAGACGTGCCGGCGGACGCCTGGTACTCGCTCAGCGTGGACGAGGCCGTCGCGGCCGGCCTGATGCAGGGCGTCGGGGATGGGCTGTTCGATCCCGAGGCCGCCGCCACCCGGGCGGACCTCGCCGCCGTCGCCGCGCGCATCGCGCTGCGGGCGGGATGGGTCACCTCGAACGTGTCCGCGTCCGACTTCAGAGACGTGCCGGCGGACGCCTGGTACTCGCTCAGCGTGGACGAGGCCGTCGCGGCCGGCCTGATGCAGGGCGTCGGCGGCGGCAGGTTCGCGCCGGGCGCGGACGCGGTGCGGGCGGATCTCGCCGCGGTGGCGGCGCGGATCGCGGAAAGGGCGGGGTGGGTTGCCGCGATCACGGCGGCGGGGGCCAACGCGGGTGCGGCCGCCGCAGGCGCCACAGGGAGTGGAGTTGCTGCGGGGGGGACCAGGAGCCCCACATCGCCGGTGCCGGCAGCCCCTGCGGAGACTCCCGCCGGGACACGGCCGGCACGCCTCGGCCTGTGCCGGCTCAGCGGGCTCTGGCGGTGGATGCGGGAGCTATGGCCGCACGCATGAGGACAACTCAAGGGGACGGGCCAGGCGGGGCGGCCGCCGCCACAGTCCGCCGCCACCCCGTCACCGCGCGGGCCTCTGAACTCCGGCTCCCTCCTGGCCCGGCGGTACCGGTCACACCCCGAGCTCGCAGGCACGGCGGAGACCGCTGACCGGCTGTCGCCCACCTCGGCCCGCGCGCGGGCAGGGGCGGCCGGGCTCCGCCGGGTCCCTGGCCACCCCTGCTATACGCCTGTTCAGATCACCGGCAGCTTGACCGCCTCTCCGCCCTCCTGGGACGAGCGCAACGCGCATTCCTGGAAGGCCACGGCCTCGACGAGTTCCTGCGGCGAGACGGGCGATGGACCTCCGGCGAGGACCCGGACGACGACCTCCAGCAGGTTGTGGTAGATCCAGGCCGTGCCGGCGGCCGTGGCCTTAACCCCCTTTTCCCCGTAGGCCACAAAACCATACCCGCGGGCGCTGGCGCGCAGGCCCCGCACGCCGCCCATGCGGCCGTCGGCCCAGGTCCCGAGGACATCGTCCGCGCCCTCAGTGGAAACGCAGCGCACCGTGCGGCAGCCCGGCCCCCCCATGAGCGTGTAGAGCATCTCCACCCCGTGCACGCCGTAGTGGAACAGACCGGGATTGCCGGGGTGCAGGGACGCCGGCGCCCAGGTCTGGGCGCCGAGCACGCGGCCCACCTCCAGGGACTGCACCTCGGGCGCAAAGCGCAGCGATGAGGCGGACAGCAGCGGGGCGCGCCCGCGGGCGGCCGCCTCCACCATGGCCGCGGCGTCGGCGACCGAGCAGGCGAAGGGCTTGTCGACGAAGACCGGCACCCCGGAGCGCAGGAGCGGAACAGCCAGCGCGGCGTGGGTGGACCCCTGCTGTGCCTCCAGCAGCACGGCGTCCACCTTCAGGTCCTCCGGGCGATCCACAATGTCGATCTCGTAGCCGCGCAGGGTTGCCACGAAGCCCGGCAGCCGGTCCGGCACGATCTCGGAGGTGCCCGGCCAGGCGGCCACGACGGAGGCCCCTTCAACCCACTGCTCGGCGGCGATGTCGCGGTGATTGAGGCGCTTGCTGAACTCCACGACATGGCTGGAGTCGCAGCCGAGGATCCCGAGGCGGAGACCGGACATGAGGTCTACCCCTTTCGCCGACGCGCCCGCCACAGCGGTTGCCGTCCACCGCATCGTACGCCGAGGCGCGCGCGACCCCTGCACGACGGCGCGGACCCGGCGCAGACCGTTTCGGCGCCAGCCCGGCGCCAATTCCGCCCGCGGGCTCGTCCCAATATATGCGCCGGAACACCGGGCGCAGTCCCGCGGAGGACGGTGGCGTTGTTGAGGGACGCGCGGAAGAATCGCCGCGCCGGCAGGTGCACGGGCGGTGGGTGCGGGTGTGGGGGCAGGGCGCGGCGAAGCCCGCCACAATGCCCGTCGACGCATTATGCCGGTCGATGGCGCCAGTGTGTGATCGCCGGCCCCCGCGCCCCGCCGTAGTATCCGGCCCGCGCCTGCCGCAGGACCGCTGGCGGCACTGGGCTGGCCAGGCCGTCCGGGATTGGGCCGCGACGTCGTCGCGGCTTTCTCCCGTGCCGGCTCCTGCCGCCGGTGGGATGCCTCCGCCTCGCGCTGGTGCCGGAGACGGCGGGATCGACGCACCCGGCAGGCGGAGATCGTCGGACGGCGAAAGGACGGGGGTCGAGCGGGCGGGCGCGCCGACGGCGGACCGTGGCGGTTGGAACCACTGGGCGAAGGGGCGATGCGCGTGGCCGGGTGCGTGGGCGCGGGGTGGTGACGGGGGGTGCGGCCGTCGGCCGGCGGGGCCGCATCCGCGCTGCCGGACGGCAGGCCCTGCAGCAGTTGGGGGACGCGCCGCTGGCGGAGCCGGCGCGCCTGGTGGGTCTGGCGGTGCTGGTGGGCGTCGTCGGAGGCCTCGGCGCCCTTGTCTTCCGCTGGTTGATCCACGTCTTCCGTATGTTTTTCATCGGCTTCCTGCTCGGACCCGGCGCCGGGTGGCCGCCGGCCGTGCAGGCGGATCTGCGCTTCCTCGCGCCGGTCCTCGGCCTGCTGCTGGTCGGTGTCATCACCACCTACCTCGCCTCGGAGGTCAAGGGCCATGGGGTGCCTCAGATCCTGGAGGCCCTGGCCCTGCGTGGCGGGCGGATCCGTCCGCGGGTGGCGCTGTTCGGCATCCTCGCCCCGGCCATCACCATCGGTGCCGAGGGCTCTGTCGGGCGCGAAGGGCCCATCGCGCTGATTGGGGCGGCGTTCGGCTCGCTCATCGGCCAGATCCTCCGTCTGGCGGATCAGCAGACGTCGCTCCTGGTCGCCTGCGGCGCCGCCGCGGGCATCGGCGCCACGTTCAACGCGCCGGTCGCCGGCGCGCTGTTCGGCCTGGAGATCGTCCTCGGCAGCTACGCCATGGGCGCGCTCGTCCCGTGCTTCGTCGCCTCCGTCACCGGCGTCACCCTGTTCGACTGGATCCACGGCTCCCAGCCGGTGCTACCGACCCCGTCCTTCCAGTTCGTCCACCCCTTCGGCGTGGTGTTCATGCTGCCCCTGGGCCTGCTCGCCGGGGGGGTTGCCCTCGCATATACACGCGGCCTGAACCTGGTCGAGGATCTCCACGAGCGCCTGCGCTGGGGTTTCGCCGGCAAGGCCGTTGTCGGCGGCCTGGCCGTGGGGCTGGTGGGCTTCGCGCTGCCCCAGGTGCTCGGCGTGGGCTATGCCCCCATGGAGGCGGCCGCGGCGGGCCGGGTGGTCGTTGGAACTCTTGTTCTTCTTTTGATCGGCAAGTACGTCGCGACCTTGCTCACCATCGGCTCCGGCGGCTCCGGCGGGGTCTTCGCGCCCAGCCTCTACCTGGGGGTCATGCTGGGCGGGGCATACGGCGGCCTGCTCCACGGCTGGCTCCCCGGATACACCTCCCCCGCGCCCCTTTACGCCGTCGCCGGCATGGGGGCGGTGTTCGCCGCCGCGGCCCAGGCACCGCTGACGGCGGCGACGATCATCCTGGAGATGACCGGGGACTATCGCCTGGTGACCGGGGTCATGGCCGCCTGCGCCGTCAGCTACCTCTTCTACGGCTCCCTGGCCCGCGACTCCATGTATACCGTCCGCCTGACGCGGCGGGGGATCCAGATCCTGCGCGGCGCCGAGGTGCGCCCGCTGCAGCGCGTATCGGTGGAGGCAGCCATGGACCGCCAGGTAATGCGGCTCGACCTTCGAGACAGCGCCGAGCACGCCTACCAGGAACTCGCGGCACGCGGGGCACGCGGCGCGCTGGTACTCGACGAGGCGGGCGGCCTTTGGGGGGTGCTGGACGGGGAGCAGGCTGTCGGCGCCGCTGGCTCGGCGCGGGACGCGCGCACGGTCGGGGAACTGGCCCGGCGCGACGTGCCGGTGCTCACGCCGGAGTCCTCGCTGGATGACGCCATGCGTCGCTTCGGTATCCTCAACACCAACCTGATCCCGGTGGTGGCGGATAAGCAGGCGACCCAGATACTGGGTGCCGTCACCCAGGAGGCGGTGCTGAAAGCCTATTACCGCCACACGGTACTGACGATGGAACTGCAGAGCCGGCTGGACCTCGTGCCCAAGGAGCGGCACCGGCAGGAGGGGCGATTCCGGGAGATCACCCTGCCCCTGACCTGGTCGCCGGGCCGGGGGGTACGCGTCGCGGTGATCGGCGCCAACCTCCCCCGCGGCGTCGTCCTGGTCGCCGTGACCCGCGGCGAGGACGAGATCGTCGTCCGCGGCGAGACGGAACTGCGGGGCGGCGACCGCGTGCTGCTGTACGCGGCGGAGGAGGGGCACCTGACGGCCGCCGAACGCATCCTCCAGCAGGGGCCCTCCATGCCCAGGCGCGGTCGGGGAACATTTGAGACCATCGTTGTGGGGTGGAAGCCGAACACCGAGGTGCCCGTGCGGAACCTGGGACTCCCCCGGGACGTGCTGCTGGTGTCGCTGGTGCGGGGAGAGACGACGCTGGTCCCCACCGGCTCCACCAAGCTTGTTCCCGGGGACGTGGTGGTCCTCTACGCCACGGACACGGAGCGGCTGGCCGCGGCCGTGCACCTGCTGGCGGAGGGCCCGGCCGGACCGGCGCCCGGGCCGGAGGCGGCGACGCCGTAGGGGTCCATGGCGGTGATGGGGCACCGACGGGCGCCGCAACGCGCTTGGACCGCACAGTCCCACGCATGCCGGCGGCCCCTTTCCGGCCTGATCGCTGTCGTGGGCGCGGTTTTTGCATCCGCCCGCTGGCGGCGTTTCCCGCCCTCGCCAGCTTGCACCGACCGCCAAGCGGTCACCCTTGGGGACACGAGGCAATGCAGTCGTTGCCCCCTATAAACACCGCTGCCCGCGGCGACCAGCCAAACGTGCCGTTTGCGCTTGCCGAGCAGCGGAACATCGCGGTCACGACCCCTGGGCGAACATGCCGGCGATCCGCGCGTCTTCGGTCCGCAGCGCGCTGCGCTGCTCGGCGAAACTGGGAGAGGTCGCTTGGCCGCCGACCTGCTCGAGGGCGTCGATCTGTTCGGCGATCCCCTGCAGCCCCGGCGTAACCGCGACCTTGCGCGCAGCGATCGCCGCCAAACCGGTCGCGATCTGGGTGCGTGCCCCCACCGGGTCGTAGGTGTAAAACGGAGCGGGAATCCCATAGCCCTGTTGGGCCGCCTCCCGGTAGTATTTCAAGGCGATGCCGCGCAGCGGCGGGGCGGCGGCCACGATCGCCGCCTCCCAATCACCCCAGAGGCTGTTCAACGACGGCTCGAGTAAGGCGGTCTTGATGATGAAGCGCTGCCATTCCGGTTCTGCCGCCAGCCAGCGCAGAAGGGTCCATGCTTGATCCGGGTAGCGGCTGGCCCGGTTCAGGGCCCAGAAGTCCTTGTTGGTGTATGTGTAACGACCGTGCGGGAACTGCGGCAGGGGCAGGAGGTTCCATTTGACCTTGGTGCCGAGCCGGGTGGCCTCCTGGAAGACATCCCAGCCACCGACGGCTGAAAAGACTGCGCTGCCGTCGACCAGTGGCGCAACGTCCCGGCGGTAGGTGATCACCTCGGCGAAGAGCAGGTCGTAGAACCATTGGACCGCCTGGATACACGCAGGTGAGGCGAGGAGGCAGTGTGTGCCGCTCGCGTCCATCTCTGTACCGCCGAATCCGCGCAACAGATACTCCCAGCCGTCGTACCACTGCAGGCAGGCCCCGTAGCGGCGCGTACCTCCAGCGTGATTCGCGCAGGCCTGCCACAGGTGCGCCGCCTCTTGGTAGGTCCAGTCGGGGGAAGGATAGCTGAGCCCCAGCGTGTCGAGGATATCCTGGCGGTAACCCAACACCTGTGGTCCGTCATACATAGGCAAGCCAAGTTGTCTGCCGGCCGAGCGCAGAACGGCGACGTGACCCTGTGACCACAGGCTTGTAGCGATGTTGTCCTGGCGCAGCAGGTTATCCAGCGGTGCCAGGATGTCGGCGTCACGCATCGCGGCGAAGCTGACGCAGCACTCGCCGATAACGTCGGGGTAATTGGAGCCGCCAAGGGATGCGGTGATGATCTGCGCCGACTTGCCGCAACAGATACCCCAGGGGACGGCCCGCACGCCCTTGGTACGTGCATTGAAGGTTTGGTCGAGATACTGCTGCACCAGGGCCGTGGTGGTGGCGTTCCACGCCGCCCCATTTGCCCAGTGAAACTGGAAGGTGAGGACCAGCGGCCCCCCGCGCGCGGCCGGACGCGCCGATGTCTGGCCGGCACACCCGGCGAGCACGGGCAGCGCAGCGAACACGGCACCTGCACTCCTGGCCAGGACTTCGCGCCGGCGCCAGGTGCGCCCGCCCCTCCACCAACCGCCTGCCGCCGACCGGAGTCGCGAAAAACGCGGGTGTTTACGGATGCCGGCGCATGGTCCGATGTTCATATGCTTTCCGCCTTTTTGGTAATGATCGGGCCACGTCCCCACCGCACCCCGTGTTGACCAGTGCACGGGCATCTGGAGAGTCTGGCCAGAGGCCTTTGTCCAGTTCCGTCCGCGAGATCGGCCCGTCGCGGGACTGGGCCACAAAGACCAACAGCGATTGCAGCCGCAGGGAAATGCCCGCGATGGCGGAGTCGACAACCCCACACGCATCAGGGCTGCCTGAGGGCGCCGTTGGCCGTTCCCGCTCCACGTCCGCGGCGGCCAGGGCCTCACTCACTTCGACCATGAGAAATCACTTCCAGGCCCGCCCTATCGGCGCCATCCGGGCCTGACGCATCCGGCCCAAACAAGGGGGGCACGAGCAAGCGGGAGCCATGGCACCCGATTGCTCGTTGCGGCGTGAACTCCTGCCACTGCATCCAGGATCACAGGGCTCAGGAGGTCATCACCCCCAAGCGTGAGACCTGGGCGAGGCGCGACTCCTGACAAACGCTCCGCGTGGACAGACCGCACCCGCCCGCGGGCCCGCGACGTGGAACCTATCAGCCCGGCCACCCTCCTCTGAACCGCACCCGTGCCCCGGCCATCGCTCCACAACGCCTGCTGCCAGCAGCCGATCAGGGTGTCACCGGGAGCGGTCGCACCGGCCGCGCGTCCCTCAGCTGCGTCTGGCCGGCACTCCGGGATGCCGCCGCCATGGCGTGCTCCGCACCCTCAAGCCGCGCTCCCCGTCGCTGTTGCCTGACCCGGTCCGAACCACGACTCCGGCGGCTCCGCAGATCCGCGACAGCCGCCGCCATGGCTGCGCCATGAGACGCCGTTCCTTCCAAGAAACCCCTATCGCTGTCGGGTCGGTAATCCGCCACCGTACCCGCACCCAACGACCGGCGGGACCCGGCGCGGGGCGTCCGCGTCCACGGGGCAGACCGCCGGCTCCGCGGGGAAAACCGTACACCCCGACGGAGGTGTGCCTGCCGCCCGTCCCGAAGGGCGAATTGCTTCCATTGCGCCGACGGGGGGGGGTCCGTTCATGCTGGAGCGTGGCGCCAGGGTCCTGATCATCGGCGGCACCCGGTACATCGGCCGGCACACCTGCATCGCGGCCCTCGTCGCCGGGGCGCGGTTGACGTTGCTCAACCGCGGCCAGGCACCGTTCGGCTGGCTCGCCGAACACCCGGAGGTCGACCGGCTCCAGGGCGACCGCCACGACCCCGCCGCGTTGGAAGCCGCCTTTTCGCGTGACTACGACGTCGTTTACGACATGATCGCCTACCGCCCCGACGACATCCGCCCGCTGCTGCACACCTATGCCGACCGCATCGGCCACCTGGTCGTCTGCAGCACTACCAGCGTCTACGCGCCGGCGCTCTACCAGCCCATCGACGAGGCACACCCCAGGGGGCCGCACCCGGCCTGGGGTGACTACAACCGAGGCAAGAACGCGGTCGAGGACCTGCTGGCGACCACGGACCGCGTCCGGACCACGGTGTTGCGGCCGCAATGGGTGTTCGGGCCGCACGACTACCAGCGCCTGGCCACGTTCTATCTTGTGCGGCTGGCGGCCGGCCTGCCGATCTGGCTCCCCCACGCGGGGATCGCGCAACTCAACTGGACCTATGCGCCCGACCTCGCGTCCGCCTTCCTCTTGGTCACGAGCCTCCCCGAGGCGGCGGGCCGGGCCTACAACGTGGTGTGCGACGAGACGCTGACCACGATCGACTTCATCCGGCTCTGCGCCCAGGTGCTGGGGGTCGCCGCGGACATCCGGCACTACCGACCTGAGGACCTGCCCGGCGAACTGCGTGGGCAGAGGATCGGCCCGGTGCGCAACCTGCCGCTGGCGTGCACCTCCCTTGCGCTCAAGGCCCTCTGCGACTTCCGGCCGACGCCGATGGCGGAAGCGCTGGTGCGTACGGTGGACTGGCTGCGCGGGAGCGGGGCCTTCGACGCCAACCAACTGACGCCGGTCGAGGAGTACCTGAACGCGCAGGGATGAGCGTGGCCGCCCGACCAGATGCCGCACCTGGCGCCCGGCCGCCACCTGAGTCTTGGTCCGGCCGCCGAGGTTGCGGCCTGCGCCGACTCGACCATGGTCACTCAGGCTTTCCGCGCCGCTCGGCGCCTCGGTCACCAAGCCCCACTGACCCGGCCCCCGGGTGAACGCCGCGACGGCCCACCGCGCCAGGGGTGCAGCGGACATCCTTTTCGTTCAGCCGGAAGTGCACCGCGCAGAATAGACGACCGGTCGCCGCGTTCCGGCCGCGCCAGCGCCACAGCAGCAGCCGCAGGCCAGGGAGTGCCGGAATCGGCCGCCACCATGGTGGCGGCACCACTCCCCCCCCTGCCGCTGCTGCTATCCCTGGCGCCCCGGCACGCCCGGAGAGGTCATCGCCTCCGGGTCGAGGATGTCCTGCAACTGTGCCTGCGTCAGCAAGCCCCGCTCCAGCGCGAGTTCGGCGATGCCGCGCCCTGTCCGGAGCATCTCCTTGGTGAGGGCCGCCGCGGCCTCGTAGCCGATGGTCGGCGCCAGCGCGGTCGAGAGCGCGGCGCTGCGCTCCAGCCAGTAGCGGCAACGCTCGGCGTCCGCGCGGATGCCCGCGAGGCAGCGCTCGGTGAATGCGGCCACGCCGCCGTCCATGATGGTGAGCATCCATGCCAGGTTGTGCGCGATGACCGGCATCATCACGTTCAGCTCGAGCTGGCCCGCCTCGCCCGCCAGGGCGATGGTCTGGTCGTGGCCGAACACCTGGTAGCAGACCATGTTCAGCATCTCGCAGAGGACCGGGTTCACCTTGCCCGGCATGATCGAACTGCCTGGCTGCACGGCGGGGAGCTCGATCTCGCCGAGGCCCGTGCGGGGACCAGAAGCCAGGAGGCGCAGGTCGTTGCTGATCTTGTTCAGGTCCCCGGCCAGCGCGCGGCAGGCACCGGAGAGGCCGACCACATCACCCATGGACTGCATGGCCTGACGCAGGTCGGAGGCCGGCCGCAGGGGGTGGCCCGTTGCGGCGCCCAAGTGGCGGGCGACGGCCGGAATGTAAGCCGGATCGGCGTTGAGGCCGGTGCCGACGGCGGTGCCCCCCAATCCGATTTCACGCAATGCCTCCAGGGCCTGGGCGATGCGGCGCGCCCCGCGCTCGACCGTGCGGGCGTATGCGGCGAACTCCTGACCCAGGCGGATGGGCACGGCGTCCTGGAGGTGGGTGCGTCCGGTCTTCAGGATGCCGTCGAACTCGTTCGCCCTGTCCTGAAAGGTGTTGGCGCAGCGGGTCAGGGTCCGCAGCAGGCGGGTGCCCAGGTCGAGGCCAATCAGGCGCAGGGCGGTGGGGATGGTGTCGTTGGTGGACTGCGCCATGTTGACGTGGTCGTTGGGATGGACGCGCCGGTAGTCACCGCGCCGGCCGCCCAGAATTTCCACGGCACGGTTGGCCAACACCTCATTGGTGTTCATGTTGTGGGAAGTGCCGGCGCCGGCCTGATAGGGGTCGACCACCCACTGGCCGGAGAGGTCGGGCACGCCGGGGTGCTGCGGGCCAGGGACGGACTGGAGTGGCGCGGGCGGGATCTGGGCCAGGACCTCTTCCGCGGCGCGCACGATCGCCTCCCCAACGTCGCGGGGTAGGCGCCCGGTTTCCATGTTGGCGAGCGCTGCGGCGCGCTTGATCTGCACCATGGCGCGGACGAAGGCGGGGTGGGGCAGCAGGCCGCTGACGGGGAAGTTCTGCACGGCGCGGGCGGTCTGGGGCCCCCAGTACGCGGCGGACGGCACGGGGACCTCGCCCAGAGAGTCGCGCTCCATGCGGACGGCGGAAATCCCGGCGGCGGGCAAGCTGGCCCCCGGGCCGGCGGGAACGTCAGGCACGCGGCCACTCTCCTCAGGGGATGCGGTATTGACCGAACGTAAGCAACAGCCGAAATCCAGACGACGGATCCGGGGCGGACGGGCCGCCGGCTTCTAGGTTGCCGCTGCAAAAGTCCGCTTTTGCGAGGCCACTGCTCCGCTAGCCCTTGTCCCGCAAGGGTGCACCATTCGCGGCCGGTGCGGAAACCGACTCTTGCGGCCCCGTCCTAGCCTACCACGGGAGCGGGCACGGGCACGACCACGCTCAGGTGGCGCCCCGGCGGTCACGGTCCTGCACTGGGATGGTCCGGATCTGGCGCAGGGCCGCAGCCCGGCCGGGGCGGATCTGCCCGTCTGAGATGCCGGGCCGATCCGCTGCCAACCAGTCGCGCCACTGAGGATCGGCGATGGCGGTGCTCCGCGCCATTGCGGCAAGCGTGTTCAGCCGCCCGTCCGTCCAGGGGGACCGGAGCGTCCCGCCCTGCGCCGCCAACGCCGCGTCAGGCGTCGAACCGGGTCCCAGTCGCGGTCGGCCACGCGCTCCTTGAGCGGGATGATGGCGTTGTCGGTGATGCGGATCGCTTCCGGACAGACCTCCTGGCAGCACCGGGTGACATTGCACAGGCCAATTCCGGACTCCGCAACCAGGAAGTCGATTCTGTCGCCCACATCCAGCGGGTGCATCTCGGACTCGGCGATCTTGGCCACAAAGCGCGGGCCGACATACTGCCCCTGCCCGCCGTGCTCCCGCAGTACGTGACAGACGTCCTGGCAGAGCCAGCATTCGATGCAACGGTGGAATTCCTGACTACGCCCGACATCCCTGGCCTGCATGTTGAGTGGCGCGGGCAGAGCGGTGGCGGGCGGCGGTATCCTTTGGGCCACACGGTAGTTCCACGACACATCCGTGACCAGGTCACGCACCAAGGGAAAGGTGTGCAGGGGACGTACGTGCAGAACACGCCCGCGGTAAGCGTCCAATCTGGTCTTGCACATCAATTTGGGGCGGCCATCGATCTCGGCGGCGCAGGAACCGCAGCGCGCCGCCTTGCAGTTCCAGCGCACGACCAGATCAGGAACGAGCTGCGCTTGGATCCACCTGATGGCATCCAGCACCACCATGCCCGGGGCGAGCGGCACCCGGTATTCGTGCTCCGCGCCATCCCTCGGCTCGCCACGGAAGACGCTGAGGACCATCTCCGCCGACATCGGCTCACCTCCCACCGCCTGCCGCCCCTGGGGCGGAGGCTCCGGGCGCGATAGCGGAGTCGAACAGCCGCCGGAGTTCGGGCGGCATTTCCGGTACGGGCGCTAGCGCGATGCACATGGCCCCCCGGGCGAGCCGGGCGGTAAAATTTACCCCGCCCAGCGCTGGATCCTGCTGCGGGTGGTCCGTGCGCCAGTGGCTGCCGCGGCTCTCCTGGCGCGCGAGGGCGCTGCGTACGATCGCCTCGCACAGAACGAGCATCGCACGCAGGTCCATCACGGCGTGCCAGCCCGGATTGTAGCGGCGGGACCCCCCCACCCCTGCGCCCTTGGTCCGCTGTGCAAGTTCCAGGATCCGTGTGAGTCCGCGCTCCAGCCCGTGCCCGCTGCAGGCGATCCCGGCATGCTCGTCCATCACTTGCTGCAGCTCGCCTTGCAACGCATGCGGGTTCTCCCCTGCGGTCCGTCCCAGTGGCTCCAGAACCTGCCGGGCCGCTTCCGCCACCTCTGCGGGATCGGCGCGCGGCACTGCGGCAAGCCCCTGGAGATACGCCTGTGCCGCCTCGCCAGCCCGTTTGCCGAAGACCAGCAGATCGGCGAGGGAGTTGCAGATTGCCAAGCACGAAAGGGAACTTCGTTTCCCCCGCGTAACCGCGCCGCCGTTCCGGCACGGCGCACGCCGGCGGATCCCAAAAGACGCCGCGATAATACTCCTTGCGGTAGTAATAGCAGGTGGAGCGAAACAGAAGCGGCACCCAGATCACGTACAGCGCGGGTCGGAGGTGAATCCCGAGCGCGGTCACAGCCGGAGAGAAGAACGGGGAGAGATAGTTCTGGTAGCGTCCACTGTTGTGGGCCAGCACCTCCCACACCGAATACCCGGCGAAAGCGCCCAGCACAACCGTGGTCGCCGCCCCCTCGGCCCACCAAGGCAGCCAGGACCGCGCCCGCGGGATCACCACACACGACTCCCCCCCGCAGGGTTCGAGTGCAACCAAACCGGCATGGCCGGTCTGGGCCGAAGGAGGAGCGGTTTGCGCCGTGCTTCCCGTAGCACGCGCGGCCTGGGCGGGCTGTCCGCCATCATGGCGGGACACCCTGGGCGGCCCCCTCCGGGGTCTTGCAGCCCAAGCCCTGAGCGAAACACGCGGACCATACTCGGAGTGAACTGACTCCGGGGAGCCGCGTGGGGCGCGGCGCTCGTAAATGCGCATCGCGCCCCGGATGTGGACTTGCCGACCAGCGGAGCGGGCCCTCACCGGCCCGAAGGCCATCGGGCGCTGCACCGAGGCTCTCGCGCCGCCACTGGCGGCAGATCGGCCCACCATCTCAGACGGGCAGATCCGCGCCGCCGCGTCCCGCGTGGCGTGCTCAGA
>JAJZZC010000119.1 GCA_021797775.1 Bacillota bacterium
CAACCGCAAATGAACCCTATCTGTGATATCCATGGCTACGCATATCTCGCGGAGTAGGTCGACGTACTCCGCATTGCCAAATCCCGCGAGCACCAACAGTGGTCTGTCACGTCGGTCGCCGTTAGCATTCGGTGAAGTGCGTGCCGAGCCACTAGATGTGGCACACGCTCGCCGTGGGAGTGCCGTCGACCCGCCAGAGGTGTCGAGAACGCGCGACGGCCACCCGGGCCCGCCGCGACGCCGCCGGGGAGGCGGAGGCGCGGCGGGCGCCATCCTGATCTCGTCTCCTCGCGCGCGCTCGGACCGGCCGCTGCAGGAGTCTCGCCCGGCGCCCGGTAGTCTCCCCAAGCAACGTGTCTGCGCAAGATCGAGACTCTTGAGGCAAGTTTGGCGGCCGAAGCAACAGGAAACCAGAGCACCGATCGGTGCCGTTTTCGAAGGGGTGTGGGGGCGGTGGCAGGATGCGTCGCCGGTCAACAAGGAGCGGCATGATTTGCCCGTTCCGGGCCCCGCCAGGACGTGCCTGGTCGGGAACAAGTGAGCCGCAGACCCAAAGGCCTCGCCCTGAGATGCCCCTGTGTGCCCCAACGGGGGCGCGGCTGATCAGGCCTTACGGCCGATCGTGACACCGGCACGCTCCAACCCCGTGCCGGCATCAGGGCATGACGGAGTCCCTGACGTTGCAAGCCGGGCCGGCGTGTTGAAGGACGCTCGTTACAGGCAAGGGGCCCGAGGCTCGGAGGGTTAGGGACCCGGCGCCGTCAGGCGCCAGGGTCCTTAACTGGAAGGTAGGAAGCATCACCCGGATCCCGAGGAGGAGGGTGGCGGGTGGGGAGTCCCCACAGCGGTCGAGCACCTCAAGCGTTCGGCATCGGGATCGCAGGCCTGGGCGGGATCGCCGAGGTGCATCTGCAGGCGTATCGGCGGTTCGGCTTGCGCGTCGTGGCGGGAGCCGACGTAGTTGCGGAGCGCGCGCAGGCGATGGGGGAACGCTGGGGCCTGCCCAAGGTCTTCTCTGGGCCCGACTGCATCCAGGAGATGTGCGCCCTGCCCGAGGTCGACGTCGTGGACGTCACGGTGCCCCACTACCGCGAGGCGCGCTTGCCGGCCGTGCAGGCGGTTGCCGCGGCAGGCAAGCCGCTGCAGGTCCAAAAGCCCTTGGCGCAGACCTACGCCGAGGCGCTGGAGTTGGTCGACACCGCCGAACGGGCCGGCGTCGTGTTGCGCACGAACCAAAACTCGGTGTTCGTCCCCGCCTTCACGGTCGTCCACGACTGGCTCCGCCGGGGCGCGATTGGCAAACCCTACTATTACCAGATCGAGAACCGGGGACTCTGGCTGCACAACCACCCGCACTTCGGGTGGCGCAGCCGCTGGATCATCGCGGACATGGCGGTCCACCACTTCGCCCTGCTCCACCACTGGTTCGGCCCTCCGGAGGCGGTGTCGGCCGTGTCCGCCCATGACCCCAGCCAGCCGCAGCTCGTCGGAGAGAACCTGGGCGCCGTCACCCTGCGGTATAGAGACGGCCTGCAGGGCGTCGTCATCAACAACTGGTCGTATCGCGGCAGCAAGCTGCGCGCGCACAGCCACGAGGAGATCGTCATCCAGGGAGCCGGCGGCGCGATCACCGCCACGTCAGCCGAGGTCGAGGTCGCAACACTGGAGCCTCTGGCACGGACCTATCCCCATGTGGAAGGGGACTGGTTCCCCGACGCCTTCGGCCATTCCATGGTCGCGTTCCTGCAAGCGCTGTCCGACGGCCGCCCCCCGCTCTGCCACGGCCGCGACAACCTCCAGGTCGTCGCTGTCTGCGAAGCGGCCTACCGCTCCATTGCCGAAGGCGGGCGGCCGGTCTCGCTGGCCGAGGTGGTCGCACGGCCGTAGTGCGGCCTCCCACCCGCAGGTGGGGGACCGCCCCCCCGGCGCCAGCACACCGGGCGACCTGAGGCGTTGCCCCCGGCCACCCGGTGACGGCGACCGCAACACCACGTCGGAGTCGGCAGCCGCATCGAGCGTGGCCCGGGCGCGAGAGCCGCTCTCGCGCCCGGGCGGGCAACAAGAACGCGCCGGACCGCGCTCACGAGCCAGCGGCCCGTGGAACCGTGACGGTCGCCGCGGTGGACCGTGGACCGCTCCCGCCGGATGGACCCACCGCCGCCACCGCCAGCCGCCACCGCCCGGACGGCAGGCGCCCGTACCAATGGGCAGCCCGCGTCGTGGTCAGCAACGCCCAGTGCGCGGGGCCCTTCGCTGGGCTGCGGTAGAGCCGGTAGGCAGACACTCCGCACAACGGCGGCCAGATCAGCACGGCCTCGCCACCGGTGCCCACGGCCAGGGCCGCGCCCCCCAGCGCGTTCAGATTTCCGCTGACAGAGTGGGCGTAGAAGTACGACAGCAGCGCGGTCAGGGAGTCCATCACGGCCGGTTGCGCGGGCGGCGGAGGCGGCAGGACGCTGCCGGCCCCGAGCACGTAGGTCACCGCCCGATGGTAGGTGGTAGTGAGGACCCCACCGGGCGCCGTCACCTGGCGCCGGACGCCGTCTTGGCTGACCAGGGTCACCCGGCCGCTGCCAACGTAGAAGCGCCCAGACCGCCCGCTCGGCCCGGTGCTCCAGAAGGCCTCACCTCCCTGGTCCAACCGGATGGCCTGTTCGCCCGCCCCGCAGGCGGCCACGTCTGCGGACGCAACGTAGCGCTGCCCCGCGAAGGTCTGCGTCAGGACCCGCATCGCCGTGAAGGACGGCTTTGGCTGCAGGGTTTGGGTCACGACACCGTAGTGGCACTGCCCCGCAGGGGCATCGGGCGCGGAGCAGTCCCGGAAGTCATACCATATCGAGTAGGCGACGCCAGCCTTGAGATTGTCGAGCATCATGCGCACGAGGTAGTCAGCCTGGACGCCGTAGGTGCAGCACCAACCGGCGGGCGGGTGCTGATAGGTCTCAAAACCCCACTCCCCGGAAATCATCGGCAGCGTCCGACCGTCGACGGGATGCGCTGCCAGGAAGGCGTGCAAGGCCTGCCACTCAGGGACAGCCTCCTCCGGGGTGTTGGCGCCGTACCCGTGCACGCTGAAGCCCTGGATGTCGCGCAGCAAGCCGTCCTGCGCCAGGCGCGCAAACCACGCCATATCGAAGCGGGCCGCGGCTGGCCCGACCACAAGGGCCGCGGGATTGGCGCGGTGGATGGCCGCTGACGCGGCGGCAGCCAGGGCGGTGTAGGCGCCGGCACCGGCAGGCGCGGGCTGCCCCGTGCAGCTCCAAAACCCGCCGTCCGGTTCGTTCCATATCTCCCATATCACGTGGTCTCCGCGGAAGTGCCTTGCGGCGGCCGCGGCGAAGCGGGCAAAGGCCGCACGTCCCGGCACCGTCGCGAGCGAAGGGAATGCCGGGTTGCAGTAGTCGAGGATGAGCATCGGTCGGATGTGCAGCGCCAGCAGATGACGTACCAGACTGTCATAGCCAGAGGACTGGAAGTTCGGCGGGGCGGTTCCCGGTTGCACCGCCGTCCATGTCAAGTCGGTGCGCGCGATGCGAAAACCGCTCTCTGCGAGCAGTTTCCATTCGGCGGCCGTCGTCCGCGTAAAGTGGATGTTGACGCCGAACGGGGCGGGGATGACCGCGGGGGGCAGGCCCACGGCCGCGCCGCGCGCGGGTAGCGCCGCCAGGGCCGGGGCGCCGCCCGCCATCAAGCACAGCGCCACGACCAAGGCACGCGCCCAGGACGCCCCCCACCGACTGCACCCACCGCGCGACCGGCCGGGCCCGGCTGCTGCTCCCGCTCGGCCCAACGTGCCCGCCTCCCTTGCCGCGTGAGGGCGACCGCAACCGAGCTGCGAGTGCGCGACAACGCCGCGCGGCACGCCGGGCAGCCCGCCCCCAGGCCTCCGCCCCAGGCTGAACCCGGATTGCGCCATCTGGTCCCAAACCGCGGGCAGCGCGCAGGTCCTCGCGCCCCTCCGCGCCACAAAGAGGCATTCACCCTGATCTCCTGCCGGTCCTGCCGGCAATCCGCGCGCGCCTCCCTTTGGCGGTACCTCACAACCTCGCGCGGGTGCTCCCGGCGCGCCCCAGTCAACCCGCCCCACCGCCCCCCATGCCCAGACGCGGGGCACCTTGGTCCGGTTCGACGCCATGGCCGCGGTGCGTCCCGCCGGAGGGGGGCCGCTCGGCGGGCGTCACGCCTTGGCGACGGGTGGCCGGGCGGCGGCAGGGGCGCGCGTGGTCGAGGCGCGCACGACCAGACGCGCCGGGAGCACCGCTGGCGCGGGGGTGACGTCCGGGACGCGCAACCAGGCGAGCAACCGGTCGGCCGCAGCGCGGCCGATGCTCCGCAGAGGCTGCTGGACCGTCGTCAGTGGCGGATCCATCCGCGCCGCATACGGCAGGTCGTCGAAACCGGTGAGCGAGCACTCCTGGGGGACGCGCACCCCGCATTGCTTGAGGAGGGAGAGCACCCAAGACGCCACTTCGTCATTGGGGCACATGATGGCCGTCGGGCGGACGTCCAGGGGCAGGGCCATCAGGCGATCGACGGCCGCACGCAGCGCGCCGTCCAACGGATCGGGCAGGCCCCCGTCCAACCGCACGCGCATCCGCGGGTCCGGCTCGACACCCGCTTCGGCCAACGCCTGGACGTAGCCTTGCCAGCGGTCAGCCATCGTCGTGGTGGCGAACGCGCGCGGAAACATGAAGGCGATGCGCCGGTGCCCGGCCGCCAAGAGGTGCCGCGTCAGAGCCAAGGCCCCCTGGAGGTTGTCCGCCACGGCGTACGCTGCTGGCAACTCGGGGTCGTAGCGGTCCAGAAGCACGACGGGGAGGCCATCCGCCAGGCAGCGCCTGAGGTAGTCCCGCGAGGGCCATCCTGGGGCCGGCTCCAGGAGGATGCCGGCGGCCCCTTGGCCGCGCAGGCTCTCGACGGCATGCGCCTCCGCCGCGGCGACGTCGTGCGTCGCGCGAACCGCCAGCGAGAAGTCGCGGGCGCGCAGCCCCTCCTCCAGACCCGCCAACGTCTCGGCCAGGCGGAGGTCGTCCAGGTGAGCCACCACCAGGCCCACGAACCGCCGACCCGGCCCAGGCTCAGCGATCGGCCGGACGAAGGTGCCCGCGCCACGTCGCCGGTCGACCAACCCGAGGGACTCCAGCGACCGCATGGCTTCGCGCACGGTGGAGCGCCCCACTGCGTAATCCCTGGCCAGCGTCACCTCCGGCGGCAGCGCCGCCCCGACCGGCCACTCCCGGGCGCGGATCCGCGCCAACAAGGCATCCGCGACGATGCGATACTGCGGCGCAGCGGCCACGCCTGCTCAACTCCCTTGCCGCATCCGCCTTGCAGGCATCGGCTGCCCTCCCTACGGCCCCCACGGAGAACCCGGCGGACCGAGAACCGCCGGTCGCCCTGTCTGGCAGAAACACCGCGCACGGCCAGCTCCCTGGGCGAGCGGCGTCAAGAAGACAGACATCTCGGGCCGATGGTCGCACAGGTTTGGCGGCTGGGCAAGGGGCGACGCCCTAGATGGAAGGAAGCTCCTGTCCGTCTCCGTGCGCGGCAAGGCGCCGGGGCGTGCGCGCTGATGGCTGATGGCGGCCGCGCGTCTCCCGCGGTACGCCGTACACCTCGGCGGTCTTCACTGGATGGCGGGCGAGGGTGGGCGCGGGTCGCGCCGACCGGCGAGGCGGCCCTCTGGGTCGTAGAGCCATGGCGACCGCCCGGGCTGTCGCGTCCGCCACGGCTCGCACGGCGCACCTGTTTGCGCGATCGGCTGGGGAGGAGGATCCCGACGCGCCGCGAAATGACCGGTTGTCACACGTATAGGCATGCCTGGCCCCAGAGGCCAGACAACCGAGTCTAGGGATGGGGGGGCACCACGGTGCATTCAGATGAAGCGGTGAGGGCATCCCGGTGGACGAGGCGACGGGCGATCACTGCGGGCGCTGCGTCCTTATGGGCCACGGCCGTTCTGCGGGCAGCACCCGCCCTGGCCGCCGGTTACGGGTCTTCGGGGGCAACCACGAGCACCCCCACCAAGACAGGCGGCGGGCTGACGCTGGTCGCGGCCATCAGCTACCAGGGGGGCGCCAACTTCTCTGGGGTGCAGCAGCAATTGGTGAACGAGTACATCACCGCCCGCTTCCAGGCGAAGCACCCCGGCGTGAAGGTCACGACGATCGCCGGACCGAGTTCCAATGGCAACAGCAGCTCCACGACGGGGTTGATCGCGGCGGCCGTGGCCGGCGCCGGTCCCGACGTCATGGAAGGCGGGGGCTGGCAGCTGCCGGAGGTTCTGTCCGCGAACATGCTGTTGCCGCTCAACGGGTTTGTCAGTCAGGCCAATCTCAACCTGAGCGTCTTCGACCCAGGACACCTCGCGATCCTCACCCGCCCGGAAAACGGTGGCCTGGTCGGGTTGCCGGCGTATGATGGCCCCATGGTGCTTCTGGTGAACTACACTATGCTCAACCAGTTGGGAGTGAAATTGCCGTCTCCCGATTGGACGTACCTTGAGGCGGAGAAGACCTGGGCCGCCGTGGCGGGCACGCACAATGGGAAACAGGTCTGGGGGGCGGGCCTCGACGACTCCGACGAAGGCTGGCTGCTGTCTCTGTGGGGCGGCAGCTACCAGAGCGCCGATGGGTTGCGATGCACCGGTGACAGCACGGCCTGCGTGGACGCGGTGTCGTGGATGCGTTCGCTCGTCGCGGGCAAGGTCGTGAACGGGGGTGGGAACGGCGGAGCAGTGCGCCACGGTCAGGCGGCCTTCGGTATGAGTGGTGGGTGGAACGTTCAGCACGACATGCTGACCATGGAAGCGCAAGGTCTGCAGTGGGACTGGCTGCCGATGCCCGTCTTCCCGCGAGGCAAGCCGGCGACATACAACAACGGCGACTGGTACGGAATCAGTGCTTACAGCAAGGCCCCGCCCGAGGTGCTTTGGGATCTCTTTTACCTCGTGGCGGTGGATGCCGGCTTCCAGCGCTTGATGTTCCGCACGACCTTTGTCGAGCCCAACCAAACCACCCTCTGGCCGGATTGGCTGGACGTCGTGCGCTCGGTCGCTCCGCCCCTGCGTACCAAGCACCTGGAATACTATGAGCAAGCGATGAGCTACGGCGTGCCCAATTACCGCTTCCCGTATGAGCCCGCACAGTGCGACAACATCATCGGCACCTACCTCGGTGAGATCATGTCTGGAAAGATCAGCCCAGAATTGGGGCTGAAGCAGGCCACCCAACAGATCAATGCGATCCAGAGCACGCAGGCCAGCGTCATCGCCTCCGTCAATCGCCAGCAGGCAGCCGTCCGGACCGTATTGGCCAAGGCGGCGACGGCGCCGCAGTCCGTCCACTCCTTCCCGGCTCCCGCCGTGACTGGCGCCGGAACCCCCTCCCACCCCGCCGGCGCCATGGTCAAGGTGTCCGCGAACGGGGCCGTGGCCGTCCAGGGAGCAGGAGCAGACGTATTCCTCGACAACCGGGGCGATAACTGCACCTTCGCGGGATCCGCGAGCACCGCCGTCGCGGGCCGCTTCGTCTGCCGTCTGACCAACCTGGCGAACGTGAACTGCCCGCACCTGAGCCAATGGGCCAAGGCCGGGATCATGGCGCGCGGCGACCTCAGCAGCAACGCCGCCGCCATCGCCCTGGAGGTTACCGGGGGCAACGGGGTTAATTTGCAATATCGGGTCATCCCTCAGGTCCACACCGAGGGTGTGGGGGCGGGCACCGGCAAGACGGGTTTGATCGCCGGCAGCGTCCTCACGCTGTCCAACAAGACGCCCGCGCCGAACTACCTGAAGCAGCCGGTTTGGCTGATGCTGGAGAACAAGCTGAACGTATGGACCGCCTACACGTCCCTGGACGGCGCGCATTGGACGCAAGCTGGCCCCTCCATCGAACTGCAGATGGCGGGGGCGTGGGTTGGGGTCTTTGCGACAGCGCACAACGACTCCAGCGGCTTCAAGCCTGGGCAGAAGGTTAGCGCGACATTCGACAAGTTGGCGGGCTTCACCCCGACACAAAAGGTCTGGATCGGTGTCCTTTGATCCTGAATCTCGCGGTGTCAGGCGGATGGCGCTTGCGCAGAAGGACCCCGCGGCGCGAGGGGGTGCGGTCGTGGCACAGGGCCGGCCCCTGAATACCGAGGCGGCCGGCCGCCCCTTTGCGAAAGTCAGGTTGATTCCAGCCCCGCCGGCAGGGCGGAGAGGGCGGTGGGACGATCCCGCCGCCCTCTCCCCGCCAGCGGGCGGACGAACGCCTGCACCTTGCGTCGACTGCTCCCACCCCGGACCACCGGAGCCAACACCGCCACGACCTCGTCGATACATCCCGTGACCCAGGGGGGTGGTGGGGCCGCACCACTGGTGGGCAGCCACGACGCCAGGCCCGACTGCCCGAGGTGCGACCCGCGCGGGACCAGCACGTCCCCCGGCACCACGGGGTCCGGTGCGGCCGATCGAACCTCGGGTGACCGGCGCCGACGAGCCAACCTGAATCTCGCGGTGTCAGGCGGAAGGCGCTTGCGCAGTTGGACCGAGGGGGTGCGGTCGTGGCACGGGGCCGACCCCTGGATACCAAGGCGGCCGGCCGCCCCTTTGCGAAAGTCAGGGTCAAAGGACCCAACCGCCGCGCTGCCGCCCCCGCGGGAGGCCGTGAGGGACACCGGGGAGCCCGCCGACCGTGAACCGGCCCTCCTGGTACACCGAGCCGAATGCTGTGCCCTCGATCCGCGTCCGTCTGTCCCGCCGCCACGCTGCCCGGGACGGCGGATACGCTGAACACCTCTCTGCTGCCACGGAACCGTGATGGTGGCCGACCCGGTCCGCACCTGCGGCGGCATGCTCGAGTGGCTCACCTGATAGGCGGAGGTGCTCATGCCGACGCTGGTCGGCGTGCCGTACACCGCCCCCGTCGCGATGGTCCATGCGGCAGGAATCTGCCCCACTGGGCCGTATTGGGCCCCGGCACGGTTTGCGTTCCTCCGCGCCCGCCAGGGTGGACGTGGCCCCACAAAGGAGATGCCGTCGTGGCGGCGGACACACCGACAATCGCAGCCCTGCCCTTGGATGTCGCTGCCCGCTTGGTCTTCGACTACCTGCCCGTTCCAATCTGCGTGCTCGACAGCGATTGTCGGCTCGTCGCCATGAACCCAGCCGCCGAACGTTTCTGGGGCATGCGTGTCGACGAGGTGGCGGGCACACACGCCGACGATGTCCTCGGCGTGCGTCCGCTGCAGGACGCCGACGACACGCGGGCCCCGCTCCGACAAGCCCTGGAGGGCACGACGGAGCGGGTTCCCTGCCGCATCACCGGACGCGATGGCATCACGCACGTGGCCGCGTTGGTAGGCGCGCGTCTGCAGCAGGGAGGCTATGCGACCGTCGGTGTGACGGCAGAGCAGACGGCCCCGGCATGGGCCTTCATCGACCCCATCACGGGGATCCCGAATCGCCTGGCATGGGGGAAAGAACGCGAGCTCTGGGTTGGGACGCCCGGCGCCGCCATCCTCTTCGACCTGGACAACCTCAAGGAGATCAACGACCTGTACGGACACCGCGCGGGTGACCAGGCCCTGGCCACCGTGGGGCAGGCGCTGCGCGAGATGCTACCCGAGCAGGCACTCGCCCTGCGTTGGGGCGGCGATGAGTTTCTTGTTCTTGTCGTCGACGCGAGCCTGAACGAGGCCCAGCACCTGGCGGTCACCGTGGCCGCGCGTGCCGGCGAACTCGGCCAGACGGCCCTCCCCCTGCGTCCCGTCCTGAGTTTCGGCACCGCCACCTTCGCCTCGGGAGACCTCGACGCCGCGGTCCAGCGGGCAGATGACGCATTGTATGAGGCCAAGGGGGTGCTGCTGCGCGCCGATTCCGGGGCTCGGCTCGTCCTAACACGCGAAGGACAGCGCCTGCTCCTCGCCCACGAGGAGGCGCCGCAATCGCCACCCACGGACTACGCCTCCCGCTTCACCGCTGAGTTTGACACCCACTTTCGCGCGGTGGTGCGGCGCGCGGCCCAACAGGCCCAGCGTTTCGTCGCCTTCGCCGAACCACCGCTCGGTGGCGCGGTCGTGGAACTCGGCGCGGGCTCTGGACGCATCACCCTGGACGGCGCTTTGGCCCAACGCGTCGGCCCGCGCGGCCAGCTCTTGGTGACAGATCCCTCAGCCGCCCAGTTGCGCTTGTTGCGCGAGCGTCTCAGCGCGTTGGACCTTCCGTGGGTGCGGCTGCTGCGATCGCCAGCCGAAAGCCTCCCTGTCGCTGCAGGTTGCGCGGACATGGTGATTGGATCGACCTTCCTGCATTTCACTGACCCGTACCGCGTCCTGCGGGAGGTCGCCCGCGTCCTCCGACCCGACGGCCGCTTTGCGCTGGCCGCCCCGCTACCCTTCCCTTGGCCCGCGCTATGGCAGGACGTCTTTCAGCCCGTCACCGTTGAGGCCCGCCAACTCGGCTTGCCCGGCCTACCTCACTGGGCAGTATCAGCAGAGGATATCTTGGCCGCCACCAAGGCGGCGGGCCTGCGAGTCGAGCGAACGGACGATGTCGACGACTCTTGGGATGCTCCCGCGCCGGGCATTGCCCAGACCTTCGTACGGCAGACCCACATGGTCGCCTTGATGTTGCCCGGTGCACCCGCCGACCGGCTCACCGCTGTCGAAGAAAAGGTTCTGTCGCGGATCGCCGAGTGTTGGGATGCCTACACGGAGGCCGAGCGCGGGGGGGGGTTTGTTACCCTCCACCTTGTGGCACGGAAACCGTAGCGCTGGCGGCCCCGTCCCGCATTCACACCTGGCGCCTCGTCCCATCCAGCGGAGATGGTGCCTTCCAGGGCAGCCGCCGCCGCGGGCACGGGTACCGACGGAGGCGCCGCGTTTGCCCCGAGTTGCTGGACACGCACCAGGATGACGGCGAGTTGCCCGCGCGACGCGTAGGCGTTCGGCGCCGCCGTGAGCCCCGCGAGCCTGGACACCAGGCCTAACCTCTCGGCCGTGTGGAGCGCCGCGGCCGCGACGGCCCGCGGTGCAAGCCCGTGGCATTCACGATGTCCACCAGCAATTCGCTCCCCGAGACCACGGTGCCGCCGGACAAGCGGAAGGCGGCGCCTGTGAAGACCCCGCGGCGTCCCGTGTGGGCGGCAAAGCGGCGCAGCACGGCTACCACCTGCGCGCTGCCGTCTTGGCGTCGTTGACATCCGTTCACCGTGCCAAACCGCCTCTCGGCGTGGTCATGTCCAGTTCTTCACAGCCCTTTCCGTCACCAGTCACTTCCAGTGTGGAGGACAGCACTACGCGGCTTGGACATTGTCGCGACCGGTCACCGGCTGGATCGATGCACCTCACCTGGACGCACAATGCTCCCGGTCGGCGGTCGGCAGGAAGTACCCTGCGGCCCGCGAGGGGTTTGCCTGGCAGGTGGGACGGTGAACCGAGGCTGAGGCGACGCCCGGACGATCGAACCCGTGCCCAGCGTGTGCTGGGTGCCGCGACGGGCCCGTGACGGGTGCGGTACTATATTGGTTGGACGTGCGGGCGGCGCGTGGTGCGGGAAGAACGCCCGCCAAGGCCAATGGGCCAAAGCCGAGGCAACCGCCCATCGCGCCCGGTGCGCGCCTTCCCCGCCCAGATGGTCCGCCGGCGCCTGGACAACCAGGACCAGAGGGGGTGAGCACCCGCGGTCTCGGGCTCACCGCCGCAAAGCCTCCTCCGCCGCGGTGCCCGAGGCGAGGGGACCCCGGCGCCGGGCGCGAGGCGTGGCTTCGGCCCCTCTGCCGCATCGCACGTACGGTCGCGGGTGCTCACGACGCCCAGCGCGCACGGGCCTTCCCGCGGGCAGACAACCCGTTGCTTGGCGACCAAGCCCGCTCGGCGAGCGCGGCATGACCGCCGCTGTGCCGGCGGAGGCAGCGGGCGCCGCGCTGATTGCCGCCGCCCGGGTGTTGCCGCAGGAGTGAGCCGACCACAGAGCCCGCGGTGACGCCGGCTGCGCTGCCGTTCGCCGGTGCGGTTCAGGCTGACCACAGAGCGTTGCGGGCGCAGAGAGCGTGTCGTGGTGGGCGTGCCCGCGCTGGCGCACGACGGCGGCAGGCCGCAAGTCGCAACGGTTGAGCGCGTCTGCCGGAACGACTAAGGCAAGGTGCCCATTTTCCCGATCACCACTGCGGGAAGTTGCTGGACGGGGTGATCGCGAATGTCGGCCAGACGGGCCACGCTGCCTCACTTCAAGACGGACATCTTTCTGCGATGGTGGTCGCCGTGGCCGGAGCGCTCTCTGCGGGAGATCGAGGCGGGGATATGGCCCTGGCGCTTGGTGTGCGCCGGCGCGGCCATGCTCTTGCTGGCGCTGCCGCATACGCGGGTCGCTGGCGGGCCCCTGGTCATGACGGCGGGGGGCTACGCCGTCGGCTACGCGCTGCTGCGCCGCAGCGAACTGCGCTGCCCGTGGTTCTGCCTGCTGCTGCTCGCGGCCGACCTGACGGCGATCACCGCGATGGTGGTCTTCACCGGCGGCGTGCAGAGCGTGTTCGCCTTCATGTACCTGTTCCCCGTCGCGGTGATGGCCGTGGCCCGAGGCACCTGGGCCGCTGGCGCGGTCGCGACCCTGGCGCTCGCGCTACACACCGCAACCCTTGGCGGCCATGCCCTTCTCGCCGGGGCGCCACGAGACACCGCCGCCCTCGTCATCATGCTCTACGGGAGCGCGATCCTCGTCGGGCACACCCACGCGCTGATCGAGGAGGGCCACATCGCCCTGACCCGGCGCCTCACCTCCCTGCACGAGGGGATCGTCCGGCTCGGTCGAGACGATTCCATCGCCGAGGTGCTCGAACAGAGTATCGCACTCGGTGTCAAGATCACCGGGGCGCGTTACGGCGCGGTGTCGATCTGGGACGAGGGCGGGGCGACCGTCCACTTCGTGACGGCGGGGCTCGACCCGGGCGTGAGCGAGCGGATCGGCGCGCCGCCGCACGGCGCGGGGTTGCTCGGCTACGTGCGTGACGCGGCCACACCGATCCGCCTAGCCGACCCGCGCGCGCACCCGGCGGCATCGCCGCTCCCCCCCGGCCACCCCGAACTCGGGAGCTTCCTCGGGGTGCCCATCCCCACCCTGGGAGGTTGGAAGGGCGCCTACTACCTGTCTGACAAACGGGACCAGCGCGGTTTCACGGCCGACGACGAACACGTGGGCTCCATGCTCGCGGCCCATGTGGCCTCGGCGGTGACCGTGCGCCGGCTCGCCGCCAGCCAGCGGGAGATGCACGACAGCCTGCTGGAGATGCTGGTGCACATCTGCGATACGCGCGAACACGCGCTGGCCGGGCACTCCGCCCGAGTGAGCGCCTACGCGCGCGAGCTTGGCGCGCGGGCCGGGCTCCAAGGAGAGGATCTCCAGTTCGTCGCCACGGCGGGGCTGCTCCATGACATCGGCAAGATCGGAATACCCGACGGCGTCCTCGGCAAGCCTGGGCCGCTGGATGACGCGGAGCGCGCGGTGATGATGACGCACGCGGCCCTCGGGGCCGCGATCATCGCGCGCGCGGGCCCCCTGGCCAAGGTCGCCCCGCTGGTGCGCCACCACCACGAGCGCTGGGACGGAAGGGGATACCCGGACGGGCTGAAGGGGGAGGCGATCCCGCTGGGGGCGCGGATCGTCGCGCTGGCGGACATGCTCGACGCCAGCACAAGCGACCGCCCGTACCGCGCGGGGCAGACCTGGAGCGCCACCTTGCGGGAGATCTCCCGCCACGCGGGGACGCAGTTTGACCCCACCCTGGCGGCGCTGGCCCGGGACATGGCCGAGCAGTCGCCCCCTCGCCCCGAGGCCTCGAACGCGTCGGCTGGCGGACCGGCGGAAACGCTGGCCGAAGCGTACGCCAGCGTGCAGGTGGCCGGGTGGCGGCTGTTCACGCGCCTGGCGCGCGAGATCGATGTGCTGCTCGACCTGCCCGTGCTCGCCCAGCGCCTTCTCTCCCTGCTCTGCTCCGACCTCGACGTCTCCGGCGCATCGCTCTCCCTGCTCACGCCAGGCGGCGAGGCGCTGCAGGTCGTTGCCTGGGAAGGGCAGCCCGTTCTCCTGCCGGTCGGCAGCGTCGTCCCGCGGGGCAAGGGGCTCCCTTGGGTGGCCATCGAGGCCGGCGCCACCTTCAGCACGGCGGATGTGGCGGGACACCCGCGGTATGTGGGGCGCCAGGACGGCGAGCGCGGGGCGGGGGTGTACTTGCCCTTGGTGGCCGACGCCGGCGTCCAGGGGGTGCTGGCGCTCTACCGGCCCTGGCCGCAGACCTTCGGCGTCGAGACCAGGGCCTACCTGGAGGCGATCGCCGTCCCGATCGCCGAGATGCTCGCCATCTCGCGGCTGCATGCGGACCTGGCGCGGGCCGTGCGCGTCGACTCCCTGACGCAGGCAGCCAGCCGGCAGGAGGGCCTCTCCCTCCTGGATGCGGCATGCACCCGCGCCGCGCGCACGGGTCAGGCGTGCGCGGTGGTCATGCTGGACCTGAACGGATTCAAGCAGGTGAATGACCGCTTCGGCCATCAGGTGGGCGACGCAGTGCTCCGGGAGGTCACCCTGCGCCTGCGCCGGCTGCTGCTCCCGGGAGACGTGCTGGCCCGCTATGGCGGCGACGAGTTCCTGCTGGTGATCTCCGGCGAAGGGCTGAGCGGACTCGACCAGCTATTGGCGCGGTTGCTTGCGCCAGCATCCGCCGGCGTGATCGTCGCCTATGGCCAGGAGGTTCCCCTGCCGACCTGGGCCGCCGGGATGGCGCTTTGCCCCACGGATGGGCGTGAGCCCGCGGAATTGCTGCGCGTCGCGGACGCACGCCTCTACCAACGGAAATCGCCGCACGCGCCGCGGTAACCGCGCAACTGGCGCAGACCTCTGGTGCGTCGACGAACGGGTGGAGGCGCACGCCCCGGTACCTGGTTTCAACCTGAATCTCGCAGTGTCAGCCGGGCGCCGCCGCGCAGAAGGAGCCGGCGACGCGAGCGGGTGAGGTCGTGGTCAGGGGCCAGCCCCTCGGCACCAAGGCGACCGGCCGCCCCTTGCGAAAGTCAGGTTCATGCTGCGTGGCACCGGCACCGCCGGCATGGGGGACTCAGGATATCTTGGGCTGCACCGTGGCGACCTGCGCCCAGAGCCGGCTGGGACGATCCCCGGCGGCCTCCTCCAGCGATTGCTGCTTGGGCTCCGGCAGGGTGAGCAGAGTGAGCAGGGCGCCGAGGATGGACACCCCGGCCAGGATGCCCATGGTGCCCGGCAGGTGCAGGTCCTGTACCAGAAGCGGCATGAGGAAGGCGCCGACGAAGGCGCCGGTCTTGCCGCCCGCCGCTGAGATCCCGTCGCCGAGCCCGCGGACCTCAACCGGAAAGATCTCCGCCGGGTAGACGAAGGTGGTC
>JAJZZC010000405.1 GCA_021797775.1 Bacillota bacterium
GCCGCCAGCACCAGATCCATCATCTCGTAGAGGTCGTGGACCTCGACCTCGGCTAGGCCCGGAAGCACGACATCGTTGGCGACCCACTCCTCCATGGCGAGCTTACTGCTTGGTGCCGCCAGGCGGCGCCGCCTGGTGGCGGACGGTGAGCACTTCGACCTCTGTGTCGCGTTGGAGGATGCCGCGTGGCACTCCCCGGCCTGGGTGCATGCGGCAGTGCCGTACCAATCGGACGCGGCGCGCGAATGCTCGTCCGGGGCGATCCATCCAGCCGCCCGGCAAGATGTCTGCGCATGCCTCCGCCCGATGTCTTGACCCGCGGCGAACCCACCCGCGATAGGGGACCGCCTTCCGGAGCGCCCCCAGTCGGCTGCCCGCTGGTGGATGTCCACCGGGTCGCCAGGCCCACATCGTCCCCCTGGCAGGCGCAGGCCCTCGCCGCAGTCAATACATGCTGAACATCTGGTTGCCGCGGGAGGCGGACCGCATCACCTGCCAACGCCGGGGCGATGGGCGATGGACGTTCCTCGGGATCATGGCCGTGGTGGGGACTGTGGCGGCGATCGCCGCCGTCCCGGCCCTTGCCGCGGCCCCCTCCCCGGCCGCCCTGCAGGCGGCGCTCGCCGCGGACGCCTCGCTCCGCTTCCGCAGCCTCGTGACCGCGCTCTCCACCGCCCCGGACAACCCGGCGGACTTCGCCGTCACGTTCGCCAATGGGTCGGCCGAGGTCGTGCAGGAGGGCCACGTCGTTTTGCACCTCCCCGCATCTCCCGCTCCGGTGACAGCGCTTCACTGGCTCCGCGGCGCGACCTTCAGCTACGTCCTGTACGGTCGCACCACGAGCGGCGTCACGCGTTACACCGTCGCTGCAGTCCAGGGCAGCGCGCCGCCCCAGCGCCTGCGTCGCTGCCTGGGGGCGCGCGGCACCGGCGTGAGCGCGGGCGGGGATATCACTTGGCGCTGCGGCCAAAGCCTTTACATCGCTGGGCCCGGCAGCACGTCGTTCGGGCCCGGCGGGCCCCTGCGGTTCATGCTGCCCCGCATCCACTGGACCCTGACCAGCCCGCCAGCCGCCGGGAGCGACGCGACCGCCCCGCTGGCGCAGGATAGCCAGGTCATCGCGGTGGACAACGCAGGCGGCGTGGTCCATGTGCAGGCGCCCCTGTCCGGCGGCGTAACGCCCTTCCCGCGAGGTGCGCTGGACGCCGGCCCCGGCCCGGTACACATGGCCTGGTCACCCAACGACGCCTTGGCCGTTGCCGGCCCGCGGGGGCTGTTCCTCTGGAGCGCCGCCCTGGGCTTGCACCGCTTCCCCGGCGTGCGCAACGTGCGGCAACTCCTATGGACCGCCGACGGGTTGCACGTCGAGGTCCTGCGCCGCCTGAACCCGGGAGCGTCGCCGCCGGACTACGCCGTGCAGCAACTGGGCCTCGACGGCTCGGCGCGCACCCTGCTCTCCGGCCGCCTGGGGTTTGTCCTCGGGCTCAGCGCGGACGGCTCGGTGCTGTGGCGCGAGGAGGGCGTGGCCGCGGGCATCTGCACGCAGGGGCCGGCGGGCGCCGGCGCGGGTCCGTTCCGGTTGCAGGCCGTGCCCCTGCCCACCCCCCCTCCCTCCACCGTGGCCCCCCTGGCGGCGACCGGGCCGCTCGCCGCCGCAGGCAGTGCCCTCGCCTGGATGCTGGAGCCGGGAGGTGGGCTGCTCCCCACCACCGACGGCGGGGCGACGTGGAGCGAGGGCGCGCCGGCGGGCTACGCAATCGCGCCAGGCGCCAGCGGCGCCACAACCGCCCCTGAGCCCTCCCCCCCGATCGCCGTCGGCGGGCCCGCCACCCTCACCCTGCTGCACGCGGGCGCGTGCGCCGGGCCCGCGTGCTACGACGGCTGGTCCTACGCGACCGCCCCGGGCGGCACCCCCACGATCCTCTTCACTCCTAATGGCGCGGCGTCGTGGGTGGACCTGCACCCCAGCGGCCTCCCGTTCGCGGCGGCGGGCACCCGCCCGCCAGCCCTGCAGTTCGTTAACCCCGCCAGCGGCTGGCTGGCGACCTTCCCCTGCTGCCAGGGCCGTACCGAAACCCAGGAGGTCGCGCTCTTCCGTACGGCGGACGGCGGGCGGAGTTGGGCGGCCGCGGGGGCGGTCTGGACCCACATCGCCGGGCACACGCCGCCCCCGGGAAGCCCCGCGCCGCATGGTATCCCCGTGAGTTTCGGCGCGCGGGGGGCGCGCACGGCCTGGGTGACCGGGGTCGCGGCCCGGCAGCCCTGGCTCTACGCGACGGCCGATGGCGGCGCCACCTGGCGGAACGTCCGCCTGCCGGCGCCGCGGGGTTTCGGCCACACGTTCACCCTGACCGAGCCGCCGCACTTCTTCAACGCGCGGGACGGCGTCCTGCCCGTGCTCTTCGGCGTCAAGCTGCGCCGCTTCGGCGGCGGCTGGCAGTGGGTGGCCTTCCCCGAATTCGCCGCGGCGGGCGGGCCGGCGTTGGTGCTCTACCAGACCCGCGACGGCGGCCGCACCTGGACCCCGACCGCTCCCCTGCATGTCA
>JAJZZC010000120.1 GCA_021797775.1 Bacillota bacterium
ACGGCCTGGTGAAACCGGTCGCTGTGAAGCAGGAACCTTCGAGTCGGAAACCGGCCGCTGCGGCGGTTGGAAACAAATGACTATGAGAAGGGGAACGGTAGTAGTGGGGTGCCGCCGCGTAGTGGCACGTTCCGGGGCGCCCCGCCTCGCGCCCCGCCCACGGCATCCGGCCGTCCGCCGGCCGTTCCTAACACCGTCCACCATGACCCGATCACGCCGGCCGTACAGCCCCTGGCCAAGGTTGACGCCGGGGGAGCGCCGCGCCGCTTGCTCCATCCAGGCATGGCTTTGGCCCACGTTGCGCGGAGTGCTCGATGCGGGCGCCCGCTCCGAGGCGCAGTTGGCCATCGTGGGCCGCCCGAGACGCTGCCCGGGATAGGGGGCTGCCGGTGCCGCGCGCCCGATCCTCCCCAACGCCCCTTCCAGGCGGAATCGCCACATGCCCTCCAGCCCTGCGCCATACCGGAGGGATGCCGAGCGCGTCACGCGCCTGGCAAAGAGGGAAGTGTCCCGTGCGTGCGCTCTATCTTGGCGTTACCCACAATCCCCCCATGCCGGCGGGGCCGGCGCCACGCGGCATGAAAACGCGGGCGGGTGTCGGCGATGGCGCCTAGTAGTCCTTGGCGCACATGACCACTACTGGTAGTGGCACCCGCGGCCTTTTTCGCAGGAGTCGCCGCACTGCTGTATCTAGTGGTTTTGGTGAACTGGTGACACCACATCTTGGTGATTGTACGTGCGGGGGAGGGGCAGGATGTGGGTAACGATGAGGCGCTCTATGGCCTCCACCCCATGGCGCAGGCCCCACGATGGATGCGGCGGGCCGCGTGCGCATACAAAGCCCAGGACCGGGGGCTTGGGTACCCCGTACGCGAGCCGTACCCCTACCCGCCACGGCAGCGGGTGCCCCCGTGACATCGCTGCAGCCGCGTGGGCCGGCCATCCCGGGTGCGTGGCCGTGGCCTCCGTCGCTGGGTACCGGGGCGATGGTGTCACCGCGGCCGGTTCGGCCGTCCACCGCTTGGCGTCCGGCTCAGGCGGTGTGCCGGTTGGCCCGTGCGCCGCCCCGAACACAGGTTGACCCGGGGGCGCGTCCGGTAGGCGCGTCCGCGCGGCGCCCCGGTGGCGGGCGAGGGGCGGAGCCAGACTTCGGGGTATGCACGCGCACCAGGGGGTCCGGCCCGGGGCGTGGCCGCGCCGCGCCACCAGGCCCAGCGTATCCCACGCCGCCGATGGAGGCGCTGTACCCACTTCCCGTACCGGCGGTCGCACCCGTGGCGCGAGGGAGGGGGCCGACGTGCCGCCATTCGTTGACCGGCGTCCCACCATGCCGCCGGGCGCGGGGACGGCCCAACAGGGGAACGCCCTCGCGGCGGCCGTCGAGCACGCGGCCGCTCGAAGGGCGGCGAGTCCCGGGGGGCGCCCCTCTCCACCGGTGCAGGGCAGCGGCGGGCCAGGTCCCGCCACCGTGCCGGAGGACCGACCCCCGATGTGGCGCGGCGCCGCCGAGAGCGCCGCTGGCGGATTGCGCGCGGGGGGGGCGACGGGTCCCCCGGACGCGGGCGGCCCGCCTGGTTCAGGCGGGAACCCCCGGACCCCCGCCCCTGGTGTGGCGGTGGGCGCGGGGTCGTGCCCACCGCGCCGGCACCGGTGGCCGGTGTGGGCCGTCGCGCTGGCGGCGGGCGCCTCGGGCGGCCTGCTGGCCGCCTCGCTGCTCTTGGCGGCCCACCCGTGGCAGGGTGCTTCCCCGTCTGGGCCCCGCGCGTTGCCACAGCCGGGGGCCGCCGTCTCTCCGGCGGTCGCCGTGTACGAGCGCGTGGCGCCAAGCGTGGTGCTGGTGGCCAGCCGCGGCACGCGTCCCACCCTGCTTGGGCCGGTCCCGGCCACGGACTTCGGCACCGGGGTCATCTTCGACCCGCGCGGCTATATCGTGACGAATGAGCATGTGGTGGCCGGCGGCCAGCGCCTGGAGGTGACATTGGACGATGGCCGCTCGTTCGCAGCGCAACTCGTGGGAGCCGATCCCTCCACCGACCTGGCCGTCCTGCGCGTCGCCGCGGGGCGGCCACTCCCCGCGGCGGTGTTTGCGCAGGGGCCCGTCCGCCCGGGCGAGGTGGCGATCGCCATCGGCAACCCGCTCGGTCCCCGCCTGCACCAATCGGTTACGGTAGGCGTGGTCAGCGCTGTGCGGCCCATGCTCTACGGTCTGCTGCGCGCGGATCCGCGGGTCACGCGCATGATCCAGACCGATGTGGCCATCAACCCCGGCAACTCCGGCGGGCCCCTGCTCAATGCCGCCGGGCAGGTGATTGGCATCACGACCGTCAAGCTGCCCACGGTCGAGCCCGGCGTGGCCGCCGCGGGCCTCGGCTTCGCCATCCCGGCGGCCACGGTGCAGCGCGTGGTGGCCGACCTGGTGCGCTATGGGTACGTCAAGCGCGCCTGGCTGGGGGTCCGGCTCCTCGCCGCGCCTCCCGATGCCCTCCCCGGACAGCCCCAGCGCCTGCTGATCGCGGCCGTCGTCCCGGGCAGCCCCGCCGCCCGCGCGGGGCTGCGGCCCGGCGACCAGGTCCTGGAATGGGATGGCCGCTCGGTACGCAACGACCTCGACCTGATAGAGGCCATCGACGCGGCGGTCCCGGGGCGCGCCGTGCGTTTGACGGTGCGGCGCGCGGCCGGGGTGGTGACGCTGTCGCTGGTTCCGGTGGCGACGCCGGGCCCGGAGCTGGCCGGGGCGTCGCCATCGGCCGCGCAGGAGGCCGTTGGCTGATGCCCGCGAACCCGGGAGACCGGCCACGGTATACTCCCCGGGGGTGGGAGCGTGGGGCGCATCGCTGTCCTTCCGGCCGACGTCGCGGCGCAGATCGCTGCCGGCGAGGTCGTCGAGCGCCCGGCCTCCATCGTCAAGGAGTTGTGCGACAACGCCCTGGACGCCGGGGCCCGCCGCATCCGCGTGGAGTTGGAGGACGGGGGGCTCCGCTCCCTGGCGGTGACCGACGACGGGGTGGGGATGGACCCCGAGGACGCCGCCCTCTGCTTCTTGCGCCACGCCACCAGCAAGATCCGCACCTTCGCCGATATCCACACACTGGGCTCCCTCGGCTTCCGCGGCGAGGCCCTCCCCAGCGTCGCGGCCGTCTGCCGGGTGGAACTCGTGACACGGCCAGCGGGGGCCGAGGCCGCGACGGCTGTGCGGGTCGAGGGCGGCGGCGCGCCGCACGCGTTCCCGGCGGCGGGAGCGCCCGGTACGCGCGTCGTGGCCCGGGACCTCTTCTTCAACACGCCGGCGCGGCGCGCCGCCCTGCGCAGCGCGGCCCAGGAGCGGGCCGCCGCGCTGGAGGTGGTGACGGCCTGCGCCCTGGCGCGGCCGGATGTCGCCTTTGAGGTGGTCTCCGACGGCCGCGAGGTGCTGGCGGCGCCGGGGGACGGCGAGCTGCTCTCCGTCGCGGTGGCCCTGTGGGGACCGGACGTAGCCCGGGCACTGCTGGCGGTCCGGGCCCAGGAGGGTGGCTGGGAGCTCGATGGCCTCGCCTCGCCCCCCGCCCAGGCCCGGGGCCACCGGGGCCTGCAGTTCCTTTCCGTCGATGGCCGGCCGGTGCGCCCCGAAGCCGTACGGGGCCCTGTCGAGGCGGCGTACCAGAACCTGCTGATGACGCGGCGTTTCCCTGTCTTCGTGCTGCGCCTGCGGGCCCTGCAGCCGGGGCTTTACGATCCCAATGTCCACCCGAGCAAGCGCGAGGTGCGGCTGTACGCGGAGCACGCCGTCCGCGAGCTCTGCCGGCGCGCCGTCCGCGCCGCGCTACGCGGGGCCGACCTCGTGACGGACGCCGGCCTGCCGTCGCTCGCAGCCGCCTTCCCTGCGGGCGGCGGGCCCGCCCCTTCCCGCGGGGCGACCGCCCACGGGGCTGCCCGCCCTTGGTCGGTCGCGCGGGATTTTGCCTTGGCGGCACAGGCTGCTCTGGCCGCTGCCGAGCCGGACGCAGCCTACCCCCCGGATGCTGCCCCGCCGGCTCGGGTAGCCGCGGATGTCGCTGCCGGTCCCCCCCTGCCCGCCGCGCCGGGCGCCACGCGCTTGCCGCCCCTGCGTCCCTTGGGCCAGGTCGCCGACGCGTACGTTGTCGCTGAGGGGCCCGATGGGCTCTACCTGCTGGACCAGCACGCGGCCCACGAGCGGGTGTTCTTCGAGCGGTTGGCGGCGCCCCGTCCGGTCGCCACGCAGCCGCTCGTCGCCCCCCTCCCCGTGTCCCTGGGGCCAGAGCGCTACCGGCGCTGGGAGGAGGCGGCCCAGGAGATCGCCGCCGCGGGCTTCACGGTGGAACCTTTCGGGGACGGTGCGGTCCTGCTGCGCGCCGCGCCCGCGGCCTTGCCTGGAGACCCGGCGGCGATGCTGGTCGGCGTGCTCGACCGCCTGGATGGGCATGGCGCCGGGCCAGCCGAGGTGCGCCGGGCCATGGCCGCTTGCAAGGCGGCCATCAAGGCCGGCCAGCGGCTGGCCGCAGCCGACATCGCCGCCTTGCTGGACGACCTGGGGCGCTGCGAGGAGCCGTTCACATGCCCGCACGGGCGGCCGACCGTGGTGCGCCTCGGCGTCGACGAGTTGGGGCGGCTGTTCCGCCGGAGGTAGGCGAGCCGGCCGGCGCGGTAGCCAGCCCATGAAGCTTTCCGAGTGGGCGCGGCCGAACGGGGTCACATACAAGACGGCGTGGCTGTGGTGGAAGCATTGGCAAGGTGCCTCCACCCACGCGGCAGTGCCCACCGCTGCGATCATTGTCGATGGGCCTGGGTCGGCGGAAGGGGAAGGGGCCATCCTCTACGCGCGGGTTGCTTCGGCCGACCAGAAGACGGACCTGGACCGTCAGGTGGCGCGACTGGCGACGTTTGGTCCAGAGGCGATGGCGCGAAGGTGGCTGCAGGGCTATGGATTCGGTGGACAGGTTCCCAGCCCAGAGGGGGGTGCGTGTGCCGGCCGACCCAGCATCCCCCGCGGGCCGCCTGCCGCCCGTGCTGGTGCTCACCGGTCCCACGGCGGCAGGCAAGTCCGAGCTGGCCATGGCTGTGGCCCGAGCGCTGGCCGCGGAGATCGTCAGCGCCGACTCGGCCATGGTCTTCCGGGGTCTCTGCGTCGGCACCGCCAAGCCATCGGTGGGCGAGCGCGCCGCCGTGCCGCACCACCTCATCGATCTGCGCGAGCCCGACCAGCCCTTTTCGGTGGCGGAGTACCGGCCGCTGGCCGAGCGGGCGATCCGGGCGATCGCCGCGAGGGGCCGGGTCCCGCTGCTGGTGGGCGGCACCGGCCTCTACATGCGCCAGGTCCTGGAGGCGCGTGAACTGCCGCCGGTGCCACCGCATCCGGCGCTGCGCGCGGCGTTGGCGCGCGAGGTGGAGGCGCGGGGTCCGGAGGCGCTGCACGGGCAGCTCGCCGCCGTGGATCCCGTGGCGGCGGCGGCGATCCCCGCGGCCAACGCGCGCCGTGTCATCCGTGCGCTGGAGGTCTTCCGGGTCAGTGGGAAACCGATATCGGCGTATTGGACGCCGGACCGCGCATACCGCCTGCCGGCGTGCGTCCTGGTGTGCGACCGGCCGCGCGAGACCCTGGGCGCGCGCATCGCCGCGCGGGCACGCGCCATGCTGGCGAGCGGGCTGATCGCCGAGGTGCGCGCTCTCCTGGCGGCCGGCGTCCCCCCCCAGGCCCAGTCGCTGCAGGCCCTCGGCTACAAGGAGACCGTGGCTTGGCTCGGCACGGGCAGTCCCGTGGCCGCCTTGGAGCAGGCGCTAATCCGTGCGACCGTCCGGTATGCCAAGCGCCAGCGCACCTGGTGGCGGTCCGACCCCCTGGCGCGCTGGCTCGACCTGGGGGAGCGGCCGGCCGCCGACGCCCTCCCTGCGGTGCTCGCCGCTTGGCGTTCCCTGAACGCGGTAGGGGAGGGGCCGCGCGACTCGCGGGGGTGAGGCAGTGCGTCCGTACCCGTGCGGGGGCGTGTGGGCACGGCGACGCCGCTCGGGTTGCCCCCTGGGCAGCGGCGGTCTTTGCGCTACCCGGCGGCTTGGCGGAACTGATCGGAGCACGGGGACACGGCCCCGGCGGGTGCGGCCGCCGCGCGAGCCCTAGCGGGAGATGGCGTGCTGGGATGACGACCAAGCGGTGGCGTTCCTGCGTGAGGGCAAGAAGCGGTCGCGGTATGCTCGGGACCCCTGCGGCAGGCGTGCGTTCGCGGAACACCGCCCCCTCTCTGTGGCCCGTCGGCAAGGGCCCCACGTGGGCGCGCGCACCACGCCTGCCCGGGGACCGTGCGTGGCGCCGGGCCGCCGCCCGGTGCCAGGCGTAGCATGGCCGCCCGAGGCGGCAGGGTCCCCGCGATCTCCCCTGCGGCCGGCTTGCGTGGAGGTTTCGCGCGCTCTCCACGGCCCGGGTCCGGTGCGGCCCGGCCCCCTGCCTTGGGCTGACGGCAACCGGACGGGCGCTGTGGCGCACGGCTGCCCGCGGCGTACCATGGCCGCGCGGAAGCCCCCGGGGAGGCTTCCGGGAGCGGGGAGGAGTGTCGCAATGGCCCTGCGTGCGCAACCGGAGCCCGCCCCGTCCCGCGCCGCCCCATCGGCGCCACCTGTTTCCGCCGGCGATCCGGCGCGTGTCGATCCCGGGGAGGTCACGGCGGCGCTGGCCTCCCTGGATGGCCTCACCGGGCTTGCCGCCGCCAAGACCTACGTGCGCGAACTCGCGGCCTTCGTCCGCGTGCAGGAGTGGCGCGCGGCGGCCGGCCTGGCGCGCGAGCGCGTCGTCATGCACATGGTCTTTCGGGGAAACCCCGGCACGGGCAAGACCACCCTGGCGCGTATCCTGGCACGCCTCTACAAGGGCCTCGGCCTGTTGGCGCGCGGGCACTTGGTCGAGGTCGAGCGGGCCGACTTGGTGGGGGAGTACATCGGGCACACGGCCGCGCGCACGCGGGACACCGTGCGACGCGCGCTGGGCGGTGTCCTCTTTGTCGATGAGGCGTACTCCCTCTGCCGCGGCGGGGAGAAGGACTTCGGCCGCGAGGCGACCGACGTGCTGGTCAAGGCCATGGAGGACCACCGCGCCGAGTTCGCCCTGATCCTGGCCGGCTACGGCGGCGAGATGGAGCGGTTGTTGCAGAGCAACCCCGGGCTGCGCTCCCGGTTCCCCGTCCACCTCGACTTCCCCGACTATAGCGTCGACCAACTCCTGCGCATCGCCGAGGGCATGGCCGCGGAACGCCAGTACCGGCTCTCGACGGCGGCCCGCCAGCGCGTGCAGGAGATGCTGCGCGCGCCAGCCGCGCGGGCAGCCTTGGCCACGGGCAACGCCCGGCTGGTGCGCAACCTGCTCGAGCGCGCGCTGCGCCGCCAGGCCTGCCGGCTGGTGCGCAGCGCCGAGGCCGGCGGCCCGAACCCACCGCCGGCCTCCGGCCTCGCTGACCTGTTCCCCGAGGACTTCGACGTCAGCCTGCGCGCGCTGGCTGGATTGATCGGCCCGGTCCCGGCGTCGCCGGCCGACGGTCTGGCCGCTTTGGAGCGTCTGGCACGCGCCGCATGGGAGCCGGCGGCGCGTGTGGGGTGGGAGGCTGGCCCACGGGTTGCGGTGGCGGAGTGACCGTGGCGCGCCGGGGCGCGTCTTCGCCCCTGCAGGGGTCACCGCCGGAGGAGCCGAGGGGGGCCGTGGGCGTCGACAGCGCGGCGCGCGGTGCCAGCATATGCCCTCCGACCCGCCCCCACGTGTCCCGCCCGACCAGGTTGCCGCCCGTCTCGCCGGTGATTTGCCCCTCGGCGGCGGTGGACCCCAAGGTGCCATGCGGGGCCGCAACCGGAGGGGCGGTGCGTGCCAGGGACCGGGGCGGGGCCGGGAGCCGCGCCGTCGGGTCGAAGCCCGTGGCCGCCGGCCGGCGCGCCGCAGCGCCTGCTGCCGTTCGTACCGGCACGCGCGCATCCGGCATCCCCACGGCGGGCTGTGCCCTTCGTTCCGCTGGCGCCCCCCCTGACCGCTGCGCCCGGTACCGCCGCATCCCTCCGGTGTCGTGCAGCCATGTACCCGGGGCGGATGGCGGCGCCGGGCCCGGGGTAGCCTGCCGACGACGCCCCGGCCTGTCGCAGCCGGCACGCCGGAGCGCTCGGGACCACTGAGGGGTGGGGACGGCGTGTCGCTGCGGGGGCCCTTGCGTCTGGCCGGCGCCGCGGCCGGGGCCGCGCTCCTGGTGCTCGTGGCCGACTGGAGTGTCCGTGCCGACCCTCAAGTGGTGGCAGCGGCCGTGAACGTCGCCCATGCCGCCCACCTCAGTCCCTACGGCGCTCGGGCCTTTCGCCGGGAGGTAGCGACGCCCTATCCCGCGGTGAACGTCCCCGACGCCCGGCTTCCCATCGGGATGCACGAGGTGCTGCGCCCCGGGCAGGGGGAGGGGGGGCTGGTGCTGCAGACCGGTGTCGCCTTCTACCGTCCGACGGAGGGTCCGCAGTCCCCGACCGTGCCCCGGGCGGGCGCGGCTGGCACGGGCGCGGGTGGGGCGCCGGGCGGTGCCCCAGTCTCAGCAACCCCCGTCGCGGTCAAGGTCTTTTCCCAAACCGTACTGCGAGTGGCCCGGCCCGCCACGGTAGCGGCGGGCAGCGGAAACGACCTGGTGCAGGCGGGCGGCCACTTCTACCATTACTCGCGCGTGCTGACCATGGTGGCGACGGCCTATGACAGCACGGCCGCCAGCAATGGACCCTACACGGGCCAGCCCGCGGCGATCGGCCTGCCGCTGCAATACGGTATCGTCGCGGTGGATCCTCGGGTGATCCCGTTGGGTACGCGGCTGTACGTGCAGGGTTACGGCTTGGCCGTGGCGGGGGACACGGGTTCGGCTATCGTGGGCGACCGCATCGACCTCTTTTTCTGGAACACGCCCCGCGGGATCGCGGCGTTCGGCCTCCGCCATCTCAAGGTCTATGTTCTGGACGACCCGCGCTTGCCGCCGGTACCGGTGCCCGCCGCGATCCGCAGGGAATACCCCGCAGCCGGGGCTCCGGCTGGCTCACCGGGGGAGAGCGTGACGCCGGTGGGCCGAAGCCTGCGGCCCGCGTCGGGCTGAGGCCGGCGTCCAGCGGATCCCGTTGAGCAGCAGGGCCGGCAGCGCGGCGGTCAGGAAACGTCCTCTCACATTAGTTGCTGCTCCAGAGCAGGTTGGCCAGGACCGACAGCAGGTGGCCGTAAGCATTCGGTGAAGTGCGTGCCGAGCCACTAGCTGTGGTACGCGCTCGCCACGGGGCTGCCGTCGACCCACCAGGCGTAGCGGTCCCAACGCAGTTCACCGAACAGGTACAGGTGGCCTGTGGCGGGTCCACGCGCGTGCGTGCCCATGCCTGCTCTATACACCGCCGCCGGGCTCCGCGGGGGGAGGTCCTTTCCCCCGCCGGGGCGGAACGGGGCGCGAAGGTGCTCCCCGCGCAAGAGGCGGGGGTTGCGGATGGCACCGCCCAGGGGCCGGTCCGTAGATGGGCGTGTCCCAGTGGAGCGTCCTGCGGTCCGCTTCCGTATCCTGGGCTGTCCGGCGTCCTCACCGCCGGGGCAGCCTGAGGAGGCGGTGCGCGGTGAGCCTACTTCTCCGGCGACTGCGCCGCGGGGGGGCCACCCCGGCCCTGTCCCCCACCCTGCTGGCCGCGCTGGTACTCGGGTTCCAGATCGGCCGGGGCTCCCCACCGGTCACACCATGGCGCGGCGGTGCCGTCGGCAGCTTTGGCGCCGCGGCCCGCGTCTCGCCTGGTGAGGGCTCTCCGGCAGGGCTGAGCCCCCCGCGGCCGGCCGACAGCGCGGGCCGCGCGTGGTGGAGGCGATCAGGCGGCGACAGCCCCGTTCCGGCCGGTGTTCCGCCGGGCGCGCCCCCCACTGGGATTGTGCCCGAGGTACGGGCGGCCCGGCGGGTCCACCCGCCGCGCGGACCCCTGGATGGGACCGCGCCGCGTTCCCCGCAGGCGATTGGCGGTGGAGGGGAAGCTGTCGCAGGCTCCATGGGACCAGGGCACGCGCCGGGCGGGCTGCTACGCGCTGCCCCAGCCGCGGCCCAAGGGTCGCATCGGGCGGCCCGCGGATGGTGGTCAACCACGGGGGCGCCGTCGGCAGCCTGCGTGCCCCCGTGGGCCGCCGGGGCGCAGGTCCAAGCCCGCCAAGCGACCGCGAGTGACGGGGGCCCGTCCAACCGAGCTCAACCGGCTGCGGCCCCGGCCAGTCCAGCGCTCACGGCGGGCGGGCTGCTACGCGCTACCCCCGCTGCGGCCAAAGCGCCGCAGCGGGGGGCCCGTGCCTGGTGGCAAACCGCGGGGGCGCCGTCGGCAGCCGGCCTGCCCCCGGCGGCTGCGGGGGCGCAGGGCCAAGCCCGCCGGGCCACCGCGAGTGACGGGAGCCCATCCAGCCGCGCTCAACCGGCCGCGGCCGGTCTCATGTTCACCCCGCGCCGCCTGGATGCGCGCGCGGTTACGGGGATGGATGCCGGAGGCCTGGAGGGGCACGCCGGAATGACGCACCGTGCGGAGGCGGGAACGGAGGGCGTTGCCAGACCCGCCAGGGCGCCGTGGCCGCGCACCGGTGCCCAGGCGGGCACACGCCTCCCGGTTCGGGGCTTGGGGGTGGCGGAGGAGCGGCCGGCGCTGGAGGACGGTGGCACGGCCTCGGCGCTAGAGGCGCCTGGGGCCGCACCGGCCGCGGTGGGCGCGGCTGTGGCGGCCTCCACGGGTGTGGGGGAAGAGCATCCGGCGGCGGAGGACGGGGATGGCGCGTCCGCTGCGGCAGTGGAACCTGAGGCCGCACCGGCCGCGGTGGGCGCGGGTGCGGCAGGGGACGCGTGGGTGGTGGAGGAGCGGGCGGTGGCGGTGGACGTGGGTGGCAGCGGGGCGGGCGAGTCCGCGACTGTGACCGCACCTGCGGCGCTGTCCGCAGGCCCGGACGCAGCCCCCACATCGGAGGATCGGCCGGTAGCGGTGGACACGGGTGGCGCGGCCGCTGTGGTGGGGGATCCGGGGACTGCACCGGGCGCGCTGGGCGAGGGTGCGGCGGAGGACACGGTGGAGGCAGAAGCGCGTCCGGTGGTGGTGGACGTAGGCCTGGTCGCGGCGGATCGCGGTGCCGCAGTGGGCACGGCGGCCGACGGTACGGCGGGGCGCACGGGCGTGGCGGCGGATCGCTCGGTGGTGGTGGAGGGCGGTGGTGAGCCCGCTGGGGCAGAGCGTCCGGTCGCGGCGGGGGGCGGGGCGGGCGACCCTGCGGCCGTACCTGCGACGGTGGTCGATGGGGCGGTGACGTCGGCCCCGGCCCCGGCGGCGGAAGGGCCGGGGACCGCACCGGCACGCGGGGGTTCGGACCGCGGTGTGGGGGTGGCGGTGAACGGGGGCGCGGCGTCCGCGGCCGTGGAGTCGGGGACCGCGTCGGTCAACGCGGGTGGCGCCCTGGGCCCAGGGATGGGCCCGGCGTGGGTGCCGGACGTGGCGGATCGGCCAGCAGGGGCGGTGCACGGTGGCGATGCGCTGGCTCGTGTGGGGGAACTGGGGGCGACCCGGCTCCCCGCCGGCGAGGGACTAGCGTGCGGGTCCGGGGGGCGGCCGGTCAGCCGGGGGTGGTGGATGGAGGCGCTACGCCGGCGGTGGGGGCAGGACCCGTACCGGATGTCGCGGGCGCGGGCCCGCCGTGGGGTCTGTCCGAGGCAGATGAGCCGTCGGCCGGGGGATCCGGCCGGGCGGAAGGGGGACCGGCTGGAGGCGCGCGCGTGCCTACGGGGACCGGCAGACGCGCTATGGCGCCCGACGACGCGGTTCGGTACCAAGACGAAACGGGGGGACGATCCGCAAGTCAGGGAGACGGCGGCGGCGCGCCGCCACGGGATCCACGTGTCCGTGCGGCGGGGGCGATCGCGTTCGCGCCATGTGATGCCCCCCAAGGCGGAGCCACCAGCGCTGCGGTTCCGCCCCGGGTGCCACAGGTCGGGGAAGCCCCCGAGACATTCGGAGCGGCTCCGGGCTCTGCCGAGGTGCCGCCCTGGTGGATGGTGGCAGCACGTGGGACGGCGCCAGCATTCCCCTGGGTGTGGGGTAACCGGGACGACGGCCCGGTGGGCGGTGGGAACCGGGGCGCAGCCGGCGCCCTGCAGGCGACCGGGGCATCCGGCGTTCCCCCCGCGCAAGTGCCCGCATGGGCGGATCCTGCGGGGGCCCGTACCACGGGCGCGGGGCAGACGCCCGTCGCGCCGCGGAACGGGCTCGAGCCGCCATCTAGCGGTGGGCCGTCGCAGGGTGCTATGGCGGGCCGGCCGAGCCCGCTGCCCGTGACCAGCTCGGTGGAGCGGGGGCGCCGGCGTCGTCCCCGTCCGGCGGCATCTCCGTGGCCCCTCCCCCCCCGGTCACGCCGGAGTGGCTGGCCGGTCCACGGCGGTCGGGGAGCCTGGTGCCCTGCGGGGTATGGTGCATGGGGGCAGCGCGCCCCGGACACGGGATCAACGGTTCCTGGCGCTGTTGTCCAGCCTGCTGCACCGGCGCGTCAGCAGCAGCGTCCCGCCCGCCGCAGGCGTGCCCGATACGGCCGGTGCGATCCGCGCTCTGACGTTGGTGTTGGTGCAGACCGAGGAACAACTGCGGATCTGGAACGAACTGTTCGAGACCGAGCATCCCCGAGGCGCGGGCCCTTTGGTGGGGCGCCAACTCCGTTACCTGATCGGCTCGGCGCACGGGTGGTTGGGCGGTGCGGCCTTTGCCTCGGCCGCGCTGCACCTGCAGGACCGAGACCGCTGGATCGGCTGGGACCAAGCGGGCCGGCTGGAGCAATTGGACCGGGTGGTGGGTCTGAGCCGCTACTTGATTCGGCCGTCGGTGGTCTGTCGCAACCTGGCGTCGCACGTCTTGGGCCTTTTGCTGTATCGACTGCCGCAGGATTTTGAGCAAAGCTACGGGTACCAGCCCTGGCTGGTCGAGACGTTCGTCGACGAGGGGCGCCATGCCGGGACCTGCTACCGGGCGGCCAACTGGACACGGATCGGTCACACGCGGGGGGGACACCGCCGCGAGCGGGGCGGGTGCCGCCAGGAGACGCCGAAGGCGATCTATGTCTATCCGCTGGTGGACGACTTCCGGGTACGCATGGGGGTGCCCCTGCGTCGGGGTCTGGGAGCGTTGCCCCTGGCCGCGGGGTTGGAGGGGGGAGCTTGGGCCGAGTACGAGTTCGGCGGCGCCCCGCTGGGCGACCGCCGCCTCAGCCGGCGTCTGGTCTTGAGCGCAGGGCTGCAAGCGGAGAATCCGGGCCGCGCCTTTTGCGGGCTGGAGCAAGGAACGGATGCCATGATCAAGGGCCATTATCGCTTCATCGAGCAGCCGGAGACCGACGACAGTGCGGTTACCGTGGAGAATATCCTCTTGCCCCACCGCGAGCAAACCCTGCGGCGCATGCGGGCGCAGAAGACGGTCTTGTGCATTCAGGACGGCACGGATTTGAATTACAATGGCTTGGCCCAGTGTGAGGGTCTGGGTGTGATCGGCGAGAACCAAACGAAGGCCAAGACGCGCGGGTTGCATCTGCACTCGACGCTGGCCGTGACCGACGAGGGCCTCCCCTTGGGCGTGCTGCGCGCGGACTGCACGGCTCCGGAACCGAAGGACCCGGCCGACCAGCGCAAGCCGGCAGCGATCCCGCTCGAGGAGAAGAAGATCTACAGTTGGGTGGAAGGCCTGCGGGATTGCACGGCGATCGCCGGGGAGATGCCGCAGACCAAGATCGTCTGCGTGATGGACCGCGAGGCCGACTTCTTCGAGCTGTTTGACGCCTGGCGTGAAGATCCGCGGACGGAGTTCTTGGTACGGGCGGATCACAATCGCTGCACCGCCGAGGATCTGAAACTGTTCGATGCGGTCAAGGCGGCTGAGCCACGGCTTGTGTTCCCGCTGTACATCAAGCGACAAAGCGCCAGGCCCAAGAAGAGCAAGCAGAAAGCTCGCCCTGCACGGCCGGAGCGGACTGCGGAGATGACGCTGCGTTACCGTCGCATCGAGCTGAAGCCCCCGAGATCTCACCAAGGGAAAGAGCCGGTAGCGCTGTCGATCGTGCATGCGGTCGAAGCGACGCCTCCTGCAGGCGAAAAGCCGGTGGAGTGGTTCCTGCTGACCACGCAGGAAGTGAACTCGCCAGACCAGGCCAAAACCGTGCTGGAGTGGTACTGTCTGCGCTGGCGGATCGAGGATTGGCATCGCGTCTTGAAGAGTGGGTGCAAGGTCGAAGAGCTGCAGCACGAAACGGCGGAGCGCCTCCGGCGGGCCGTGGCGATCAATCTCGTGATTGCGTGGCGCATCCTGCTGCTGACACTCTTGGGGCGCGAGACGCCGGAACTTCCTCCTGAGGTGTTCTTCAGTGACTTGGAAGTGGAGTTCCTCGGCGCCTACGCCCAAGATCGCAGGCTGCCGCCGCCCACCAGCTTGGGCGCAGCGGCCTTCTTGGTCAGCAAGATCGGCGGGTACATGGCTCGTAAGAGCGATCCCCCGCCGGGCCACGAAATCATGTGGCGCGGCTATACAGATCTGCGCACGATGTGCGTGGGCTACGCGATACGTTCCCCTGCGCCTTGACGGAGTCGGCTGCGTGCACCCCCTGGCAGGCAGGTCATGGACGAGACGGGACCGGCGTTGGCAGCACATGCCTGAGCTTCGTACACACTCGACGCCCACAGCGGTGCCCTGGTGGCCGGAGCAAGCAAAACTGCGCGAGTGCGAGAGTCCCCCCGCGCGAGCGCGGCCGCTGCGGCAGGGAGGGCGGGGCCGGCGTCTTGGCCGATCGTGGCGCTGCCCGCCCGCGGACTGGTCGCCCACGCGCCATCCGCGCACGGTGACCTCGGCCTGGACATCGCCCTCAGCCGCAGACAGCCGATCACACGGTGCCCCGCCCCAACCCCATCCCTCAATCCCCCTCCACGAGAGCCATAACACCCGAGTCGGATAGCGGGGCTTCGTCCCCGCCTTTCGCGTTGGCTGGCTCCGCTTTGTGGGCAAAGGGCAGCGCTGTGGTAGTGCTTGAAGGCGCGGGCGAAGACCTTCCCGAGATGCGGAAGCAGGGCGCCAAGGGTATAGATGGTTCCATGGCGCTTGTACTGGGCATCATGACGCGGGCTTTCGCCAGGGCCGGCATACTTTTGGCCCGGGGTGGCATGTAAGCTCAGCGG
>JAJZZC010000406.1 GCA_021797775.1 Bacillota bacterium
GCACGGGCACTCGTGCCAGCGCAGGGACAGCGGCTTCTTCGCCCGCCGCCCGCACTGGCAAACCTGCGACAGCGCCGTGGTCTTCGTGGGGAACGCGAATACCTTGCCGCCAGCACTTTCAGCCTTGCGGCTCAGCCGCTCCACGAACATCCCCGGCGCACGCGTGCCGACCGAACGCCCGAAGGTGCGCTGGAAGGCCCGGATTGAAACCTTCTCCGTCTGAAACACATCGCCCAGGGCCAAGACCCGATTCGCCAACGCGCCCTGCGCCGTCTTGCGTCCCTCTGCCAAGCGGCGATGCGTCTCGGCGAGCGCACCCTCCGTCTGCCGCTGCCGAGCGCTCACCCGCCACCGCTTGGGCCCCGGCCGTACCTGCCCGTCCGCCAGGTAGTTGCCTGGATTGTTGGCGCGCCGCTGCCGGTCGAGATGGCGCTGCAACCGCCGGACGGCCTTGGCCGGCCGCTCTACCTCGGGGCAGAATGGGACGAGCATCGCCTCCTTCCCCCCGACCGCGGCCAGCGTCGACGGGCCGAGGTCGAGGCCGACCGTTCCGCGCCCCAGGGGATACTTCGGCGCGAGCACGGTTCCGCTGCCCTCCGTCGAGCGCTTGTGCAACTTGACGTAGGGCCTCCCCTCGCACACCAACTGCACGCACCATCGCGTGCGCAGCCGCACGCGCCTCCGCACGAGACGCACGTATTTCACACGGGAGCAGAGAGCATGGCGCACCACCGGGTCGTCCGGGTCGATGAGCGGTCGGAGCACGAGGTCGCCCCAGACCAGCAGGCTGTGGTCCGTCCACCGCAACCCGCTGCCTGGTCCTTTGCCCTCGATCGAATGCATCTGGCCCTTGCCCTTGAAGCGTGGCCGCCCATGCTGGCCGAGCAGGTAGGTGTTCGCGGCGCGGTAGGCCCGCGACGCCAGGGTCTGGACCTCGTGGGCCCCGAGGTGCTCGCCGATCCACGTCTTCGGCGCGCTTCGGCCGGTACCGTCCTTGCTGCGCAGCCGGATGGCATACTGCTGCAGCGCCGCGTCGGAGAAGGCGTGCTGCTCTCGCGCGGCGCGGAAGTGGGTTTGCCGCTCCACCTTCTGCTGCCGAGGGGTCGCCCGCCCCTTGGCAAACCACACGGACTGCCGCACCAGGCCCAAGCGCCGCAGGCCTTCGCCCAAGCAGGCGTTGTACACCTGCCGCGCGGCCTCGAACTTTGCCGCCAGGCGGCGGCCCAGTGACCACGGCACGCGCAGCGGCAACTCGCAGACAAACGACGGGGTACGCTCAGACCTTCTCTTGGTTTTCGATGTACTGCTTGATGACCGCAAGAGGCGCACCCCCCACCGTCGCGAGGAAGTAGCTATTCGTCCACAGGGTCGGCAGGCGGCTGCGCAGGCGCGGGAACTCCTGCCGGAGCAGGCGCGAGGAACGTCCCTTCAGCAGCCGCACCAGCCTGTGGATCCCGAACTGCGGGTCCACCTCGACCAGCAGGTGTACGTGGTCGGGCATGACCTCCATCTCGATCACCGCTGCGTCCCGTTCCGCGACCACCGAACGGATGATGGCCTTGAGGCGCTCGTCGATGCCGTCCACGAGCACCTTGCGCCGGTACTTGGGACACCACACTACATGGTACTTGCAGGAGTACACCACGTTGTTGTTCGACCGCAGCACCATCCGCATGTTCGCATTATACGATGTGCGGCGGCCTAATGCAAGGGCGACGAACTCCTAAAGCGCCCGGACGGGAACGGCTCACCCCGCGCCTAAAGGCGGGGGCTTGCGCCGCAGTGCGTCCAACCTCGCGCGTCCACCCCGCGCTTCGCCACCGGCCGACCGCCGAGGCCCGGTCGCGGCGCCCCGCGGCGGCGACCCGGCCTCTAGGCGGGTGCCGAAGTTCGCCACGAGGTGGCCGCGGGCCTGTGCGTCGGCGCCCCTCACGCAGGAGGCGAGACGGCCCGGCGCGGGGAATCCTGGGGGCTGGGCCGCAGGGGTGCCGGCGCCGGGCTCGGTCGGGCCCCCGGGAGGGCTGGAGCCCTGCCCGGCGCCCTGCCGGGGCGAGGGCCGCGGGGTGGCACGCCTGGCGCCGGGGACTCGCATCCTCATGCCCAGAGGACCATGCGCCAAGCCGCAGACGGCGCCTCCACCAGAAGGGGTAGCGGTCGGCGAGGCGCGCTGGCCACAGCATCCGGAACTGGGTGGTGCAAGAGCGGGCTCTTGCACCACCGACGCAGGCTGGCTTGCGGTCTCAGCCCGGAGCAGGGCCGCGCGCGATGCCTGTGGCACGAGGGCTTCCACGTTGTTGCGCAGCCAGCGACCAGGCACGTGAGCAGGGCTTTGGGGAGGGGTTCGGTTGGAGCCGATGACGCCAGAGGCGGTGGAGCCCGTCCTGGCCCGCTTCGTGGGCACCCCGGCGTACCTGCACCTGGAGACCACCGTCGGGGCCTACACCGCCGGCGCCTTCGGGGCGTTCGCCCGCAACCTGCCCGTGGTGGTGCGACGGGCCGCCGTGCGCGCCACCGCCGACCGCCACCGGG
>JAJZZC010000407.1 GCA_021797775.1 Bacillota bacterium
CCCTGGGGCTGCTGCGGCGGCCGGCGTCGTCGGCGCGGGTCCAGGGGGGGCGCTCGCCTGCCGGGGCCCGCCGGGAGCGAGAGGGTGAGCTGGAGGGGGTGCCGCGGCCGCCGGCCCGCCGTGGGGCGTAGTGGCGGGGTGGCGCGCGGCGGCCGCGTTGGCCGCTGCGGAACCCCCGGCGGCTATCCCGGCCCCCGGATGGGGCGCGGTGGACGGGCTGGGCGCGGCGGGGTTCCCAGCCCGCGCCGCGGCGCCCGGGCGGGCTGCGGTGGAACGCGCAGCCGGAACCGTTCCCAGATGCGCCGCGGCCGGGTCGACTGGGGTGGCCGGCCCCACGCCCGCAGGGGGCAGGGAGATCTGCGCCCCAATCACCTCGGGGAAGTAGTCGGCGCCGCGCTGGGCCAGGACACACCAGGGGCAGGTGCGCGTCTGCCGCGGGTGGACGTGCCGGTCCGGGTAGCGCCGGCACGGCACGAGTTCCCCCAGGGATGCCTGAAGGACCGCTACCCACTGCCGCGCGTCGGGCCGCTCCTCGGGCCTGCCGATGCCGGGCCCAAAGGTGCGATCGAGCGCGGTGCGGGCGGCGCGGGGGAGCACGGCCAGCGGGGGGGCGGCCGGCGGCGGGGCGAGGTCCCGCCCTCCGCCGTACGCGTACATGCCCGCGCGGATGCGCCGCCCGATGTCGGGTGGTTCGCCCGCCCGCAGCCAGCGCCCGTTGAACGGATGGTAGCCCTGCATCAGCAGCTGGAAGATCAGCACAGCCAGGGCGAAGGTGTCCGAGCGCGGCGTGCGGTCGGTCTCGGCGAGAGAGCGGCCGACCAGTTCGGGGGCGGTGTATTCCTGCCGACCCACCGGGCAGCGCGCCAGGCCGCCCGCGGCGAGGGGGACTTGGAACGAGTCGCAGTCGATGAGCGTGACCCGGGCGGTCTCCGATACCATGACGTTGCTCTCGTTCAGGTCGCCGATGCAGGTGCCGGCGTGTTGCAGCGCGGCCACCGCCGCCGCCAGGTTGCGCGCCGCCGTCAGCAGGTGGCGGAAGCCCCACCCCGGGTGCAGCCGCATGCGGTCCTCGGGCTGGAGATACTCCAGGGCCGTGCGCGCATCCTCGGGCAGCCGCGGCATGATGAAGCCGGCCAGGGGGGCGGCGGGCCCGCGGCCCCCGAAGAGCAACTCCCGCGGCCAGGCGATGGAACGGTGCCCCTCGGCGGCGGTGGGGTCGGCGGGGACGCGGGCCAGCATCGCCTCCAGCTTGGCACGCCGTTCCGCGGTGCGGGTCCCGGCATGGTAGATCTTGGCGCAGACGCCCACCCGGCCGTGGACCTCGTAGACCGCACCCTCGCCCCCCGCGGCGAGGCGCCGTCCGAGCGGTACGGGGGCGCCGTCGGCGCCGTAGAGCTCAGCCACGGGGGGCCCTGCGCCAGATCAGCGCCAGCGTCTTATCATCATCGGAGACCTGCGCCAGCTTGGCCGAGGCCAGCAGGCGGGAGATCTGCCGCCGCGCCTGGCGGGCGTCCGGCACGCCCTGCGCGAACCGGCCGACGGGGTCGAGGAACCCCGAGAACGGCCGCCAGCCGGCGGGGCCGTGCAGCAGCGCGGCACGTTGGCACCCGTCGCTGAAGGCGAGCACCCCCTCGACCCCCGGGCGGGTCGGCTGGATGCGCACGTGCTCCTCCCAGTCGGGGTCGGTGAGGAAGCGCGTCTCGTTGATATACTCGCTCTCCGCCGGGGGGGAGAGCACCTCCCAGCCCCCCGCGCGCCAGGCCACGGCGGCGCCGTCGCCGATGTGGGCCGCTGCGGCCTGCTCTCCCCGCCAGACCACCAAGAGCAGCGTGGTGGCGAGGGCGCGCGGTGGCGCGCCGATGGCTTCGGCCTGGGCACACACGGCCAAGCGCGCCGCGCGGCAGCCTATGCGCGCCAGTTCGGCCAGGGGCGGTTCGGTATCCGCCCGCGATCCCGCCGCCCCGCTGCTGCCCGGGGGCCACAGCGCGAGCCCGCCGAGCGAGCGGCCTGCAGCGCGTCCCCGCCTGGCCACGCCGTCGGGGCCCAGGGCGCCCGCCCCGCCGCCCACCGTGGGCTGTCCCCCGGGCGCGCCGCCGCCAGCCGGCGCAGCAGCCCGCGCGCCCGGCCACACAGGAGCAGGCCCGTCCCGCTGGCGCGCGCTGCGCCGTGTCACCACGGCCCGCACCGCCGCTACGGCGGCCCGCGCCGAGGTAGCGGCGCCCTCAGCGGCCAGGGGCGCGCTCCCCGCCCCGTCCGCCACGGCGAGGGCGACGCCGCCCTCGCCCAGGCGGACCCAGGCGCACGCATCCTGGCACGCAGCCCCGGACGCGGCGTGGGATGGGCCGCGCAGGGAGACGCCCACGACGAGAGCTGGCAATCAGACCGTACCCCAGTCGACGGGCGGCAGCTGCACGGTGTCGTCGGTGCGTGAGGCGGAGACCACGCGCTGGCTGCGGGAGAGCCAGACGAACAGTTCGTTGAAGGCCAAGCCCTTCAGCGCCAGCGGCGGCCGTTCCTCGGG
>JAJZZC010000121.1 GCA_021797775.1 Bacillota bacterium
CCCTCCGCGTCCAGGCCCGCGAGGTGCGCCTTGTATTTGGCACCGTAGATCACCACCTGCCGCCCCGTGCGGACCACCACGTCCGGGGCCAGGTGTCCCATGGACACCGTCCCCCGCGGTTCCCAGCGGATCGGCACGGACGACGCGCGGAGCCGCGACGACGGTCGCGGCCCGAGGGCCCGCCTTGGGCGCGGGCTTCCACCCGCCAACGCGATCGACCAACCCGTCGCGCGGGGTTTGCACCTCGGGGCCGCGGCCCCCAGCAGCCCGCCCGCCAGGGATTCGTCCAGCAGCGGGATGGGTTCGCAGCGGAAGCGCCGACGGAGTTGCGCCTCGTTGTCGGCCGGGTAGTAGGCCTGGCCGGGGAGCAGCGGCAGGGCTGCGTCGCCGGCGTGTTCCACGAAGGTGGCGGCCAGGCGGCTGCGCCTGAGCCGGATACTTGCCGCCGTGGCCAGCGCCGAAGAGGATATCGGCGGTGTGGGTCTAACTGCGGCGATGGGAGGGTGCACGTTGAGCGAGTACCAATACTACGAGTTCCTTGCAGTGGATCGCCCGTTGAGTGCCCAGCAATTCGCCGAGGTCCGTGGGTTGTCTTCCCGTGCCCAGGTCTCTTCCACACGCTTTGTCAACACCTACAACTTCGGCGACTTTCGTGGTGACCCGCGGAAGTTGATGGAGCGGTACTTCGATGCACACCTGTACCTGGCGAACTGGGGGACGCACCGCCTGATGCTGCGCTGGCCGCACGCCCTCCTCGATCTGCAGACAGCGCAGGGTTATTGCGCCGCGGACTCGGCGGACGCGTGGGCAACCGATACGCACGTCATCGTGGCGCTGACGTCCGAGAACGAGGGGGGGGATTGGGGAGAAGACGGCGAGGGGCTGCTGGCGTCGCTGGTATCCGTCCGCGGCGAGGTGGCGTCGGGGGACCGGCGCGCCCTATACCTGGCGTGGCTGCTCTGTGCGCAGAGCGGTGAACTGGACGAGGACGATGTCGAGCCCCCTGTGCCGGCTCTGCTGGGGACGCCGTCGGCGGCGTTGCAGGGGCTGGCGGATTTCCTGCGGATCGACGAGGACCTGCTGGTCGTTGCGTCGGCGTCGAGCCCCGCCGACCCGCTCGCCAAGGGCGAGGCCGGGGGCCTGTTGGCCGCATGGATCGACGGCTTGCCGGTTGCGGAGAAGAATGCGTTCCTACTGCGGGCCGCCACGGGAGAGGGCGCCCTGCTCGGCGCCGAACTGCTACAGCGCTTCCGCCGGGTGCACGCACCGGCGACAGGGGTGGTCGAACGCCGTACCGTGGGGGATTTGCTACAGGCGGCGGAGAGGTGCCGTGCCGAGCGCGAACGGCAGGCGGCAGCCAGGGCGGCCGAGGAGGCCGCGCGGCGCGAACGTGAGGCGGCGATCGCGCGGGACAAGCGGCTCAACGCACTTCAGCCGCGAGAGGAGGATGCCTGGCGGGATGTGGAGGCGCGCATCGGAACCAAGCGGCCGGCGGAGTACGACGAGGCGGTCCGCCAGTTGCAGGACCTTCAGGCGCTCGCCGCGCGCGAGGGCCGGCCGGACGGATTTGCGCATCGCCTACGGCAGTTGCGCGAGATCCACGTGCGCAAGGTGTCCCTGATCGATCGGCTGGCGCGAGCCGGCCTGGTCTGAACGAGGGGGGGCGCGTCGTCTGCTCGACGCACCCGCGCGAGCCTGCCGGTGCATGTGCCCCCTCGACCAGGCGCCGCCCACCGCCCGGTGGACTCGGGAGGAGCCGGGGCTCGCACTGGACTACGCCGGTGAACGGACGTGATGGGAACAGGGGGCGGACCTCGGCACCGCCGACATGGACCGTGTTCCGCTCATGCTGCGATGGGAGCCAGGCGGCGGCGTACGGGTCGCGGATCTGGTCCGGTCCGGCGCGGACGGCGACGCGACCGCCGACCCCGGTGTCCAGGCCGGCGACTGCCTGCTGGCGGTCGATGGCGCCGCGGTCACCGGGCGGACGCACGGGGAGGTGGCTGATGCCCTGCGCGGCCGGCCGGGGGATCGTCGGCGGCTCACGCTCGCGCGCGGCGGCCAAAGGGTCGAGGTGGAGGTCGCCGCGGCACGGCTGCTCTGACTCTGACCGAGCGGTGCGCGCGGCGGCGGCCGCACCGCTCGGCAAGGCAGCAGCGATGCGCATCCGGGTAACTGCTACCGGATGTGGTGCGGTCGCTCCGGGTGCACAAGCGCCTCGCGCGCATAACGGCCCAATAGGCCGAAACCGTGAGCCTACGCTGACGGCCGACGCCCCAACAGAACGTCCGGATCGATGTCGGCCCCGTTCGGCCAGCATAACGTCCGCAACTCTGGATGGACCTGCACGCGAGCGAAGTACGTCGGGTCCGTACGGACTGGCTCAAAGATCTCTCCCGTCAGGAATGGGGTAAGATCCAGCACTCGCAACTGGCCGTCGGTCAGCTCTACCTCGACGATCGGCCGCCGCGCGTTGCGTACGGCCCGCACGCGGAGCAGGGACATCCAAACGTCTCCCCTTTCAAAGTAAGCATTCGGTGAAGTGCGTGCCGCGCCACTAGATGTGGTACACGCTCCCCGCGGAAGTGCCGTCGCCCAACGAGATGTAGCGGTCCCAACGCAGTTCACCGAACAGGTACTTTCCAAGCTTTCAAATGAGGGGTGCGATGGGCGCCATGGGACGCTTGTCTCTGGCCCTCTGCCAGTTTGTCTGCAGTTCCTGGCGATGTTCCGAAGCCCACTCCAGGACAAGGGCCAACGCCCGGCGGGGAATTTGACCTTCAAGCACGGCCAAAGTGTCGATCGTGATGACTGCTTCGAAGTCCCCGTACACGGCGTGGAAGTGTGGGGGAGCGTGATCGTTGTAGAACAAGGCGATCACGACGCCGTAGAAGCGGCTCACCTCGGGCATCCTGTCCACCCCCTCGCAGCGTGCGGCGTCAGGCCTCTCCTCACGCGATTGTAGCGCCAACGGCCATGAGGGTGCTCCTGCGAAAAAGGCCGCCGGAACCACTGCCGGTAGTAGGTGTGTCTGCAGCGACCTACTAGAGGGCGGCGCGCGAGCCGGTGTTCTGCCGGCCCGCTTCGTCCAGCGTGTCGAGCCTCGCCCCGCGACGCGTAGCGCGAACTCCGCCGCGGCCGGCTCGGCCCGCCGCCTCGGGCCGGCGTCCGAGGGGCGCGCGCTGACGGGGAGGAGGGTGCGCCCGCCGGTCCGAACATGCCTCCGACCACGCGAGGGGGCAGGCTCGTGCCGCTGTGCTCCTGTGCCGCCGGTGCCCGTTGCCGTGCAGCGACGGCACCGCGCTGGCCGACGTTCCCCGGTCCTCCCCGGAGCACGGCGTGAGGCCGGACACCCGCTCGCGACCTGATGACCCGCCTCTGCGGGCCGCCGACCGACCGCCCGCCGCCGGCCGCGGGCCGGTGCGAGGGGCTGGCGCGGGACGGTCCCCCGCGCTCGGCGGGTTGTATGCGGCATACTACGCCGCGCTCGGCGCCTTCTTCCCGTTTCTGCCGCTGTTTTACCGGGCGCACGGGCTCAGCGGTCTGGAGATCGGGGCTCTGGCGGCCGTCTCGCCCGCCCTGGCGCTGTTTGCCCAGCCTCTCTGGGCGGGGATCGCCGACGCCCGCGGGCAGCGCCGCGGGGTGCTACTGTGCGTCCTCGCCGGATCGGGGGCGGCAGCGCCGCTCTTCCTCCTGGCGCGCGGTTTTCCGGCTTATCTGCTGTGCGCGGCCGCCCTAGCCCTCTGCAGCACGTCTGTCGCCCCGCTCGCCGATAGCCTGACCATCGTGCACCTGGGAGGCGCGCGCGAGCGCTACGCGCGGGTCCGGCTGTGGGGGGCGGCCGGCTTTGCCCTGTGCACCGCGGCCATGGGGGCCCTATTGCTCCGGCAGGGCCTCGCCGTCATCTTCATCGTCTACAGCGCCGGCATCGCCGCCGCCCTCCTCCTGGCCACGCTGTCCCCGCCTGGCGTCGCTCCGCCGTCGCAGCGCCGCAGGCTCTGGGACGCACTGCCGGAGCTGTGGCGGGCAACGGACTACCGCGCCTTCGTCGGCGTGGCCTGCGTGCTCCAGCTGGCGAGTTCGGCTAACAACGCCTTCTTGAGCCTCTACGTGCACGCGTTGGGCAGCTCGACCTGGGTCATCGGGCTGGCGTGGGCCGTCGCCGCGGCCTTCGAGGTCCCGGTGATGGCCCTAGCCCCGCGGTTTGCCGAGCGCCTGGGACCGCGCCGGGTGCTCACGCTGGCCCTGGGGGTGTACGCGCTGCGCTACGCCCTCTTCGGCGCGCTGGCCGCGCGCGGCCCCGCCTGGATCCTGGGCCTCCAGCTCGGCCAGGGCCTCTCGTTCGGCCTCTTCTACACCACCGCGGTGCCGTATGTCAGCCGCCTGGCGCCCGCCCACCTGCAGACGTCGGCGCAGGCCGTCTACGCCGCGGCCACCCAGGGCGCCACCGCCATCATCGGCACCCTGCTGGCGGGGCTCATCTTCGACGCCTTCGGACCCCAGGCCGTGTACGCGTGGGCATCGGCCGCTGCCGCGGTGGCCGCCGTGACGCTGCTGGTCAGCCGGCTACCCCTGGCACCTGGGCGCGAGGGAGGGCGCGCGACCGCCAGCGCAGCGCCCGGGCGGTGACGGGGCAGCCGGGTGGGCCTGGGTGGCGGGCGCACGCCCGAACGTTCGCCGGTCGTGAGCGAACCCAGGCGCCCCCAGGGGCTGGGCGACGCGCCTTTGCCTGCCACGCGGGCGCTACGGTCGGCGCCGCCCGCGGCCGGCGCCGGCCGGTCCGTACCGCACTGCCCGGGGGCGCGCGGCGACCCGCACATCCCCACCGCTATCGTTGGTAGCCCATCAGCCCCCGGGGTGGACCCTGGGCGCACGCCGCGGCAGACGGCGGCGACCGAGGCGCGTGAGGAAGCGGGCGGGCGTCTGCAGCCCGGCGACCTGGCGTTCCTGGGCATCGCGCGGCTGTACAAAGCGGCGGACACGGCCACGCGGTTGTGCGGCGCCTTTGTGCCGGGGCACGCGCTGGGCCCGGCCGAGGGAGCCGGTAGCGCGGGCGAGGTCGGCGCGTACTGCGAGTGGGCGCCGTGGCGCGAGTTGCTGCAGATGTGCCGCAGAACCGCCGTGACCGGAAGCGGGAGTGTGTCCTCCCCGTGCGGTGTCCGCGGTCTTGGCGCCGCGAGGCCCCCGTCCCTTGCGCGGTCATCCGGTCTTGTCGCTGCCGGTGGAGCGCGGGCGACGGCCTGTGGCTCCAGGCAAGGCGCCCTGCTCACGGGGGCAGGCTGGGCGCCGGGCGCGCCGTTGCGGCCGCCCAAGGGGCGGCCAGAACCCCTCGGACGCCACACGCGCGCATAAGCATGCGCCGGATCACCCATCATGGGGCCGAGGGGGATTCCTGCGGCGCGCGGCTCGGGCCAACGGGGTGCGAGCGTTGCGGGCCGTCCCAGCGGGCGGCGACTTGCGCCGGGGTGGCCGCTATAGCGCTACGGCCCGTGTGCCACGCATACCGATGCGCCCTAGGGGGGCCTGACAAAGTCGGTCGCCAGCCAGGGCCGGCGCCATGAGCATTGGGGCACAAGGGGTAAGACAATCGTGGCCTCACGAAAGAGGACGTTCGCATCGGCCACGCAGGTGAGGAGCGACCGGCCATGCTACCGGACTTCCGCAACGAACCGCTCTCGGACTTCTCCCAGCCCGAGGCGGCTGCGGCCTTCGCCGCGGCCCTGGGGCGGATCGAGCGCGAGTTGGGGGCCGAATACCCGCTGGTGATCGCTCGGCGGCGGCGCGGTCCGGGCGCCGCGTTTACGCCGATGCCGCGCGCGTGGTCCCCGCGCAGCGCTGGCTCAAGCGCGTCATCGCCGAGATGGGCGGCAAGGACGCGATCGTCGTCGACGAGGACGCCGACCTCGATGCCGCCGCGGGGGCGATCGTGGCGTCGGCCTTCGGGTTCCAGGGGCAGAAGTGCTCCGCCTGCTCGCGCCTCATCGCCGTGGGACGGGCGTACGCGCCGCTGGTCGACCAGGTCGCGCAGCGCACGACCGCTTTGTGCGTCGGGCCGGCCCGCGACCCGCGCACCGAGGTCGCCGCATTGGTCAGCCCCGAGCAGCAGCGCAAGGTGCTGGGGTACGTGGAGGTGGGGCGCCGCGAGGGGCGCCTGGTATGCGGTGGGGCCGCGGGGGGCCCGTCCGGTTGCTACATCGAGCCCACGGTGTTCGCGGACGTGCCGGTGGGGGCCCGCATCAGTCAGGAGGAGATCTTCGGGCCGGTCCTGGCCTGCAGCCGGGCCGCGACCTTCGCGGAGGCCCTGGAGGCCGCGAATGCCACCGACTACGGGCTGACGGCCTCCGTCTTTGCCACTGACCGCGCCCACCTGGAGATGGCGCGGCAGCGGCTGCACGTCGGCAACCTCTACTTCAACCGCAAGTGCACCGGCGCCCTGGTCGGGGGGCATCCCTTCGGCGGCTTCAACATGTCGGGGACGGACAGCAAGGCCGGGGGACCCGACTATCTGCTGCTGTTCACACAGGCGAAGGTGATCGTGGAGCGGTTTTGAGGGTGGCGGGCCGTCGCGGGCCGCCGCCACCCGTCACCCTTGCCTGGCGCGGTCTACCTCTCCGGCAGCAAGGGCCGGGCCGGCCACCCCACCGGGCCGGGTGCTCCTTGCCGGCTCGCACGCATCCCTGTCGGCTAGGGCTCTTCTGGAGGGACGTCACTGGGGCTCAGGGCCGCTGGCCGCACCACTCAAGGCGATGGGCTGTCCGTTTCCGGGTTCTCCGCCCAATGGAAGCAGATGGAGAGCATCACGCCCAGGACGGCTCCGGTGAATGTCCGGACGGCGAAGTCCCGTGAATCGCGCCCGGCCCGTCGCGCCACGAGATGCTCCATCAGTTGCACCGACCGCGCCATATCCAGGAGAAAGGCCGCCCGCAGGGTGGGAACCTCCCGCATCAGCAGGACCCTTTCGCGCACCTCCGCGCTCGGCGGCGGACATGCTGCCGAGGACGGCACGCAGGGCCCCGCGCAGGGCCTGAACCGGCAGACGGGATGACCGCGGGGTGGCCGCATCGCCCCGACGCGGCCACCCCACACACCGGGGGCTCCCGACGGCAGCGCGCCGCCGTCACCGCCTCCTGCGAAAAAGGCCGCCTGGTCCACTACCGGTAGTGGATTCGCCTGCGCAGACCTACTAGAAGGCGGTTCGCGAGCCGGTCCCGCCCTTTTTCATGCCGCGTGGCGCCGACCGTGACGGCATGGGGGACTCAACCGAAATACGACCAGCCCCGCGGCTCCTGCTCGACGATCACGGTCTTGGTCTGGAGGTACGCCTCCACGCCTTGCCGGCCCAGCTCGCGGCCGAGGCCGCTCTGCTTGGCCCCGCCGAAGGGGCTGCCCGGCGAGAGGATCTGCGCGGTGTTCACCCACACCGTCCCGGCCTCCAGCGCCGCCGCCAGGCGGAGGGCCCGGTTGAGATCGCGCGTCCACACCCCGGCGGCGAGGCCGTAAGGGCTGTCGTTGGCCATGGCCAGCGCGGTGTCCGTATCGGGGGCGCGCAGGATGCAGGCGACGGGCCCAAAGACCTCCTCCCGTGCCACGGGCGCCTCCGCTGGCACATCGGCAAAGACGGTGACGGGGAAGAAGTAGCCGCCGCCCGGTTCGGGCAGCGGGGCCCTCGCGCCCAGCGATGGCTGGAGCCCAGCGCCCACCGCCTCCTCCACGAAGCCGCGGACGCGCCGCCACTGCGGCAGCGAGACCAGCGGGCCGAGGTCGCTGTCCGGGTCGTTGGCGGCTCCCACGTGCAGGGCGTCCGCCTGGTGCAGGAACCGCCGCACGAACGCCTCGTAAACCGGCGCCTCCACGATGATGCGGCTGCCGGCCTGGCAGACCTGGCCGGCGTGGAAGAAGACGCCGAAGAGGCTGCCCGCGACCGCCGCGTCTAGGTCGGCGTCCGCGCAGACGATCACCGGCGACTTGCCGCCGAGCTCCAGGGTCAGGCGCTTCAGACGGGGCGCCGCCTGCGCCATCACCGCGCGGCCGGTGGCGGTGGCGCCCGTGAGCGAGACGTGCTCCACCAGGGGGTGGTCGACCAGGGCGGCGCCGGCCGCATCGTCCCCACAGGCGACGGCGATGGTGCCGGGCGGCACACCCGCCTCGGTGAGGAGGGCGGCCAGGCGCATGGGCGCCGCTGGAGTCTCGGGGGCGGGCTTGAGGACCGCGGTGCCGCCCGCGGCCAGCACCGCGCCGAGTTTCCAGGCGGGGAGGAGCAGCGGGAAGTTCCAGGGCGTGATCAGGCCGGAGACCCCGCCCGGTTGGTGGAGGGTGAAGGCCATCTGGGTGGCGGGCACGCCAGCGGCGAAGAAGGGCAGAACCTCGCCCACGGGCTGTACGCAGCAGGCGGCGAAGAACTCCAGGGCGTCGGCCGCCATCGGTACCTCGGCGTACCGGGCCGGGCCCAGCGGCAGGCCGCTCTCGCGGGCGATGTCCGCGCCGAGTTCGCGTGCGTGGGCGCGTAGCAGGCCCGCCGCCTCGGCGAGCACGTGCTGGCGCTGCAGCGCCGGCAGGCCCGACCAGACGCGGGAGCGGTGCGCCGCGTGGGCGCCGCGCACGAGTTCTGCGACCTCATCAGGAGAGGCCGCGGCCAACGGGCGCTCGGGACGCCCCGTGGAGGGGTTGATCAGCGGCTGTAGCCGCGACCCCGGCCGGGCCGCGCCTGCGGCGAAGACACCAGGAACGGCCGCCAGCGGGGCGGTGCCGCCGCCGGCGCCCCGGGGCGCGCTCGGGCCAGGTTCTACGCTCATGCCCCCCCGCCCGCCTGCGCGAACGCGGCGTATCGGGGGTAGACGGGGTCCAGGTGCGGCAGCAGCTTCATGGCGCGCGACAGCGGTCCCAGCGCCCGCAGCTGCTGCCGGGCCAGGGCCTGGGCCAGGTCCACCTCCCCGAGCCAGAAGCGGTGCGCCAGGTCCCCGTCCTGTTCGAAGGTCAGCAGCGGCTCGGTCCCTGTGCCCTCCGCCCCATGCACGACGCGGAAGGCTGGCCAGGAGCCGGGGGGAGGGCTCGGCACCCACAGGATGCGTCCCTCCGGCCGGTGGAAGATGAACAGGATGGGGCCGCCGACGCGATGGATCAACTGGCCCTCCTCCTGGGTGGCCAGCGAGGTGAAGAAGCCGCCGAGCGTCCGGTAGAGCGCCTCGGAGTCGGCAAAAACCACAGACCTTCCGCCCTTTCCACGCCTGGATCAGGCCCCGAGAGCGAGGGGGGCGCGCTAGGTGGACGCCTCGCTCCATCTCCACCCTCCGCAGTGCGGCAAAGGGCCGCCGGCGACACCGCTCCGAGGCACCCTCCCGGTGTCCCGCCTTTCCCCGAGCGCGTTCGTGCGGGTCACTCGAAGCTCAGCAGCGCGCGGTTGACCGCCCCGGAGAGCATCGCCTCGAACGCCTGGGGCAACTGGTCCAGGCTGTAGCGCCGCGAGATCAGTCCGTGCAACTGCAGCAGGCCCGCCTGGTGGAGGCGCAGCAGCGGCGGGATGTCCCGCGCTGGTGAGGACTGCCCGTACCAGCAGCCGATCAGGGTGCGCTCCTGGGAGGGGAAGGCGAAGGCGTTGAGCGCAACCTCCGCGTTCGGCGGGGCCACGCCCACGACGACCGTGCGCCCGCCGGGCCGCGTCACGTTGAAGGCCTGCGCCATGGTCTCCGGGCGGCCGACCACCTCGAAGGCGGCGTCGACCCCCTCCCCGTCCGTGAGGTCCAGGACGGCGTCGACCGCCGACGCCGAGGATGCGTCGACGACGTGGGTGGCGCCGAAGGCCTGCGCAGCGGCCAAGCGATCCGCGTGCACGTCGACGGCGATGCGCGGAAAGGCCGCGACGAGGCGGGCCCCCTGCAGGACGTTGAGGCCGACGCCGCCGGCACCGAACACGGCCACGGACTCGGCGGGGCGCAGCGCGGCGGTGCGCCAAGCCGCGCCCGTGCCCGTCAGCACGCTGCAGCCCAGCAGCGCGGCCGCCTCCAGGTCGGTGCCCGGCGGCAGGCGCACGACCCCGGCCTCCGGTACCACCGTGCGTTCGGCGAAGGTCCCCGTCAGGCTGAACTGGTAAACCGGCTCGCCGTTCCCTGGGCGCCGGAACGGCAGGCGGCCGTCCGGGAGGGTACCGTGCTCGGCCGCCAGCGCCGGGACGCGGCAGAGTTCGGGGCGCCCGGCGAGGCAACGGGGGCACCGCCCGCAGGCAGGCAACCAAGAGAGCACCACGGCGTCGCCCGGCGCCACGGCGCGCACCCCCGCACCCACGGCCTCGACCACACCCGCCCCTTCGTGCCCCAACACCATAGGCGTCGGCAGCGGCAGGTCCCCGCTGAACACGTGGTAGTCGCTATGGCAAACGCCGGCAGCGCGCAGGCGCACCAGCACCTCACCGGGCCCCGGCGCGTCGAGCTCCAGCCGCTCTACACGGAGTTCCTCATAATCGGCCAGGACGGCGGCGGCGACTTGCATGGATTCCCCCCATGCGCCCTGTCGGGACAACGGCCTAAAAACGGTAACCGCCCCGACCGGCCGGGCCCAACGTCCGTCTGGACCGCGTGGCGGCGGCCGAGCGGGCCGACGCCCTGGTCCACATGGCCGTACGCCGGCCACCTGGTGGGGTGTTAGGTTGACGGTGGGTGCGGGCGAGGCGGCGTCGCGCGGGGCCGCTGGCCGCCAGGGTGCGGTGGGGGGCAGGGCCGTCCGGGCCGCTGTTCGGTGGCCCTCGCGGCACAGGGTGGCGGCTGGGACAGTTCCCGGGCGAGGCCGGGTGGAGGCGAGGCGGCGCCGCCGGCAGCCGACGGACGGCGGTGCGGCGGCGGGTGAACCATGCGGCCTGGGGCGTGACCCCGTGCTCCCGGCCGGGAGCGCGTTCCCACGGGCTCTCTCGGCGAGGTCGGTGCCCCGCATCCGGGGGAGGGCCCGCCCGCCCACGCGGTCTGGGCCATGCGTCGTTGCCTGGCCCCGAAGGGGCGAATCCAAGGCGGGAGGGAGCGGCAGCCTGGTCGGCGGGCGGCGGGGAAGATCCGGGAAGCGGTCTTCCCGCGTGACGCTGCGCACCAGGGGAGAGTCTCCATGGGCATGCCTCCGCGGGCCCCGGGCGGATCGCCCGTGCGCGTGCTGCTGGTGGACGACCACGAGGTGGTGCGGGTTGGCCTCCGAGCGCTGCTCGCCGCGGCCGCCGGCATCGAGGTGGTGGGCGACGCCGCGACGGCCGCCGACGCCGTGCGCGAGGCTGCCCGGTTGGCTCCCGACGTGGTGGTGGTCGACGTCCGCCTGCCGGACGGCTCTGGGGTCGAAGCCTGCAGGGAGATCCGAGCCGCGCGCGCCGCCGCCCGGGTCGTCATGCTCACCTCCTACGCCGACGAGGACGCACTGTTCGCGTCCATCCTCGCAGGTGCCTCGGGCTACCTTCTCAAGCAGACCCGCGGCGCTGACCTGGTGGATGCCATCCGCACCGTGCACGCTGGCGGCTCCCTGCTCGACCCCGCGGTGACCGGACAGGTGCTGCGCCGGCTGCGGCGCCCCTCCGGCTCCGCTGGCGACGGCCAGGCGGGCGAGCTCAGCGACCTGGAGCGCCGTATCGTTGCGCTGATGGCCGAAGGCAAGACCAACCGTGAAATCGCCGAGGTGGTCTTCCTCAGCGACAAGACGGTCAAGCACTACGTCAGCGGCATCCTGCGCAAGCTGCGCGTGGCGCGGCGCAGCGAGGCCGCGGCCTGGTGGGCCCGCCTGCGGCCCGAGGCGCCGCCCCCGGGGGAGGCCCACTGAGGCTGGAGGCGCGCCGGCCGCTTCCCGTCAGGCGGGTCCGCCTCCACCGGCCCGCATGGACGAGGCGGGGGGCCGGTTCGCCCCTCTGAGGGGCCGAATGGACCTGGCTCTAGTGTGGGGCGGTGCCGCCGGGCACCAGCGCCACGGCCGAAGCGTGCGGCAGGCCGTCCCCGAGCCGCTCGCGCGGCCACGCGGCGCCCCACCTCCGGGCACCCGTAGCCCGGCGCGCATGGGCCCACACCCCCGGCTTCCCCGGAGGGATCATCCACATCTAGTGTCTGTGCCGCGACCGCGGCACCATCTATCGTGTCTCCCGCCGCAGGTCAGGAAGAAGGGGTGGGTGCATGCAGCCACCGACGGTGATCAAGCGAGACGGGAGACGGGTGGCCTGGGACGCGGCGCGCATCCGGCGCGCGATCGAGCTAGCCTTCCGCGCCGAGGCAGGCCTGCCGCCGCCACGGGCCCTGGCGGAAGAGACCGTCCGGCGCATCGACGCGCTCAGCGCCTCGGTCGTGGGGGCCCTCTGCAGCCGCGACGGCGCGGAACGGGCCGTCGAGGAGATCCAGGACGAGGTCGAGCGTCAGCTCATGGCCGCGGGCGAGCATCGGGTGGCGCGGCGCTACGTCATCTACCGGGAGGTGCACGCATCCCAGCGCAACCTCGTAGGCAGCTACCTCGGGCACGCCGACTGGCGGATCAAGGAAAACTCGAACATGGGCTACAGCCTCCAGGGGCTCAACAACTACGTGACGTCCGCTGTCACGCAGGACTACTGGCTCGGCCGCGTGTACCCCTCGGAGATCGCTGCCGCGCACACCGCCGGCGATATCCACATCCACGACGCCGGCATCCTGGGCCCGTACTGCGTCGGCTGGGACCTCCTGGAGTTTCTGCGCGGCGGCGTCACGTCACTGCCAGGCAGGGTCGGCAGCAGGCCGCCGCGGCACTTCCGTTCGGCGCTGGGTCAGCTGGTCAACCTGCTGTACACCCTGCAGGGGGAGGCCGCGGGCGCCCAGGCCGTGTCCAACCTCGACACGCTGCTGGCCCCCTTCATCCGCGCTGGCGGCCTGAGTCCGGCCGATGTGCGACAGGCCCTGCAGGAGTTCGTCTTCAACCTCAACGTCCCGACGCGCGTCGGTTTCCAGACGCCGTTCACGAACGTCACGCTGGACGTCTCCTGCCCGGCGATCTACCGGGACATGCCGGCGGTGGTCGGTGGGGAGGCCCTGGTCGCCACCTACGGCGACTTCCAAGCCGAGATGGATCTCTTCAATGAGGCGTTCTGCGACGTCATGCTGGAAGGAGACACGGAGGGCCGCGGGTTCACGTTCCCCATCCCGACGTACAACGTCACGAAGGACTTCCCGTGGGACAGCCGCGTGGGCGCCGCGATCATGCGGTTAACGGCCAAGTATGGCACACCGTACTTCTCCAACTTCGTCAACAGCGACCTGTCGCCGGACGATGTGCGCAGCATGTGCTGCCGGCTACGCCTGGACAACCGCGAGTTGCGCAAGCGCGGCGGCGGGCTCTTCGGGGCCAACCCGCTGACAGGCTCCCTTGGCGTGGTGACCATCAACCTGCCCCGGCTGGCGTACACCGCCAAGGACGAGGATGAGTTCTTCGCGCGGCTGGACCAGTTGGCCGACCTGGCGCGGGATAGCCTGCTGATCAAGCGGGAGGCCGTGGAGCGGTTCACGGATCAGGGCCTGTACCCGTACTCCCGCGTGTACCTGCGCGGCGTCCACGAGGCGACGGGCCGGTGGTGGTCGAACCACTTCAATACCATCGGCGTCAACGGGACGAACGAGGCGTGCCTCAACCTATTCGGGGAGGACATCGGCACGGCGCGCGGCCGGGCGTTTGCCGCGGCGATCCTGGAGCGTCTGCGCGCACGGATGCGGCGCTATCAGGAGGAGACGGGGCAGCTGTTCAACCTGGAGGCGACGCCCGCGGAGGGCGTCACCTACCGTTTCGCCATGCTGGACCGCGAAACGCTGCCCGGCATCCGCCAGGCCGGCGATCCGGACGGCGACACGTACTACACGAACAGCACGCATCTGCCGGTGGGCTACACCGATGACCCCTTCGCGGTCCTGGAGCACCAGGACGCTCTGCAGACATTGTACACGGGCGGAACGGTGGTCCACCTGTTCCTGGGGGAGAGGGTCCACGATGCCCGTGCGGTCGGGGAACTGGTGTCCGCGATCACGCGCAACTTCCGGCTGCCGTACTTCACCCTCACGCCCACTTTCTCCGTGTGTAAAGAACACGGCTACCTGAACGGTGAGCAGTGGGCATGCCCCGACTGCCACGGGCCGACGGAGGTCTGGAGCCGGGTGGTCGGCTACTATCGCCCTGTGCAGAGCTGGAACCGCGGCAAGCGCCAGGAGTTCCGCGAACGTGTGCCCTACCGGCTGCGGCAGGAGGCGGTCCGGGCGTGAGGTTCGCCGGCCTGGTCCCGGCGTCGCTGGTGGACTACCCGGGGCACGTGGCCGTCACCCTCTTCACGGCGGGTTGCCCACTGCGCTGCCCGTACTGCCACAACCCGGAACTGGTCGTGGGGCCGCTCTCGGGGCGGCCCCTGCCCGCGGACGACGTACTGGCCTTTCTGCGGCGGCGCCGCCCCCTGCTCGGCCACCTCTGCGTCACGGGGGGCGAGCCCACGCTGCACCGGGACCTGCCGGAGTTCTTGGCGGCCGCCCGTCATCTGGGCTATGCGATAAAGCTCGACACCAACGGCGGGTCGCCGGATGCCTTGGTCGGCCTGCTGCGCGCCGGGCTCTGCGACTACGTGGCCATGGACGTCAAGACCGTGTGGGACCGCTACCCCGAGTTGGGGGGCGCGGTCGACCCCGCTGCCCATCGGCGTTCGGCCCTGGCCATCCGCGCGCTGGCGCCGGACTACGAGTTCCGGACGACGGTCGTACCGGGCCTGGTGGGACACGACGACGTGCGGACCATCGCCACCGACCTTGCCGGGGCCCGGCGCTATGCGCTCCAGCAGTTCGACCCCGCGCGGCCCCTGCTCGACCCCGACTGGAAGGCCGTGCGGCCGGTTCCGGCCGCCGTCCTGCGGGCCTGGGCCGACGAGGTGGCACCGTACTTCGTGGAGCCGGTGATCGTGCGCAACCTGGGCGTCTGGGTGTAGGCGTTGCGCCGCCTGCGTAGGGGCTCAGATTACGCGGCGGCAGCAAACCTTTTCCTGCTCGGGAAGAGGGTCACTTCTTGGGCACCGCCCTCCAGCCCCTGTGCCGCCTGGCCGCTGCCGGGGTCAAGGCCGCGCAGCGGGC
>JAJZZC010000122.1 GCA_021797775.1 Bacillota bacterium
CCACCTCACACAACAGCTCTACCGGGTTCAAGCCAGGTCAGGAAATCAAGGCGGTCTTCGGCGGCTTGAACTTCAAGCCCGACACGTTCGTACAGCTCGGGACGGCCTGAGGGAGAGTAAGGATGGCCTCCATCGCAAGGCATGGACAGGGATGGGGCTCCCCTCCCTGTCCACCCCGGGCGGGACGGCGTCTCGGGTGCTCGTGGGACGGGACGCTGGGGCGTGGCTCCGGTGCGGGCTGGATCCAGGGGCGGCCACGCGTGCAGGCCGGCGTGACGGACGGGACCCGTGTGCTGACGGTGGAGGTGAGCGGCGCCATGACGGCTCTGGTGCCCGCCTACGGACACCGTGCCCACGTGGTGGCGCAGCCGCGGCCGACCGGTGTCCGGGGTGCGCTTCGAATCGGCCTCCGCTTGGCGGGTGGGAGAGGCGGCGCTCGTGGCCATGTGCGGCGACGGGTCCGTCGCCGGGCGGTGCGCCTGTGGCTCACGCGGCGCCGTGGGCGGCCCGTCTGGCAAACGACAACGGATCCGTGGACTTGGCGTTACCCACAAGCTCCCCATGCCGGCGGGGCCGGCGCCACGCGGCATGAAAACGCGGGCGGGTGTCGGCGACGGCGCCTCGTAGTCCTTGGCGCACATGACCACTACTGGTAGTGGCACCCGCGGCCTTTTTCGCAGGAGTCCCCCATGCCGGCGCGACCGCCGGCACCACGCGGCATGAAATGCGCGGCGCGTGGTCTGGTGCGACACCGCCTGAGGAGCCACTATATCTGGTGGTCGGCAGGCGTATTTCAGGGGAGTCGCCGCGCTACTGTATCTAGTGGTTTCGGTGAACTGATGACACCCACATCTCGGTGATTGACGCGTACGTAAGTGCAGGGGGGCAGGATGTGGGTAACGACGAGATCTGTGGAGGTTTGCGTGATGCCTGCGACAGGTGAACCGTCCAGCCGCCGCTCGCTGCTCTTGGGCAGCGTGGGGACCGCCGCGTTGGTGGCGGCGGGCCGGGGAGGGGTGGCCCGCGCCGCGGCCGGAGGCGCTGCGACCGTGACCGGCGCGCAGGCGGTGTCCACGGATTGGTCGAAGGCAACCGGCTGGACCAGCGTCCGCGACTTCGGCGCCGTGGGCGATGGGGTGCACGACGACAGCGCCGCCCTGGGACGGGCGATGCGGGCCACCCTCGGCAAGACGTTGTTCTTTCCCAACGGCACGTACCGGATCGCCAAGGACGCGCCGTTTTCTTTCGGCGATACCTTCTCTGGCACGCACTGGATATTCGACAATCAGGCGCAGTTGGCGTATTCCGGCGCGGGGACGATGCTCACCCTTACGGCCTCCCAGAGGGGGGCCGTCCACAACTTTGTGCTGGACGGCTTGAACGTAAGCAGCACGCGGGGCGGGGTGATCGCCGCTCAGGGCATCACTTGGTTCACCTTCCGTCACGTCGCCCTGTTCACGCCCGCCGGGGTGACGGCCTTCCGCATCGACAGCTCCAACACGGGCATGGTCGGCATCCACGCCATGGAGGGCGGCAGCACGACGGACTACGAGACCAGGGGCTTGGTTCTGGGTAGCGGCGCGGTGAACGCGGTGCGTGTGTTTCAGGACGGCGCCGGACAAGTCAACGGGTACTACTTCGGGATCACCAACGGCGCCGGGACGAACGGCAACCAGGACAACCGGTTCGAGGGCCTGGTCTTCGAAGGCAACCAGTACGACATCCTCTGCGTCAACGACCAGGCCACCACCATCCACGGCTGTTACTTCGAGGCCAGCGTCACCGCGGCGGTTTGCGTGGATAACAGCGGGAACAACATACCGCAGGGCATCAGCGTGACGGACTGCTTCTTCGTCGCGGGCAGCAATGCGCCCGCCGTGCTGCACCTTTACATCACCGAGTACTGCAGCGGGCTGTATATGCACAGGAACACCTTCAACAACCCCGCCCGCCCCGCCGTCGAGATCGCGGCGCCGGAGAAGGTTCATGATATCGACCTCGATGTGGTGCCGGCTGTCCCCTCGCCCTGGATGCACCGTAACGTGCGCATCCGCGACCACCCGGAGGTTGTGGGGCCGCCCGTCCCGCAGTTGGAGTCCGGGGCCTTCTACCAGAACACGACGGGACGGCCGATCTCCGTCGGGGTCCCGGTCTATGCGGCGGTACCGGGCACCGCCGGCAGGGTCTCGGCCGACGTGGTGTCTCCGGCGGATTCGCCGAACGGCTTCAATTCCGTGCGGAACGCCGGGCTCAACGTGTGCCAGAAGAGCATCCCCGGATCCGCGACCGTGACGCAGCCGGAGTTCTGCACCCTATCAGTCCCGCCGATGTGGTGGTTCTCCCTGACTGTGGAGAAGGCCCTGCTGGGCTACCCGAGCGTCGTCGCGGAGGTGTAGGGGGGGGCAGTACGTCGGCGGCGGGGGCGTGGCCGAGGCGCAGCGGCGGGCCGTTGGGCCTCCGAGCGTAGCCGTCTTCCGGGAACGGCGTGCTCTGGGGGGCTTCCATGGAGCGGCGCGGCCGGCGTCACGAGGCGGGAGGGCGCGTTGAGGCGGGTGCCCGTCAGGGTGGCGCAACGCACAGCCGAGGAGGGCCTGGTGGAACGCGGACAGGGCGAGGGCGCCTTTGCAATCCCATGCGACGGGTAACTGCGGGGCGCCGCGGGATGGGCGTCGGTGTTGGCGCCGCGCCTAGCGGACCCGTTCATGCTCGGGTGCCCGTCGGCATCTTGGACCGCCCGGTCGGCGGCCAGCCGACCGCCCGCCAGGTGAGACGGCGCGGGCACGTGCGGGACGGGATAGGATCCGCCGGCCGCGTCAGCCGCGCGTGGCGCCACTCGCTGGCGGGTGGCTCCCCGGCAGGGAAGGGCGAGTGCTAGCAGATGGGGCTGTTGTTCTCGGAGGACGCCACGGGAGACGAGTGGTCACGTTTTTGGGCCGCCGGCTTTCGCCACGGCGTCTGCGGCTTCGTGCACCGTGCACGGACCGTATCCAGCCGACCTGCGGCAAGCCCCTGGGCGGCATCGACTCAGGATGCCTGGACATCGAGGCCAGCGGCCTGCTGGGCATGTGCACCTTGCGGGGGTGCAGCGATGCGGTGGTGGGTCTTCTCCCGACGGGGTGCTTGCGCCGACCGTCTGGATGCCAGGCGGGGCGACGTCCGGGCGTTGCGTGGCGTGCGGGGGGCGCCCCGCGCGCGGCTGCGACAGGCGCTGGTGGCGGGCGCCGCGCTGGTCTGCGGTTTCCTGGTGGCCGTGCCTGCGGCCCCGCTCCTCGCCGCTGGGGGATCCGGTGGCGCGGCGGCCTCGGCCGCGCCCTGCCCGCCGACGACCGTGCCCCACCGGTCGGGCCCGCCGTGGGCGGGTCTGCGGCGCTTGGTGGCGGGTCTGACTCCCGGGAAGCCCGCGGCCCGGATCGGCGCGTACTACTTCGACGGATGGGCGAACCGGTGCAACGGGCACTTTAGCGGGTTGCTTTCACCTCCGTATGCGGGACGCGAGCCGCTCTCTGGGTGGCGCGACAGCACGCCTGCGGCGCTGCGGTCACAGCTTGTTTGGGCCCACCGGGATGGCGTAGCGTTTTTCATTTTCGATTGGTATTACCGCGGCGCCGCAGGGCCTCCCCGCGCACACAATCATGTCAACACCGCGCTGCGCATCTACCGCTCCCTCCCGCGCCACGACCACGTCGGGTTCGCGCTGCTCTACGTGGACTCGGGGCCCTTCACGGTGCCCCCCGACCGCTGGCGGTCCGTCGTCAACCGCTGGGTGACGCGCGACTTCGTCCGCCCCCAATACGCCCGTGTGCATGGGAAGCCCCTGATCGTCGTATACAGCGTCGGCCAATTCGTCAACGAGTTCGGCAGTCCGGCGGGGGCGACGCGGGCCCTGGGCGCACTCCAGGCCGCCGCGCGCGCCCACGGCCTCCCGGGGGTCTTCGTGGCCGGCGGCACCTCGCTGACCACGGCATACCCGCTCAGCATCGAGTTCCCGCAGGATACGGCCGCGGCCGGGCCATGGAACGCCGTCACGCAGTACAACTACCCGGGGGCGGGGACCCTGCGGGTGGCCGGGCCGCAGGCCGGGCCGAATCCCTACGCGCAACTGGTGGCCGCAGGCGAGGGGCAATGGAACGGGTTCGCCGCGACCAGTCCGGTGCCCTACATCCCGGTGGTCATGGATGGCTGGGACTCGCGGCCGTGGGGTGAAACCCCGTACTGGTACACACGCTCGCCCGCGGTGTTCGCCGGTTTCGTCCGCGCCGCGATCGCCTGGGTGCGGGCCAACCCGAAGATGCGGCTTACGCCGGCACGGTCGCGGCCGTTGGTGTTCGTGGAGGCATGGAACGAGCTGGGAGAAGGCAGTTACATGGTACCGACCGTCGGCGACGGTAACCGCTACGGGCGGGCTCTGGCCTCGGCCCTGGGCATCTGGTGGTGAGCGGTGGCACTGCGACGTGTGCGCGCGCCAGCGGGGGCGCTCGACCGGGCGGTGGCGCGCATGGGACCGCCCGTCGCGGCGTGTTCCGGGACCGGAAGACGCCCGCGTCCCGCGGCGAGTCCTGCGAGCGGTGGTCGGAGAGCGTGACCGTGCGACGGTGAGCGACGGGAGGGATGGCGGGGCGCTGTTGTTGGCACGCTCCGACCGGCCGACGGCGATCTTCGCCATCAGCGACGCCCTTGCCTTCGGTGTGATGTCCGCCGCAGCGGCCGCGGGGATGCGTGTCCCGGACGACATAGCCATTGTGGGCTTCGACAACCTCCCATGGTCACAGCACATCAGTCCGCCGCTGACGACGGTTGACTTTCCGGTGTACTCCTTGGGGCGCGGCGCTGTGCACCGCCTGCTGTGTCCTGAAGAGGCGGTGGATGCGGAGTGCGTACCGACGCGACTCATCGTGCGCGGATCTGCTTGAACGCGCTGGCGGTCGTGCCACAGTCACACGGTCGGGCCTTCCTCGGAGCCGCGCCGCAACCGTGAGAGTCCCGTCCGAAGGTAGAGACTCTCGTTGACGAGGCGGGACTGCCTGAGGGGCAGTGGCTGGGCACGTGGTGGGCCCCCGGCCGGGCGGGCAGAGGGGTCTGGCTGGCGAGCGCTGACGATGCACTGCTCCAGTCTATACTCCACGGCGCCCAAGTCAGACACCGTGGAATCGCAGCGGCAAGAGAAGCGGACGAACCAGGACGAACCAGGACGGATGACGGAAGGGATGTGGGTGACCGTGGATGGCGCTCGGTCGCTCGTGGGGGTTTACAATTTTTCGGCGTGGTCTCAGGGCGGCCGCTGGTGGCGCACGGAAGCCAGCGCCCCGGATCATGCCGACGAGGACTGGCGCTCCCGTTTTCCCGAGCGCCAGCCGCTCCAGGGCTGGTACGACGACTCGCAAGAAGCCATGGATGTCCAGATCGCGCAGGCGCAGGCGTACGGCATTGACTTTTTCGTGCTACTCTGGTATCCGCCGGCGGACCCAAAAGTTGACGAGGCGTGGTCGACGAGCGGTCTTAACGCCGCGGTGGACCGCTTCATGTCGTCTTCCCTCGCAGGCAAGGTGCGATTTGCGATCTCGTATGTTAACCACCCGCCACTTGGCTTCATCAACTCCGGCCAGTGGATGCAAGCGTGCAGGCGCTTCGCGGAGTGGTTCCGCCATCCGGCGTATTTGCGACTGGATGGCACACCGCTGTTCTTGGTCCACTCAGCTGCAGATTTCCGGAGGCAGTGGGGCGGGGCCGAAGGGGCGCGGGCGCGGTTGGCAAGCATGCAAGAGTTCGCTGTCAACTGCGGCAGTCCCGGAGTGCTTGTGGGCGGCGGATTGGTGGGCGGTGGTCCCATCGCCCTCGACCAGTGGGGCGAACTGAGCCGTGATGGTTACGGGTTCATGACCGGCTACAACTGCAACATGGTGGAAAGCAAGCGGGACACATATGAACGGCGGGAGGTGCCTTATGCGCAGGCGGTGCAACGCCACCTGGAGCTTTGGCAGACCGGTCGCGAGCGGTGCGCGGTCCCCTTCATGCCCTTTGTCACGGTGAACTGGGACCCTCGGCCCTGGATGGGTTCGGAGTGCATGTACTGGGTGGGCAAGGACAAGGCCTCTTTCACTGGTTTCCTGCTGCAAGCCAGTCGGGCAGTGGGTACCGAGGAGCGACACCGGCTGGGTCAGGTGGGAATGGTGTTCGTATACGCCTGGAACGAACTGGGAGAAGGCGGGATCGTCGTGCCTACGCGGGGTACAGGATACGCGGAGGTGGAGGCGATCCGGGATGCGTTCGCGGCGACCGTCGCTCAACACGAAGGCGTTGGTCCGGGGAACCTGTGATGCCCGGGCGTGGCTGCGGGGGCGGACTATCCCGTTGGGATCGGCCGCCCGTTTCGTCCAGTTGGCCGCCTCTACGCTCGTGAGAGCAGAGCATCGAGTGCAGCAGCGTCTCAGGCGCAAGCGCCTGCTTGCGCGGGGCCGGTGCGTACCACTCAAGCTTGAGGGCAGCGAGAGTCCGCTGTGCCGTGACGCCCCGGGTTGCCGGCATCGCGGGGGCTTGAACGGTTTAGGGTCGCTCCCACAGTCGCAGACTTCGACGCATTTGGCTTCCGGCGCGTCTCACCCGTTGTGCACGCCGGAGGTCCGCAGGTGGATCGAACCACTGGATATGGCACCAATCGCGACGATGACGTACTGCAGGTGGTATGGTGATCCGGCAGACCGCGTCCGGGATGCACAATCTGCCAGTATGTTGGTGATCCTTGGGGCTCAACGGTTTCAGGGCGGCGGCGAACCGATGAGCCGAAGTCTGGTGCGCCGAGACGGCGGGGAAGACCATTCCACCGCGTTACGTTAGCGGTATAGCGGTCAGGGCGAAGCCCCGATCCGCCGGTATCGCTGCCCAAAGACGGAGGACCCGGGCTGCCGCCCGAGCCAAAGCCCAAGCGCCTGTGGTGTACTCGGTGAAAAGACGGACGCAGTCGCGCAAGAGGGTCGGCGCCAAGGCCCACCGCAGTTTGCGCGACGTGCTCGACGCCGAGTCCGACCTTGACGTCGTGGACGTGACCGCCGGAGAGATTGGGAGATTAGGGAGGGCTTGCAGTTGAGTGGGTCATGAGGTCCCTGGACCTCCGCCGACGCGCCGTCAGCGTCGCGGGCAAGGTCGCGGCCGGGGAGGGGGAAGAGTTGGTGAGACGCCCGGGTGTGTCGCGCGTCCACGCGTGCATGGTAGCCGTCATGGGGGCACTACTGCTGGCGGGCTCGGCTGGGGCAGCCGCCGCCGGTCCGAGCACGCCCCCGCTCTTGGTCACGGGCACCGTCGACATGGCCCTGCGTCCGCTGCCGGCGACCCGGCTCCCCGTCACCCTCTCCGACGTGGCCTTTGCCACACCGCAGCAGGGCCTGGCAGTCGGTTCGCGCTGCGCCGGGCTGCCAGCGGGATGCCGCGGTGTCGTACTGGTGACCGCCGACGGCGGTGCCACCTGGCATCCCGCGCCCGAGCTGCCGACGGCACTCACGGCGGTACGCTTTCTGGGCCCTGGGTTCGCCTGGGCATGGGGACCCTCTGCCGCTTACATCTCGACTGACGGCGGCAGCCGCTGGCGCCCGCTGGCGTTACCCTCTCGGGGTGGAGCACCGGTCACTCGGGGCGAGCCCATTCAGTTCGTCTCGTTCAGCACGGCGCGCCAGGGGTGGCTGGCCGTGGGGGGCGTAAACTGCGCCACGCAGGGCTGTCCCCTCGCCCTCTACGAAACGCGGGACGGCGGGACGGGCTGGAGGCTGGCCGCCGACAACACCCTGCCCGGCGCCCCCGGCTCGGCCAGGACCGCGCTGGGATGGGCGGAGTTTACAGGCGGCGGCTACCTGGGGGGCGGGCACGGGTGGCTCCTCTCGCAGACGCCAGCAGGGGCCGTCTGGACCACCGTCGACGGCGGGGCGCGCTGGACGGCGGCGCTGGGGCTGCAGACCGGCGGGGCCACCGTCGCCGCGAGCCTGACCCCCGGCGGCTCCGGCTGGGCGGCGGGCCGCGTGGGCAGCAACCGTAGCAGCCTCTTCGCCACGGTGGACGGCGGGCGCATCTGGCGGCACCTGGCAGACGTCCCGGCGGTGGTCTGGGCCGTCGTCCCCGCGCTGGACGGACGCAGCGCGTGGGCCTTGAGCGGTCAAGCCACCACGACCTGCGCTTGGGGCAGCACCTGCGCTCGGGACGTAGCCGTCCTCTCGGCAGCTAGCGTGGCGCAGTTGCTCCCCATACCGGCAGGCATGACGCTCCACGCACTCTCTGCCTTCAATAGCCGTACCGCCTGGGCCGTGGGCACCGGCCACTTTGCGGGCTACGGCCTATTGCAGACTACGGACGGTGGCCACACCTGGCACTTGCGCTACCGGACCGGTCAGCAGACCCCCGGCGGGGCGTGGGGTTTCTGGAACGGGCGCGACGGGTGGGCGGTCAGTTCCGCCACTTCGGTCGACGCGGTGCTCATGACCTCGAACGGCGGGCAGACCTGGTCGCGCGTTGGCGGCGTCCCGGTCCAGTCGGTGAGTCAAGCCGGCTTCACCGGACCGGACTTCGGCTGGGTGCTCTCCGGCCAGGGACGGCTGCTGGTCACCCACGACGGGGGACGCCGCTGGAGCGTGGTCCAGCGGGCCGGCGGCCTCACGTCGTCGCTGAACTGCGGCTTTCCCCAGGCCATCGGGTTCACCGCGCCAAGCTTCGGCTGGCAGGTGTCCGGCGGAATCTGCGCGGCGGGGGCCGCCGACGGGCTCACGGTCACTGTCGACGGCGGACGGCAATGGGTTGGGGTCGCGCCCCCGGCTGTAGTTCGGGCAGCCGCCTTCGCCAGCCCGCGGGTGGGCTGGGCGGTGGTGCAGCCCGCCCCCGGCGAGGGCCAACTGGTACTGGAGGAGACCAGGGATGGCGGGCAAGCCTGGGAGCCGATCGCGGACCTCGGCCCGTCCATCGCCTGGGTGGACCCACTGGGGGTGGGGGCTGCACCGGGGGCGCGGGGCCTGCTCTGGCTGTACAACACGTGGCGCAGCCTCGACGGCGGTCGCAAGTGGACGCGCTACGTCCTGCCGGCGGCGGCTGGGACGGCCAGCGTCCACCCACTGGACTTCATTTCGCGCGAGCGGGGGTGGCTACAGGTGGCGGGGGGCCTCTACCAGACGGTCAACGGAGGCCAGACCTGGGTGGAGGTATGCGCGGCGCAGTGACCGGGGAGAGCAAAGACCGCAGTGAGTCAGCGGGTTCACAACCGTCCGTGCGCCTTCCCGCGGGTCAAAGGACGCCGACGCCTCGGGCCGCCACCTCGCCGCAGAACTCGTGTCCCATCACAAAGCGGCGCGGCATGATTACCGGGGGCGGCGCGCCCGGCCGCCGCAAGGTCTTCGCGTCCGCCGAGTTGCGCCTGCGTGCGGCGGAAGGTGTCCTCGTCGATGATCTCTGGGTAGGGGACGGTGACCCACTAGTCCTGGGCGGGCCCCCTGCGGCTGAAGCGGTCGCGCTTCCACTCAGTGAGCGGCTCGGCTTGAACTCCTGCTTCGGCCCGGCCGCCTCATTGTTCCCGGGCCCCTACGAACCCGCAGCCGACGTGATGGCATGATGGCTGCTTCCTGCCGCCAGCAGGGACCGGAGGCGCCCACGCAGTACATCGCCGGTTCTCGCCGATCCTCACGGCCTCCATAGCGGCCACGCGTGTGGACGCACCGGGCGCCTACCGCACCGCCCCCTGCAACACCCAACCGAGGGCGAAGAAGCCGAACAGCACCAGGCCGGCAAAGCGCCGGGGGGTCCCCGTCGGGTTGCGCCGGGTCAACCCGAAAAACGCGTTGGCGTTCAACAGGTGGAACGCCGCGCCCACGATAAGCAGCGGGAACGCCCGCCGCCAGGGGAACACGAGCGCCGTCGGGACGGCATAGACCAGGAACTCCAGGACGAAGGCGACGGCGGGCCGCCTCCAGAGGCCCAAGCCCACCCTACGGTCCCGTTCCCGAGCGAATCCGAGAACCGGAAGATCCCCCAGGTGCACCACCGCGTCCAGCAGCCAGTGCGACACCGATCCCGCGAGGAAGACCGCGCCAGCGGCGAGGGAGTGGGCCAGCGCGGCGGCGCCCGCGGCGGCCAGCAGCGCCAACAGGTTGGTGAGCACGAGTGTACGCATACGGTGAAGTGCGCGCCAAGCCACTAGATATGGTACACGCTCGCCGCGGAAGTGCGGCCGACCCACCAGACGTAGCTGTCCCAACGCAGTTCACCGAATAGGTACCGGCGGCATCTCCCTGCTTATGGTCGACCCCGACCGCGTCGTCCGGTCGGCCCACGCCCTCTGGCCGGTCCTCACCGCCGCAGCGGCTGCCGCACCCCCGGGCCCGTTCGGCTTCGCCGGCGGCTGGGCGGGTTGGGTCTCCTACGAGGGGGCGCTGACCGCCCTGGGCCTCGACCCGACCGGCGCCGACGCGTCGTCGGTCGCCCACTACCCCGCGGCCTTGGCCATCGACCACGCCCGGGGCACGGCCCACGCCGCTGGCCGAGGACCGGCGGGGGAGACTGCCGCCCAGGCTTGGGTGGAGCGCCTCCACCGCTTCCGCGGCCTCGTGCCAACGGCGGGCACCGTGGGGCCGCCGCTGGTGGCGGACCCCGGTCCCGTTCGCGCCGCCTTCGTCCGCCAAGTCCGCGAGGTCCAGGGGTGGATCGCGGCCGGTGAGACCTACGTGGCGAACCTTACCTACCGGATCCGCTTGGACGGTCTCGGCGACCCGGCGGCGGCCTATGCGCGCCTTGCCGCCGCGCATCCCGCCCCGTACGCCGCCCTCCTCCACGACCGCGACCGCTGGGTCCTCTCGTCGTCCCCGGAGCTGTTGCTGCGGCGGCGCGGCGTGCGTGCATGCACCCGACCGATCAAGGGTACCCGGCCAGCGGGGCAGGGGCGCGCCCTGGCCGCCGACCCCAAGGAGCGGGCTGAACTGACGATGATCGTCGATATGGAGAGGAACGACCTGGGGCAGGTCGCCCGCACCGGCAGCGTGCGAGTGAGCGAACTCTTTACCATCGAGCGGCATCCCGGCGTCGAGCACCTGTTCGCCACAGTCGAGGCGGAGGTCCCGGGCCCGGCCGGAGCACTGCTGCGCGCGATGCTCCCAGGCGGTTCGGTGACCGGTGCCCCCAAGCGTCGCGCGGTGGAGCGCCTGAGCGGCCTGGAGGCCGACCCGCGAGGCGTGTACACGGGTACCGTGGGCTACTGCGACGACGGTGGCGACATGGAGTGGAACGTGGCGATCCGCACATTGCAGGCCTTTCCCGGGGAGTGCCTGTACGGGACCGGCGGCGGGATCACCGCCGACTCCGACCCGGAGCGCGAGTACGCGGGAGACCCGGCTGAAGGCGCGGGGGCCGCTGCGTGCCCTGGGGGTGGCCTGGGAGTGACTATCGGTCTGATCGAGACCGTGCGTGTGGACAGGGGCCGGGTCCCGCTGTGGCCCCTGCACCTGGAGCGGCTCACCGCCTCCGCCCGGGTGCTGGCGATCACGCTGCCCGACCGCCTGCCCACCGCCGAGGAGGTCGTTCGGGCCGCGGACGGCATTCCGGGCTTCGCCGCCGTGCGCCTCACGCTGGCGGCCGCCGAGGTTCGCCTGGAGGCTCGACCGGTAGCGCCGGCAGGTGACGGCTGGCGTGCCTGCCCGCCGTACCCCCGTTCCACTGCTCGCCCACAAGACGACGGAGCGCGATGAGCACGAAGCCGCCGCGGCCCACGCCCGCGCACGCGGTTGCGAGGAAGCGCTATGGCTGGATCCGGCGGGCCGGCTGACCGAGGGCACGATCACCAACCTGTTCGTCTGCCTCCGTGGCCGCCTTCGTACGCCTGCCGCGGGCCGTCTACTGCCTGGTATCGCCCGTGCCCGGCTGCTTCAGGCCGGCCACCCTGTCGAGGAAGAAAACGTCCGTTCGGAGGACCTGGTCGCCGCGGACGAGGCCTTTCTCACCAATGCCGTCCGCGGCGCCATCCCACTGCTCGCCTGGGAGGGCGTGCCCCTCCGGCGCGGCAGCCGATGGCGGGCCGCCATGACGGCCATCTTTGACGGAGGGTAGGGAGCCCGCCGGCCACAGTGCGCCCGGCGTCTGCCCTCTACGGCCCGGCGTAGGGCGGCTGGGACCACGCCAGCGGCGGCGAAGCCTCGGCCGTGCCCGCCGGGGCAGAGCGCCAGGATGGCGCATGCGGCGAACCGCGCGTGGCGTGAGTGCATGGACGCGCCCCGCGGCGCCCGGAGCCGGGGGATGGGGCGGCTCTGACGCGACCGGGCGCGACCGGGGTCAGCGGTGCGTGGATGTGGCCATCGGCGCCGTCAACGGCTGAGTCCGCCCCCCAGCCAACTGCCCATCGCCGCCACCTGCGCCCACGTCCGGCGGCCGTCCAGGCCTGGCCCCCGTCATTGCTGAAGTAGAGCGCGCTGCCCTCGCCGCAGGTGGTCGGCCCGCAGATCCGGGTCGCAGCCCACGCGCGGCCCAGCCCGCCGGCCCCGGCGGCCTTCACGGGCGCCCCGCCGGTATTCAGCGTCACAGTGGTCGACCAGTGCCGGTCGTCGTCCCGCGTGACGACGACCGCGCCGCGCGCGCCGTCGATCAGGAGACACCCCCGCCCGCTGCCCTCGTCGTCACCCGCCATGTATTCGCCCCAGGGCAGGGAGGCGGGCGCGCCCGTAACGCCCAGGCCGAGGAGCCCGGTCGACGAGAGGGGCGTCCACCGCCTCCCGCCGTCCGATGTGCCGTAGAGCGTCGTGGCGCAGCCCGTGGCGGCGCACCCGCCTCCGGCGAGGCCGCCGGTCGCCAGCCAACCGTCCTCCGCGGACGCAAGAGAGACGAACACAACCGCAGGGCGGCCGTGGGGAACGGCGGGCAGCGCCAGGGCAGGCCAGTGCGCGCTGCCGTCCTCACTGGCGAAGGCATCGTCCGGACCCCACGCCCAGAGGAACGTGGGCCCCAGGGCAGCCACGTGGGTTAACGGGCCCGCCGTGGCGGCGGCCAGGCGCCACTGCGCCCCTCCGTCTGTCGTCCGAAGGACCACGCCGCGGCAGACCTCTGGTACGCCCGCGCAACGCGAACCCACTGCCCCCACCACCCCGCCGCCCACGTAGGCGATCGCGGAGAGGGTCGGCGGGACGGAGACGGCAGGTTGGGGGGCGAAGGCGCGCAAAGACGGTTGAGGTCAGTCGCGGGGCGGGAAGCGACGCTGCCGCAAGGGTGGTTGCCCCGCGGCATGCGGCAGACGCGGGGGACCATGGGGCCGCGACGATGGTTGCGGCCACGAGGTAGGCGAGGCCGGCAGGACGCATGCTCACTCGGGCCTTCCTCCCTCTTGACGTGACGCCTCCGCCAGGGTGGGGTTCGAGGGACGGCTGGGGCACCAGGTGGCCACGTTTCTCGAACTCCTCGACGCCGTTCGCGCCGGCCGCGGCCCGGACGGGGCCCCCAGCGGCTCGGCGCTGTCCCTAGCGGATACGGTCTTTGTGGGCCACTGGGCCCGCAGGCTGCTCCCGGAGGACGGGGGCACCCATTGCGCCCGGCGGTCCCACACCCCCCGGGCTGCCGCTCACGCCGAGGGACCGGTGGCGCCGGCCGCTCCCGCGGATTCGGCCTTCGCCCTGGCATGGGAGCGCGCGCAGCAGGCGCAGCAGGCGCAGCGAGGGCGGGAAGACGCCCGCGTGGCGCGGGACACCGGGGGCCAGGGGTGACTGCTGCCCCCGGTGTCCCCGCCGACGAACCTGCCGTGTAGCAGGAGGGCGCGACCGCCCAGCGAAACCCAGCGCCGCTCGGGCCTGGGGATCGCGCGTGCGATCTCGCCGGGCACTCTACAACGGCAGAACCGGGGGGGAGAGCGTGCCCAATTGGCTGCGTCTGATGGTCGCCGAAGCGGTCGGCACCTTTTTCCTGGTGTTTCCCGGGGTGGCGGCGCCCATGATCGGCGCGGTGACGCACCAGACGGTGCCCCTGCTCGATGTGGCGGTCGCCAACGGCATCGGCCTTGGCGTTGGCATTTCCGCCACCCTGGCCGTCTCGGGCGGCGCTCTGAACCCGGCGGTGACGATCGCGCTGTGGTCGCTGGGCAAGCTCAAGGCCGGTCTTGCCGTGCTGTATATCGTCGCTGAACTGGTCGGCGCCATCGTGGCGGCGTTGCTGCTCCAATGGATGTTCCCTGGCGGGCCCGTCGCCGCCGGCACCCCGACACCGGCCGCCGGCATCAGTGCCCTGGATGCTGCGGGGATCGAGTGCGTCCTGACTTTCCTGCTCATGGGGGCCGTCCTCAACACCATCGTTGACCGCCAGGCCCCTAAGATTGCCGGCCTCGGCGTGGGTCTGATCGTCATGGTCGATGTCCTCGCCGGGGGACCACTCACGGGCGCGGCGATGAACCCTGCCCGCGCCTTCGGTCCGGAACTGGTCGCCGGGGTGTGGAAGGCCGCGTGGGCCTACTGGGTCGGCCCGATCGTCGGGGCCCTGCTGGCCGCCCTGATCTACCGCTACTTCCTCCAAAGCGCCGAGACCCCGGTCTCGACCACCGCCGAGTGATGGCTGCCCGCCCCCCGCTGTGCCCGGCGACCATGGCCCAGGCGCAGTCCAGGGGGCGGCGTGCCTCAGGCCCCGATCTCCTCCGGCGCCACGCGCCGCTGGCCCGAGAGGGCCGCTCGGGCGCCGGCGCGATGGTGGGGGCAGGCTCCCCCGCCTCGACCATGCGGCGGATCAGCCGCTCGCGCAGCGCCTCCGCCACCGCGCGGTGTGAGCCCAGGCCGACGAGGTTGGTCAGCTCGTAGGGATCCGCCTCCAGGTCGTACAGAGACTCCTCCACATAGTGGGCGGCGCCAGCGTCCCGGCCCCCATCGGCGGCAGGCGCCGTCACCGCATATTTCCAGCGGCGCGTGCGCACGGCCCGTCCCACCTGGGACTCGCTGATCTGGACGAAGACGTCATCGGTGCCACTGACCACGCTATGTGCGAAACGACTGACCACGGTGTTTGCGACCGGCCTGCCGGCCCTGGCGGGCGCGCCTCCGGCGCCGCCGATTCCGGCGGCAGCGGCATCGCCTTGAAGGGCATGCCGCCCG
>JAJZZC010000123.1 GCA_021797775.1 Bacillota bacterium
CTGCGGGTGGTGTGGTGACCCGGCAGACCGCGTGCGGGATGCACAATCTGCCAGCATTTGGGTGATCCTTGGGGCTCAACGGTTTCCGGGCGGCGGCGAACCGATGAGCCGAAGTCTGAGTGTACGGGACGCGGGGCGCTCCGCAAGGATCCCGTTGCGAGCCTGCTGTATGTTGCTGGTTCCGCATTACGCTACCGTTGCCAACCGTCCTGAACCCCGAATGCCTGGATCAAGGAGCAGTACAGTTTGCCGAGATCTTTCTTGAGGTCCCTACTGTCCCTCAAGCCAAACCTCTCCACGTTTGGAATCGTGCCCACGTTATCCTGTACCGAGCCTGCGGCGACAGCAGCCTCCCGACGCTCACCGGCTTCAGTGACTTCGACGATCGCATCTCCTTGATCTCGGGTCGAAGACCAGGACAGGTCAAAGGGCGTGTGTCCCGGCACCTGTACTCCGAGCGTCGGCGTTCCGTCCGGAGTGAAGAACGTGATGTCTCTCAGGATCACATCCTGACCGTTTGTTGCTGCGCCGCCGGCATAGTGCTTCTGCGTGAGTTCACGCTGCACCGTCAACTTGTGCACGTTCACCAGCGGCCGGCGATACGGAACCACCCAGCCGCCTTCCAGTCGGTCAATAGACGTGGCTTTCGCGTCCTCGATCGCGATGGTGGGTCGGTCGATGTAGTCCATGTGCTCCACGGCTTCGACATGGCGGTCTAGATTCGGGGCGTGCTGGAAGCTTATCAAGGCCCGCACGCGAAACCACGATCCCATTACATCCTGATACCACACCGACACCGATGTCAGCCAGACCCGACCGCTACCGTTGATCTCTTGGTGCCTACAGGGCAAGGTTAAGCTGGTGACCTCAGAGGCTGGAGAATGGCATCCTTCAGGTCAAAGCAGTGCAAATCAGACGGAAGGATGTCGTTCCTGCCAGTGATGTGTCGCACGAATGCGGGACCCGCGCCCTTATTGGTTAGGCGGCGGGCGAGGCGTGTTCCTGTCGACTCCGCTTGGCCGAGTTCTATCGCCACGGTTGGCCGGAACGCGGCAACCTCCAACTTCTCGGTTGCCTTCGCCAGCGTCTCCGTCGCCATGGCCGATCGTTCCATGACCTTGCGCGCATCGCGACTGTCACGCAGCCCAAAGAAGGCAGTGAACGCAAGTGCCAGGGTGCCAACGGCGACTGCCAAGTCCAACCACTCTTGCAGGGTCACGGGATCGCCACCCCCTCCGCCTCACACACCCGGCTTGATGGCGAGAGATGACGTGCTGTCGTATCAGCCTCCCCGACTCAGTCTCCATCCGGCGCGCACGCGCGCCAGGAGTGCGTCCAACTGCTGGACGGTGTCGACCGGCAGTTCGCCTCGGACGGTCACCGTCGCGACACATTCGAGCTTGGCGTGCGGGGCGGCCTTCTGCAGTTCCGGCCAGACCGCGGCGAGCATCTGCAGCTCGCGCGCCGTCAGGGTGCCGTCCACGGCCGCGACCTGCGCCCTGCGCTGCAGCACGAGCGACAGCGTGGCAGGCCCCGCCTCGTCCGGCAGCCGTCCGCCACCCGCCACCTCGACCAGGCCCTGGTCCACCGCTGCGCGCACCGCGGTATGCACGGCCTCGGCGGGGATCCGCCTCTGGCCGGCGCCGAGCGCCGCGGCCAGCGCGGCGACCGTGGCGCGCCCGCCCTTCCACGCCGCCTGCGCCGTGGTGCCCACCAGGTCGCCTGCCGCCAGCGCCGTGACCACCGGCAGGCCGACGCGGACCGCCTGTGCCGCGTCCGGATCGCAAGGGAAGGGCCCGCTGCCGGGCTCCAGGCCCAGCAGGTGGCGGTCGAGTGCTTCCTGCACGGCGCGCACCACCAGCGACCAGGGCACGGAGCGCTTCTGGGCGGTCTCCGTCGCCCGGGCCAGCGAGGCGAGGTCGGTGACGCCATCATCGCCGCCCCAGGCGCCGGGCAGGGCCGTGGGCAGCAGCGAGTCCGCGCGGAGGGGTTCGGGCGCCGCCACGAGGACGGCGCCCTCCGGCAGCGGGCCGTCGGGCAGCCCTTCGCCGAGGTACGTGCGCCCGCCGGTGCGGAGCGCGACCAGGCCCTCCCGCACGGCGACGGCGAGGGCGGCGCGCAGGGCGCCGGCCGAGGCCAGGCGAGGCGCGCGCGCACCGTCGAAGAAGGCCAGGACGGCGCCCACCGTCGGTCCGTCGCCGGTCCACAGCCCGCGCAGGGCCCCTGGCTGCAGCCACTCCGGCCGCAGCCGCTCCAGGGTGGCGTGCTGGAGCGGCACAACCTCCGCCGCGTCACGGGCGAGCTGTTCGTCGGTCGACGTGGTTCGCCACAGCGCCTCCGCGGTGCCGTCGGGCCGGGGCAGGCGCAGGCAGAAGGCGCCCTCGGCGACCCCTTTGCGCAGCGACTCGGTCACGAGTTCCGGCCGCAGCAGCGGCGGCAGGCGTGGGAACTGGTAGAACGGCGAAACGAACGCGGCCACCGGCATCGCCGTCGCGCCTTCGGACCAGAGCTGCAGGGGCGAACCTGGGAGCAGCTCGGCGGGGTCGATGCCGGCGACGATGAGCCGGTCGCCGTCCTGCAGCAGGGCCTTGAGACGGTCGAACGGCCTCGCGCCTCCTGCGGGCAGGGCTCGCGCCCGCAGCCGCCCGCTGGCGTCCAGCGCCAGGGCGGCGGTGTAGCAGGCGACCACGGCCGCCGGTATGTCGGCGTTCTCCTCCGCCGCCTTGGTGCGCGCCTGCGCCCGCTGCGCCTGGCTCGCCACGCCCGTGAAGTCGTCCGCGGCCTGCAGCGCCTTCCAGCCAAGGACCCGCAGCACCCGCTCGCGCAGCCCCGCCAGGCGCGCCGGGTCCGGGGCCAGTCCCAGCATACCGTTGGCGTATGTGCGCGGGTTGCCGGGGCCCTTCTCGGCCCAGATCGCCGCCACCTCAGGCGGCGGCTCGGAGCCGGGGCTGACCGCGTGCTCCGGTCCGAGCACGAGCAGCCGGAGCACGGGCGTGTCGGACTGGATGTCCGCCGGGCCCTCCGGCTGGACGTGCACCTCCACCCCGGGGTCCGCGGCCGCCAGGTCGGTCGCCGCCGCGATGCGGCTGCGCACCTCCGCCTGCACGGCGCTCGGGGCGACCCGCTCCATGGCGCGTTGGTGCAGCGCCGTCAGGTTGGGCGCCGTGCCCAGGCGCCAGACCGACTCGTCCTCCGACAGGAACCACGAGCGGCGGCGCCACTGGCGCAGGCTTTCCTCCAGCGCGGCGCGGTCCAGGCCGGGGTGGGCGAGCAGCACCCAGAGATCCGCCGGGGCGGCCGACTGCCCCGCCGGCTGCGAGTGCAGGAACGCCGCGACCACGGCCTGCTCGACCTCGCGCGCGCGCAGGCTGGGGTAGGTGGCCTGCACCTCGGCCGCGCGGGTGAGCTCGCCCGTCAGGATCGGCGTCCACGGCTCGCGTTCGGCCGTGTGGCTGATCAGCTCAGTGAGGGCCCGGGACGGGGCGGCGCCCGTGCCGAGCAGCGTGCCCGGGCCGACCCAGGCACCGGGATCGCGGCCTTCGGCGGCGCGCAGGGCCAGCGCCATCAACCGCAGCGACCCGCGCGTGCGCTGCAGGCCGGCGCCCGGCAACTGCGACCACTTTTGGTAGAGCACCTCGATCAGGTCGGGGTGGAACGGGTACGAGGCGAGCATGCGGTCGTAGGCCGCCTGGGCCGTCTGCGCCTGCCGCAGCGGCAGGCCGGCCAGGGCCGCGAAGAAGGCGTCCGTGGCCGCGCGCCGGGCCGCCTCCGGCGCCACGGCCTCGAACAGCCGCCGCCGCAGGATTTCGGCCACGTCCTCGCGCACCACCGGCTCCGCCGTCTCGGTCACGCGGCCGAACACGGCCTCCAGCGCCTGCAGCACCGACAGCGCCGTCGGGTCGTGCGCATACACGTCCGAGGAGACCAGCGTGGCCACCAGCGCCGTGCGCGGCTGGCGCGTCGCGGCCTGCGTCAGCACCTGGAAGAAGTCGCGCAGGACACCGAGGCGCCGCGGGTCCTGGTGCACGGCCTGGCTCCCGTACCAGACGGCCTCGTCCACCAGCACCAGCGTGGCCAGGCCCTGCGCGGCGGGCAGCCCGAGCAGCTCGGCCAGCACGGGCTCGGCCGGGCTGACGTAGTCGGCCTCATGCCGTGCCACGCGCGCCAGGCCGGCGTCGCCGCCGAGCTGGTAGGCCAGGGCGCCCCACGGCGTGCGCACGCGGCGGCTGCGCCCGTCGGGCGCGTAGGCGGTCAGCCCCTCCTCCACGTCGAACTGGTCGAACGGCAGAAGCGCCACCCGCGCGGCCGGCGCCTCCTGGAGCCCCGCGAAGTCCAGGAACTGGCGCACGGTGGGGTCGCTGGCCAGTTCGCGGCCGTGCTCGGCCAGGTGCAGCAGGGAGAGCAGGGCGTGGGTCTTGCCGCCGCCGTAGGCCACCTGCAGCCGCAGCACGGGGCGGCCCTCGCGGCCCTCCAGCCGCAGGAGCACGTCGCGCACCAGGCCGCGCAGGTTGTGCGTGGGGTAGGTGCGGGCGAAGAAGGCCGCCGGGTCGGCATAGACCTGCGGCGCCTTCCCCGTGCGCACGCTCTGCAGGTCCGCCGCGAACTCCGCGGCGCCCGTGCTCCCCATGCGCACGTCCTCACGCAGCCTGCAGTCCTGGTGCCACGGGCGTCGCCCCGTGTCGTCGGGCCTGGCTGCCTTGCTCATGGCCTGCGCACCCCCGCCTGCTCGAGAAAGCTCTGCTCCTGGGCAGTCGGCGTGGCGGGCCGGCCGCGGCCCCACGCCACCACCGCCTCGAGGTGCGACCGCTCGCGGCTGCGCGGCTCCGCCATCTCCAGAACGGCCTGCGCCACGGCCCAGAACGGGTCGTTCTCCCGCAGGCCGTGCCTCCGCACATACTCGTGCGCGCCGTCGTTGTTGCCGGCCGCCCAGAGCTGCAGCAGCCGATGCAGGCCGTCCACGTACGGCAGGCCGCCCTGCGGGTGCGGCTCGCCCAGGTCGGCCCGCCGCCGCTCGTCGTAGCCGAGCAGGCGCAGCTCCGATCCCGAGCCGCGGGCGGCCAGCGCGTCGCCCGCGTCCTCGTCACCGTTATCGTCGTCCTTGGGCTTCTGCTTGGAGGCCACGCCGAAGATGCCGCGGGGGCCGCGCAGGTCGCCCAGGTCGAGGCCGTAGCCCTGCGCCAGCAGGATGCACTCTCCCGCCGGCGCGGGGCCGAGGCCGAAGCTGTGGCGGTGCATGAGGTAGTAGCGCGTCCATTCGTCTACGGTCTCGGTGCTGGTGCCGTGGAGGATCTGGCCGAGGGCGAAGTCGGTCACCAGGCGGCGCACCTCGCGCAGGAACTCGCTGACCCTGTACTCGGAGCCGTCGATGCGCCGGACGGCGGTGTGGCGGCTGTATGACTCCAGGGCGGGGCCGATGGCCGCCCAGACGAAGTCCGGACCGGCGAGGCCCTGGTCCCAGAAGTAGCGCAGGCGCTCGGTGATCCGCTCCTGCATGGCGCGGCGCACCTCGGCGTAGCGCCCCGTGCCCGCGGTGGCAGGGCGCTTCTCGCAGACCAGCCAGACGGAGGAAGCCAGCGCGGCCGATGCGTTGGCCCGTACACGAGCAGCGCGCTCGGTGTCGATGGGCCAGGACGCGGTCACGGTGAAGCCAGCGCGAATCATCGCTGTAACCAGGGTTTCCCACGCGGCGGGGTCCTTGTGGGCGAAGACGATGACCATCGTGCCGTCCGGCCGCAACACCCGGCAGCACTCACCGAAGGCCCGCGCCATCCCGTCCTCGTAGACCTGCTGGGCCCGGTCGGGGCCCCCGTCGCCGTTGGGCTTCTGGACCAGTTCGCCGTCCTTGGCCGCCGTGGGAGCAGAGAACACCTCGGGGAAGTGATCGGCGACGCTGCGCCGCAGCCAGACGTAGAAGAAGTCGGACAGGTCACCGTAGGGGATCGCGTCGTAGTAGGGCGGGTCGGTCACGACGCAGTCCAGTGAGGCGGTGGGCACCTGGGCCAAGGCCTCTGCCGTGCCGCAGGAGATGGAGGGTGCCCGCGCCGCACCAAGGCCCTGGGTCGCATGTCCCACGAATTTCGCCACCCAATCGACGGCGCCGGAGAAGCCCCCGGTCGCGTCCCCCACGGGGTTCGTCTCGGCGAAGTCCCACACCATGGGTAGGGCGAAGCGCGTAAACGTGTGCGCAATTGCTTCAAGACTTAGCAGCCACATACAGACCGTCGAGTTGTAGTCCGCCAGCCGATCCACCATTGCCGCCAGGTACGCCGTGACGGCCTCGGACCACTCCACGGGATAGCCCAGGCGCTCCATCTCCGCCCGTGCCTGCCGCACCAGCCGCACGAATGTGGCCAGCGCCAGGATCTGCCTCGGCGTGAACAGATCCCGCCATCGCTTGAAGCCGTACCGCTGTACGCGAAAACCGAGGGTTCCCGGCGGCGGCAGGGGCTCGTTCGGGATCAGTTCCTGCGGCAGTTTGACCACGGCATCCGCAGCCGAGCGCGCCAGCGCGCGGTCCTCGTCCGTAGCCGCTCGATACTCCTTACCGCTTGGGGTGTCGACCACCACGGCCGTCATGACAGCCCCCAGACGACCTGCCTGGCTCACGGCCGCCACGTACTCGTCCCGCATGAACGCCCCGCAGCAAGGGCAGGTCACGCCCGTCCGCGCCATCGTCCCCCGTGCCGGCAGCTCCCCTTCGCTCTCCGGCGCGAACACCTCGAAGTCGACGCGCCGCTCCTCGGGTCGCGGCAGCAGCCGCAACGCCCGCAGCTTGGCCGGTCGCCTGCCCTCGGCCTTCTTCTTGCACAGCCAGACCGTGCGCAGCAGCGGAATCTCCACGGCGCAGGCGGGGTCCTGGCAGGGCACCGTGCGTGCCCACAGGTAGGCGACGGCGGGATGGCCGTCGACCTCGGGGTAGTATCGCTCCAGCTCGCCGCGGGCCCGCGCCAGGACCCACTGGCCCCAGAGCCGCACGTGCGCCTCCAGGTCGCCGTCGGTCGCGTCGGGCGTCAGCGACCGTGGCTTTGGGCCCTTGGAGGCAGGCTGCGTGCCGAGGTCGGGCAGCGCCCAGCGTCGGCCCGCCAGCCGGCGGGGGTAGTCGAGGGCGCACTGGAGGATGAACCACGCCACCGGGTTGTAGTCGACCGCTGTCACGTCGCAACCCAGGCGCATGGCCTCGAAGGGGATGGCGCCGCCGCCCGCGAAGGGGTCGAGCACACGAGGGGCCCGGCCGCCGTACGCCGCATGGATCTCCTCGGCGAGCAGGTCGAGCTCCGGCCCGTTCTCCGTGCCCCAGCGGGTGATCGAGGCGATGCGCTTCAGGTATGCCTCGCGCTTCTCCGGCGTGCCGGGGTCCGGCAGCAGCGCGGCGATGAGCGCCGCGCGGCAGGCGGCCAGCGGGCGGCGCGCCGGCCAGATGTGCAGCGTGGAGATGTGCCCGTGGCGCACGCTCTTCTCGTGGCGGCTGTCCTCGGACACCTTCTTGAGCGGGAACGCCTCCTCGATCAGGCGGCGGCTCACGGCATGGCCTCCTCGGGAAACCTGACGATCGCGCCCGCCTCGATGCGCACGCCGCCCCTGGCGCCGGCCAGCAGCACGCCGAAGGGGTCGGGGATGCGCCGCAGCCGCGGCGTGCCCCGGCAGTTCCACACCACGTAGAGCCAGTAGCGGTCGCGATGCTGCGCCGCCTGGGCCCACTCGTGGTCGGACAGCTCGACCGGGCCCGTGCCCGCCCGGCCCTTGACCTCGATCCAGCGCACCGTCCCGTCCGCGCGGTGGGACTCCAGGTCGTACCCCTTCGCCAGCGTGGGCTCGTGCACGTCCTCCACATAGGCGTGCTCCAGTTCCTCGGCCCGTCGGGCCACGGCCATCGCCACCTGCTCGCTCTCGCCGAAGGGCGCGTCCGGGTCATCGGAGGCCCCCGGCAGCGCCAGGGCGCGGGCCCAGACGGTCACGGGACCGAGGCGCAGGCCGTCCACCTCCGCCTGCAGCCGGTCCGCCCGCTCCTGCCGCCGGCCATCCAGGGCGTCGAGTTCGGCGTCGCACTGCCGCAGTTGGTGCTCGGCCAGCGGGTCGCCCTTGGCCCGCGCCTCCTCCAGCTTCCGGCGCTGCGTCAGCAGGTCGGCCTCGCGCAGGTTGAAGGCCACCTGCAGTTGCTCGCGCGCCACCGCGAGCCGCTCCCGGCGCTCCCGCTCGGCCCGCGCCAGCAGCGGCGCCCCCTGCTCGCGCAGCATCCACCCCTCGATGCCGTCATCGGGCGGCGAAGGGAAGCCGCGCACCTCGGCGGGAGCGCCAGCCGCAGGCTGCAGCGTGGCGAGCCAGTGTGCGGGGCGCGCGGCATACCCCCGCACCGGGTCCCAGCAGATGCCCGTGAACGCCTCCGCCGCCACCTCCGGCGCGCCCTCGCCGGGCGCGAGCACGGGCAGGCCCGCGAGGGCGAACAGGTACGGGCGGTCGGCGCCGGGGTCGCGGAAGACGCCGCCCGTCCGCGCCGCCTCGCCGTGCCGGCCGAGGAACGGCCCGACGACCGCCTCGTACACGGGCTCGCCCGGGTGCAGGTGCACGGCCAGGGCCTCCGCGGCGCCCTGCGGCAGCGCGACCCCGCGGTCGAACGTCAGTCGGTCGCGGAGCGCCGCGGGGTAGTGGGCGAGGGCACGGGCGACGTGCGGCGGCGGGTCGCTGATGCGAAAGAGGCCGAGCGCGGCGGGGTCGCCTTCGAGCACCAAGCCCGCGTAGCGCGCCGCGTGGGCGAAGAAGCGGGCGACGTGCGCCGGCATGACCCGGTGCTGCTCGGCCGCCTCCTGCCGCGCCCGCAGGGAGGCGAGCAGGCCGCCCTCGTCCGCGGTCGGCACGCGGCCGCCGGTCCTCTCCGCGACCACGGCGGCGCTGCCCTCGACCCGCTCGGCGACCTCGGCGCGCGCCTCGTCCACCCGGCCGCGCAGCACGGCCTCGGCGATAATCTCGGGCAGGGGCCGGCCGGCGAACAGCTCGCCCAGCACATCGTAGACGCGGTCAGAGCGCAGCCGCTGCCGCATGCGTTCCAGCTTCTCGAACAGCACCTCCAGCACGCGGCCCTCGCGCGTGCCCTCGGCCACCATGTTGAGGGCGACCACGTCGTGGCGCTGGCCGTAGCGGTGGACGCGCCCCAGCCGCTGCTCCAGGCGCGCCGGGTTCCAGGGCACGTCGTAGTTGACCTGGAGCCAGCAGAACTGCAGGTTGATGCCCTCGCCCGCCGCGTCGGTGGCCACCAGGAACCGCGCCTCCGCGGCGAAGTGGGCGACCTGCCGCTCGCGCTCCTCCCACGGCATGCCGCCGTCGATGCGCGCCACGCGGCCGCCGAAGCCGATGCCCTGCAGCCGCCGCACCAGGAAGTCCGCCGTGTCGCGGTACTCCGTGAAGAGCAGCACCTTGGCGTCGGGGTAGGCCTCCAGCGCCTCCTGGAGCTTTCGGAACTTGCTCTCCTGCTTGAGGTCGTGCACCCGCTCGGCGAGGGCGCAGAGGCGCTCCACCTCGCCGAACTCGTCCAGGCGCTCGGCCACCGTGTCCGCCGCCGTCGCGCCCTGCACGTCGCGGTCGGCGCGCTCCGACTCCTCCTCGCCGTCGACCAGGTCCTCCTCGTCGCCGGTCTTCTGGTCGCGCACGTCGGCCTGGGGCAGCGCGGCCTGCTGTGCGGCGAGGTCCGCCGCGCCGACCAAGCCCTGCTGCAGCCGGGCCAGCTGTTCGGCGAGCTTGGCGCGACGCGTGCGCAGCGAGCAGAGGATGGCCCAGGTCGAACTCGCCAGCCGCCGCTGCAGGATGGTCAGGGCCAGGGCCGCCGCCTGCCGGTTGCGGGAGGCGGCGCTGGCGTAGAAGCGCTCGCAGTACGCGGTCACCGCCTCGTACAGGGCCTGCTCGCTCTCGGGCCCCTCGGCCAGCGGGTAGAGCACGGTGCGGCTGGCGCGGGGGCGGAACAGCGGCCCGCCCTCCAGGTCGGTCATGTGCTCCTTCAGGCGCCGCAGCAGGTAGCGGGGCCGCTCCGCCGGGTCGAGCGCCCACACGGCGTCGGGCGAGGCGAACAGGTCGGGGTCGAGCAGCCGCCACAGGGCGGCGTAGGGCTCGTCCTTGCCCATGTGCGGGGTCGCGGTGAGCAGCAGCAGGTGGCGCGTGCGGCGCGCCAGATCTTCCGCGAGCGCGTAGCGGTCGCTCCGCTGGAAAACCAGCTTGCCGTCGCGGTAGGCCGACAGCTTGTGCGCCTCGTCGAACAGCGCGAGGTCGTACGGCGGGACGGCGGGGTCGTCCAGGAGGCGCCGCACCCGCTCCCGCGCGGCGGTGTCGACGCTGACCACGGCGAGGTCGAAGGCGGGGTCGGCGAAGGGGTTGTCCCGCAAGGTCTCGGCGCGGCCCACGATCTCGAAGCGCAGGTGGAAGAACCGCCAGAGTTCGCGGCGCCAGTTGCCGACCAGGCCGGCGGGAGCCAGCACCAGCACCCGCCGCACCGCGCCGCGCGCCAGTTGGTGGCGGATGTACAGGCCCGCCATGACCGTCTTGCCGGCGCCGGCGTCGTCGGCCAGCAGAAATCGCAAGCGCGGCTGCGGGATCAGCTGGTCGTACACCGCCGTGAACTGGTGCGGCAGCGGGTCGATCAGCGCCGTCTCGCCGGCGAAGAACGGGTCGAAGAGGTAGGCGTGGGCGAGCCGGTGACCCTCGGCCACCTGGCGGACGAGTTCCGGATCGGCAGAGTATGCGGCTGGCGTGCTGGCGCCGCCGCCGCGAACCTCGAACCGTTCGGCCAGGCGACCCCCGTCGAGGATGATGGGCTCGCCGTCGTCGAACTCCAGGCGCACGAGGTGCCCGATGCGCTCCACCGCCGCCACGCGCACCGCGCGCGAGCGGTGGCGGTCGTAGAGTGCGGCGCCTGGTTCGATGGTTAACGGGCTCGCGGACCCCATAGCCTGTCGACCGTTCCCTTCTGAGGCCGACTGGAAGCCGGCAACGGCGGGATCCTGGCCGCGGTAGTCAGCGCGGAGGCTGCCACCTCCCGGTCTACCGCGAGCGGTCGCGCGGCCTCAAGCCTATGCTGGCGGGCCTGTTCGCTCCGCGTGTAGGACACGTTCCCCCAGCCGCCCCGCCTCGTCGCGCTAGACGACGGTGCGGCGCCCCTGCCGTGCGGGGTCACCTCAATGATGGTGGCAAGGCCGTCCCCACTGAGCCCCTCGCGCGTGGCCCCCGCGCGAAGGTCTTGCAGCCGGGCCATGGCACCCCCCGCTCCCTACACTACACTGAACCCGAACCCGCTGGAAGGGTTTGCACGAGGGCGGTCGAATCCTGCCGCGCGTTGGGGCGGACGGGACGGCGGCGCTGTGGCCGATGTGACCGTGTAGTTCACATTCGAACGCGAGACGAACAATGGCGCGTAACTGCTCAGGCCCCGGTAGAGGGGGGCGCGGGAATGAGGGCAATGATGGGCAGGCGTAGTGTCGATCCGCAGGTCGGCGGAGCCGATGGGGCGGGTTCGTTCAACTGGCGGAAGTACCCGGCGGGATGATCGGATCAGGGCGATGCGGTGAGCTGGGCAAGGCCAACTCGGTCGTGGTGGGAGGCCGACGCGGGGTCGCTGGGTCCCTGAACAACGGACGGATCGGCGGCAGCGACGGGGGGCAGGAAGGGCCGGCCTTCCAAGGCGTGGCGCAGGCAGTCCAGGACCGGCAGGCCGTGCTTTTTGACGGTCGAGATGTACCCGCGGATGCGGCAGAAGTCGGCAGCGGCGTGCGCGCTACGGAACGTGCCGGAGATCTTCTGCTGGACCTTCACCATGCGAATGTCGCGTTCCGCCTGGTTGTTGCTGAAGGGCACTCGGAAGTCGTGCAGGAAGCGGAGCGCGGCATCCTTGCGCAGTTGCAGCCGTTCGACCAGATTGCGCGCCTTGCTCTTTTTCAGCCGGCCGCGCCGCGGGACCGGCGGGGGGGCCGGCAGCGGATTGGCGGCCAACCCCTAAGCGATCAGTCCGTCGTACTGGGCCTCCAAGGCCGTCAACTGCGCGGGCGGCAAGCGATCTTCGCCCGCGGCGACGGCGGAGCGGACGGCCTGATCGGCTGAGAGCAGGAAGTCGCCCATGGCCTTTGCCCAGGGTTGCCCGTCGAGATCGAGCACCGCCTGGAGTTCGCGCAGGTGATGGACGTTGCACAGCCCGTGCTCACACAAGAAGGTCCAGTAGGATCCCCAACTGTCGTGGATGGCCCCCCCGGAGAACGCGGGCAGGATGTCGGCCGCGTTCATGGCCTTTTCGCCACGGTTGGGATGGATCGTGTATGCGGTGAGTGTGACGGTCCTGGCACTGTGCGCCCACTGCAGCTTGCCCTGCACCCGGATCCCCGACTCGTCGAAGTGTGCCACGGGTGCGGCGGCCAACAAAGCGCGCGTCCGCACCACGAACGGTTCCAGGGCTGCGGAGATGTCGGCACTGAGGGTTGTACAGCGTCCCTTCGCTCAGGCGGTGCCCCGTGAACTCGTAGATCAGTTCGCTGATGCGCTCGGTGGGGAGCAGCTGATACTCGTTGGCATACACGGCGAAGGCCCTCGCTGCCGGGCGGCCGTGGCCTAGTGGTGATCAGCAAGAGCAACGCGCAAGGCCCCCTTCCGTCGTGGTCCCTCGAATACCTGGACACCAACGGTCACTACGGGACTATCGAACAGGGACGACTCGGCTACATTGTCGGTATGACCGGCGACGCCGCTTTCTTCTGGCGGGAGGAGGGCGTCCGGCCGACCGTGTTCACCGCCCAGCCCCCGGATCCGGGGCCCGGCCCCTTCAGCCTCCGCGCGATCCCGATTCCGCAGCAGATCCCGAAGCACCACATCCCGATGCCGTACATCACGGCCCTGCAGATGGTGACGTCCGAGAAAGGGTGGGCCGTCACCGGACCCGAGCAGGACGGATATGACGCAATCATCCAAACCATGGACGGCGGGCTCACCTGGAGGTCTGCCACCCCGGCCGGCGAGTCGGTGTCGGCGATGATCCCCCGAGACGGCTCGGTCGTCGCGGCCACCGCCTCCGGCTTGTGCAGCCTGCAGCCATGCACTCTCGGCTGGGCATATGTCGGAGGACGCTTGACCGAGAGCGCCAACGGCGGGCGCTCCTGGACGGCCATGCCGCCCTCCGTGCTGAGCGCATCCCTCTGGCGTGCCCCGCCCATCAGCTCCTTCGCCAACGCGCGGGATGGCTGGGTGCTACTGCAGCCGTGCTGTGCCGCGAAGAACACCGACCTGATCTACTCGACCCGGAATGGGGGCAACACGTGGACCCGTGACGGCGTGATCTTCCTCGGCGGGCCCGGCTCTGCCGGTCCCGCGGGCGTGCCGGAGACGCTCACCATGATGGCGGACGGCACGGGGTGGATCACCGGAACGGCCATCGAGACGGTCTGGCTGATGTCGACGGTGGACGGGGGCAGGATGTGGGCCCCCAAACTGCTGCCCCTCCCGGCGGCCTACCGTTACGCCACGGTCAGCGAGGGGCCGGTGGTGGACTCGGGCGGCACCGACCTCACGATGGCCGTACAGCTGCAGGCGCCGGGGATGCCGCCCGCAGCAGTGCTCTACCGGAGCACGGATGGCGGGCAGACCTGGAAGGCGACGCAGCCGCTTCCTGACACGATCAGCCCGGCGCTGGTGCCCCTGCCCCCTCAGGACACCAACACGCCGCCCGCGCCGAGCGGCGCCGTTGCGCCGTTTGACAACGCGCACCCGCACATCCCCGCACCGAATCCCTGGTTCGTACTCAACGCACGGGACGCATGGGTCGTGGATGGGACCACGGTCTACGCGACCACCGATGGGGGCGGCATATGGACGGCCGAGGGCGACCTCCCGGCCGGAAGCGGCATCCTATCCGGCCTGTCGTTCGTCTCTGCCCGGGTCGGCTTTCTGGCCGAAACCGTCCCCACGTCGGTGCCGAACGCCTCCAGGTACTTTCCGCCGGTGCGCAACTACCCCAATCCGTACCGGACGGTCCTGTTCAAAACATTGGATGGCGGCAAAAACTGGACGCGCATCGAACCCAACATGATCTGCCGGAACAACTGCTGACAACAGGGTGATGGCGGCGGCCCGCCGGGCCGCTGGGATGGCTTCAGCAGTTCTGGCCATCCAGTTGACTCCAGACCGCCCAGGGGTAGCGGGTACCCCCGTGGGCGTTGGTCGCCGCAGACGGATGGGCTATACCAATCCAGACGAGCGGCAGGGTCGTTTGACAGCGTGCCCGCCGTGGCGGGCGGCGGGGCGTGGACGGCGGGGCCCGGCCACGATGCGACACACGACCGCTACGTGGCCACGGGTGTCGTCGCATGAGCGCGGAATAGGGAAACGGCGTGCTTCGCCCGACGGCCACGATCAGACGCTCCAGAACATCACCATGCAGCCGCCTCTGGTTACAACCAGCACTGTGATCGCCGGAGATCCCCGCGCGCCGGCCGGATGGGCCCCAATGACCCTTGGTGCGCGGGCGCTGGATTGCCGCTATGCTGGGCGGCGCACCGCTGCCCGGGAGGTGTGCCCGTGCCCGCCGACCAGTCCCTGCACCGCGAACATCGGGACCACGGCATCCGCGGGGTCTTCACCATCCCGCGCATCTCGCTGCGGCGTTTCGGCATCCCCTCGGCGCCCATGGTCCGGGAACTCTCCGGCGACATCAAGATCATCGACACCGCCGTGGAAGAGGCCGACGACATCCTGG
>JAJZZC010000124.1 GCA_021797775.1 Bacillota bacterium
TTGTGCCGGGTCATCGTCCGCAGGTACATGCCTAGAGTATAGGCGCGTTGTCTAGGCGACGCAAGGGGCAAAGCGGGGACCGCCAGATCCTGTGTTCTCAGTCATCACCAAGGACCGGGACACTCGTTAAGCCAAACGGATAACCGCGAGCCAACGTTCACCTCCGCCTCCGCCGCCGCCCGTGCGTATGTCTAGGACGAACGCCCACTTCCACCAGTTCCAGCGGGCTCAACCCCTTCTCCCCCAAGGGACCCCCTCCGGCGGGTCCATCTAGAACCAGCCAAAGCGGGGGCCGCCACCGGGATGCCCGGCGGCAGCCGCAAGGTCTCCATGATCGCGCACAGCGTCTCGCTGGTAACGCCCGAACCGGCCGGGGAACGGCCGAAGGCCAGACCCGTGATGCGCTCAAGCGCCCCCGCCTGCTCCAACTGGTGCAGCAGCCGGTCGTAGGTCGGCGGGTTCGTCAACGACATCGCCGTTTCGTTGTTCTACCGGGTCGCCACGGCGGACGACGCCAGACCCGACTTCGTCCGCCGGTTCCTCGACGAGTACCTCGGCGGGTATACGCAGGAGAAGAACCTGGCACCGTTCTGGCTCCGTCAGTTGCCGCCATTCCTCCGGTTCCGCCAGATCATCCTCTATGCCGTTATCCTCCACGCCCGGGACGGGGAGGGGCGATCCCTGCACCCGTGGGAGGCGGACGTCCTGGCGCGCGCCCGCCATACCCTGGAGCACGACCTCCCCGTGGTCGACTTCGACTATGCCGTTATCCTCCACGCCCGGGACGGGGAGGGGCGATCGCTACACCCGTGGGAGGCGGACGTCCTGGCGCGCGCCCGCCATACCCTGGAGCACGACCTCCCCGTGGTCGACTTCGGCTTAGCTTGACCAGTCGCGGGCAAAATCCGCTTCAAGGGACAGACTTGAAGGGCAGGGACAAGAGGCGAACTCTGTCCCGCAGAGGCAGGTATTCGGGGTCCTTGTGCACGAGGATCGCGTTCTCCTCGATGGCGACAGCCGCGATCAGGGCGTCCGCCAGCGATACGGGAAAGTTGGCCTTCAGTGCAGAGGCAGTGCGCAACAACCGATCCGTCAGGGTCGCCTGAACCCGCACTCCGGCGTTGGCGAGGAGCAGGAGACGTGACTCCGCCTCTTCCCGGGACACCTCACGACTCGTGATGTAATGCAGTTCGAGCGCCGCAATCCAAGGGAGCACCGCGCTGCCCAGCTGGATGACGTCACGAACCGTGTCGGCTCCCTCTTCCCGCTCCACCAGGGCGAGTACGGCTGAGGTATCCAATACGCATGGGCCGGGCTCACCCGCCGCGGTGTAGGCAATGGCCACCGGCTCTACCGGCTCTGCCGGAAGGCCGGCTTCCCACCCGGTCGTTTGCTGCCGTTCGATCCCCGCCGCTCCGTCTGGTGCGCCTGCCGGGCTCACTGGGGTTCCGGGCCTCGTTCCCGGCGCCGTTCCTCCAGCAGCTTCGGGAGCAGCCCTTCCCCCTGCCCGCGGCCAACCAGGGCAGCGAGCGGATCGGTGGGTACGGGCACAACCAACAGTCCGTGCCCGGTGTCCAGCCACTCCAACTCGGTTCCAGGTTTCAGCTCGTATCGGCGACGCAACTCAGCCGGAACCACGGTCTGCCCACGCTCGCTCAGCGTCGACTTCATGTCGGAAGCCCCTTACTGCGTGCAGTAGACGCATCCTACATGACAACGCAATCCTGTGCAAGATGGCGGGGGGCTGGAAGATGGTACGGATGCCATCCTGCGGCGGTTACCGGTGCGGGCGTCGCAGGTCGGCGAGTGGTTTGCCCCGGGGCGTGATGCCGGGGACGTGTTTTCCCAGCCATGGGAGGGAGGCTCGGACCCGGTGGGTGGTCGCGCTGCATCACCCCGATACCCGGGCCACCGCGGCCCAGGTTCAGCGCCGTCCGCTCGCCGGCAGCCGATGCGGGGGCTCGAGAGCCCCCGCATCGGCGTGGTGCCCGACCCGGGGGCGGTGCTCGACACGCGGGAGTGGCCAGGGACCACAGCGGATCGGCGGCTGGACTTGCTCTTCCGTGGTGTCTTGGCCGTGGGTTACTACCGGAGGAGGCCGATGGGAAGAGGGGCCGCCGCCGTTTGAGCGAGCCACTGGACCTCGAACGACCTGCTTGGGCAGTCGTGGCCATGGCCCTCGCGAACGGGCAGCCCCTGCCCAGTGCTCGCGCTGGTGCGGGAAGCGGGGGGGAGGACGGCGGTCGCGGCCGCCGTCCTCAGACGGGGCCCGGGGAGAGGCGCAAAGACGCCGCCGGCCAAGGAGAAAAGCCCACGCCGGTCAGAACCGCGGGCCCCCGTGGCTGCCTGCGCTGAGGGGGCGCCCGTCCCGTGCGTGCGGCGTCCGGGCACCCTTCTGCGACGGCCGTCCGCTACGGTCGTGAAGATTCCGCATGGCTCGTCCAGGTTATCCGTTGGGTAGACCAGCTCCCGTTGCGGGAGCTGGGGCTCCCCGCCACACCGCCTGTCCCGCCGAGGGTGCCTCCCGGAAACCCAGGCGCCCGCCGTCCAGGGCGGGCGCCCGTCAGTACACCGCGTCCCCCGGGGCGTAGGCCTCCATCACGCGCCGGATCTGCCCCATGAAGCGGCCGGCCGCGAGCCCGTCGGCCACGCGGTGGTCGAAGGACAGGCAGAGGTGGACCCGCTGGCGGATGGCGATGCCCTCGCCCACCACCGCCGGCTCGGTGCGGATCGTCTCCAGGGTGACGATGCCAGATTGCGGTGCGTTGATGATGGGCATGGACACCACCGAACCGAGCGTGCCGGTGTTGTTTACCGTAAAGGTGCCGTCCCGCATCTCCTCCGGCGCGAGGTCGCCAGCGCGCGCCCGCTCCGCGAGCACGCGCACGGCGCGTGCGATGCCGGCCACGCTCATGCCGTCCGCCCCGCGCAGCACCGGCACCACCAGCCCGTCCTCGGCGGCGACGGCGATGCTGAGGTTGATGCGCCGGTGCTGGACGATCCCCGCGTCCGTCCAGGAGGCGTTCAGGCTGGGCTGGGCGCGCAGGGCCTCCACCACCGCCTTGACGAAGAACGGAAAGTAGGTGAGGTCGAAGCCCTCGCGCTGTTGGAACTCGGCGCGGACCGCTTGCCGCAGGCGCACCAGCCCCGTGACGTCCGCCTCGACCATCATCCAGGCGTGGGGGATGCCGCGCACGCTCTCCAGCATGCGCTGGGCGATGGCCCGGCGCATGGGGCTCGGCGCGACGACTTCCTCCTCCGCCGGGCCGGGCGCGTCCGCGGCGCGCCTGCGCTCGGCATGGGCCACCACGTCTTCGCGCGTCACGCGCCCGCCAGCCCCGGTGCCCTGCACCGCGCGGGGATCGAGCCCGTACTCGACGGCCAGGCGGCGCACCGCGGGCGAGTATGCCGCCACGGCCTCCGCTGTGCGCGCCGCCAATGGCATGGGGGCGCCGGGGGCCGCCGCCGCGGCGGGGAGGGGCGAGGATGGGAAGAGGCCGCCGGGCGCAGGGGTGGGGGTGTCTGAAGCGGCTGCAGGCGCGAGTGGGCCGGCTGGCGCTGCCGCGGCGCCGGGCGCGGGGGCTGGTGTCACGCCGGGCTGCGCTGCCGTCGCGCCCGGCGGGAACGCGGCGGGGAGCGGGCCGCCCGGCTCGGGCGCATGCGCCGCCGCTGCCGGGGCCTGCGCGGGCTCCCCGGACGCCGCGGAGTCCTCCTCGATGAGGGCGATGGGTTCGCCAATCTTCACGGTGTCGCCCTCACGGGCAACAATCTCCCGCACGACGCCCTCCAACGGGGAGGGCACCTCGGTGATGACCTTCTCCGTCTCGATCTGGACCAGGGGCTCGAAGCGGCGGATGCTCTCGCCCGGACGCTTGAGCCACAGGCCGATGGTGGCTTCGACCATCGATTCGCCGATTTGCGGCAACAGCACGGGGGTTGACATACGGCACCTCCAGAGCAGGGAAAAACGCCCGCGGGCAGGGCGCGAGCACGTGCGATCCGGGGACGCCCGTGCCGGCGGACGCACCCCTGTGAGCGGCTCAGTAGGCCACGAGGGCGCGCAACGCCGTGGTCACGCGCTCCGGCGAAGGCAGAACGAGCGCTTCCAGCGAGGGGGCGTAGGGCAGCCCGGGCACCTCGGGCGCCGCCACCCGCACCACCGGGGCGTCCAGGTGGAACAGCGCCTCTTCGGAGACGCGCGCGGCGATCTCGGCGCCGAGGCCGCAGGTGGCGTTGTCCTCATGCACCACACAGAGGCGCCCGGTGCGCCGCACGCTGTCGAGGATCGCCCGCATGTCCAGCGGCCGGAGTGAGCGAGGGTCCAGGACCTCGACGGAGATGCCCTCCTCGTGGAGGGCGGCGGCCGCGGACAGGACCACGTGCAGCATGAGCCCCCAGCTGACGACCGTGGCGTCCTCCCCCTGGCGCCGGACCACGGTCCGCGGCGACTCGCGTCGCGGGCATTCGGGCAGGTCCGCACGCGCCGAGCAATAGATGCGCTTGGGTTCGAGGAAGATGACCGGGTCGTCGCAGCGGATGGCCCAATGCAGCATCTCGTACGCGTCGCCTGGCGTGGAGGGTGAGAGCACGCGCAGTCCGGGGATGTGGGCGAAGAGGGCCTCCACCGACTGCCCGTGGTAAAGGCCCCCGCCGCGCACCCCCCCGTACGGCATGCGCACCACCAGCGGGCAGGACCACGCCCCCGCGGAGCGGTAGCGCAGCTTGGCCGCCTCGTTGACGATTTGGTTGAACGCTGGATGCACGAAGTCGGCGAACTGGATCTCCGCCACGGGCCGCATGCCGGCCAGCGCGGCGCCGATGGCCACGCCGACGATGCCCGATTCGGCGAGGGGGGTGTCGATCACCCGGTCGGGACCGAACTCGGCGAGCAGGCCAGCGGTGGCCTGGAAGACGCCACCGCGCACGCCCACGTCCTGGCCGAGGACGAAGACCGCCGGGTCCGCGGCCATGGCCTCGCGCAGGGCCCGGCGCACGGCCTCCACCAGCGTGCAGGCGCTCACGAGGCGTAGACGTCCCGCAGCAGATCCTCCGGGCCCGGCTCCGGGGCGGTCTCGGCGGCGGCCATGGCCGCGTCGACCTCTGCGGCGATCGCGTCGTCTAGCGCGTCGACCTCGGCCTCGCCCAGCGCCCCGACCAGACCCAGGCGGAAGCGGGGCAGGGGATCGGCTGCTGGCAAGGCCTCCCGCTCGGCGGCCGGCCGGTATGTGCGGTCGTCGTCGGTGGAGGTGTGCGGGTCCAGGCGCACCACCTTCAGCTCCAAGAGCGTGGGCCCGTCGCCCCGGCGGGCGCGTGCCACCGCCTCCAGGGCGGCGTCCCGTACCGCCAGCGGATCAGCGCCGTCGAGGACGTGCCCCGGCATGCCATAGGCCGCTGCCCGTGCCGCCACCCCGGGGCCTGCCAGTTGCAGCCGCTGGGGGACGGAGATGGCCCAGCCGTTGTTCTCGCAGGCGAACACCACCGGCAGGCGGTGGATGGCGGCGAAGTTCAGGCCCTCGTGGAAGTCGCCCTCGCTGGCCGCGCCTTCGCCGAAGGTCACCAGCACGACGGCCTCCTCCCCGCGCATGCGGCAGCCGAGGGCCGTGCCGGCCGCCTGCGGGATCTGCGTGCCGACGGGGCTCGAACCGGAGACGACGCGCCAGCGGGCGTGGCTGAAGTGGTTCGGCATCTGACGCCCGGCGCTGAAGGGGTCGGTCCGCCGCCCGAAGGCCGCGAGCATGACCTCTTCAGCGGTGACCCCCAGGGAGAGCACAAGGGCGACGTCCCGGTAATAGGCGTAGACGTAGTCGAGGCCGGGTCGCAGCGCGGCGGCCAGCCCCACCTGCGCCGCCTCCTGGCCGCGCCCCGTAACCGCAAACGGCACCAGGCCCTGGCGCGAGAGTTGCCAGATGCGCTCGTCCAGCGCGCGCGCCAGCGCCATGTGCCGGTACATCCACCGGAGGGCGGCGGGGTCCGCGTGTCCCTCCGGCCGCTCAATCGGCGTACGGATGCGCCGGGTCCTGCTATGCGTGGTCGACAAACTCACGCCTCCATGCCGCCCCACGGGGGAGACAGACGGGCACCAGGCTATACCAACCGTGGCGACCGCGCAACCGGATCGGCCCTGGCCCGTCCGGGCTTGCGGCGATCTCAAAGCGGGATGATGTGTGGGGGGTTGAGAAGCCGCTTTCCCGCAACGGCCACCCTGCCGCGCGCGGCGGCGGGCATGGAGCGAGACTGGTCGCGTCCAACCGCCGCCGAGGGGCCGGGCGCCACCGGGGTCCCGCTGCCCGGCCCCGACGACATCAGCAGGCCACGGTGCCACCCGGCTCCGTGGCCCGCACCTCGACATGCAGCCCGCGGGTCGCCAGCGCCCGGCGCAGGTCGTCCGGCGTGCCGCGGAGCGCGGGGAACGTGGCGTGGTGGCCGGGGACGACGGCGCGCACGCCCAGTAGCCCGCAGGCGTAGGCCGCCTGCTCGGGGTCCATGGTGAAGTGGCCGCCGATGGGCAGGACCGCCACCTCCGGGTGCCAGAGGTCGGCGATCAGGCGCATGTCGCCGAAGATGGCGGTATCCCCGGCATGGTAGACACGGCGACCGTCCTCAAGGGTGAGCACGAAGCCGCAGGCCTCGCCCCCGTAAAGGATTTGGTCGCCTTCGCTGATGCCGCAGGAGTGCTCGGCGCGCACCATCGTCGCGGAGAGGCCGCCGAGGTCGACGGTGCCCCCCTTGTTCATGGCCACCACCCGTTCCTCGGGCACGCCTTTGCCGAGCAACCAGTGCGCGATCTCGAAGATGGCGACGACACGGGCTGACGTGGCGTCCGCGATGGGCACCGCGTCGTGGACGTGGTCTCCGTGGCCGTGGCTGATGAGCAATGCGTCGAGGCCCTCCAGCGCGCGGGTCTTCCACGCCGCTGGGCAGGCGGGGTTGTGCTCTACCCAGGCGTCCAGCAGGATGCGGCGGCCACCACCGCTCTGCAGCAGGAAGGTACCGTGGCCGAGCCAGGTGAGGGTGGACTGGGGCATCCGGCATTCCTCCCTATGCGGATTCTCTCGCACGGGTCTTGTTCGCGCGGACTCTTCTGGCGACCCCGGGCACGCGCCTGCTGCGCGCCGGGAGCGTCTCCCTGTCCCTGGGGCAGGCTGTTAGCCAATGGGTCTTGCCCCGGGGAGCGCCGCCGCAAAGCGCAGCCGACGCCGCCGGGCCGACGGCGTCCCGACCTCGGTGCCGACTGGGGCGGTGTCCGCGCGGCAAGGCGACACCATCCGCTGCCCCACCTCTGGGCCACCGTGCAGGGACGGGATAGCGCGATGATGCCCCGTGCGGCGCCCGGAGCCATTGGGCAGGAGGACGGCGCGGCGGCCCCGTAACAGCGGACGTCGCCCGCCGCACCGGCGAGCGGACCTGGGAGGCGGCGCCGTTGGAACGGGAGCTGCGTGCCGAGGTCGTGGTCGTGGGAGGCGGCAGCGCTGGCGTGGCCGCCTCCGTTGGCGCCGCCCGGGCGGGCGCGGATGTGCTCCTGGTGGAGCGCTATCCTTTCCTCGGCGGGGCGGGCACGCACAGCGGCGTGAACTGCTTTGCGGGCTTCTACACCAGCGGGGAGCAGCCCGAGCGGGTCGTGGCCGGGGTCGGCGGCGAAGTGCTTGAGCGCCTGATCGCGGAGGAGGGCTGCCGCCCCCCCTTCCGCGCGGCCGGCAGCCGCAACACCGTCGTCCCCTTCCAGCCGGAGATCGTCAAGTCCGTACTCGACCGCATGGTCCTGGACGCCGGTGTTCGGTTGCGCCTGCATACGTGGATCGTGGGCGCGGCCGTGGAGGGCGGCCGCGTACGGCACATCGCGCTCCACAGCAAGGGCGGGCCCGAGCGTGCCACGGGCGAGGTCTTTGTCGACTGCAGCGGCGATGCCGACCTTGTGGCGTTGGCGGGCGGCGGCTTTGCGGTCGGAGACGCGGACGGTACTCTGCAGGCCGCGTCGATGTACTTCACCATGACCGGGGTGGACTGGGAGCAGCTTGGCACGCTCGGGCGCCCCGATATCCTGGAGTTGGTCGGGCGGGCCCACGCCGAGGGCTGGCCGCACATCGCGCCGCAGCCTGGTCTCTTCGTGCCGCTGCCGGTCACCGGCGAGGTGCTGGCCGCCTTCCACAAGGACCCGCAGGTCAATGGGCTGGACGCCGATTCCCTGACGCGTGCCGAGGTGCAGGCACGTGCCGCCGTGGCCTCCTATGTTCGCCTGTTCCGGGAGCGCTTTCCGGGGTGCGCCGGGGCGCGGCTCTGCCGCACTGGGCCACAGATCGGCATCCGTGAGACCCGGCGCATCGTCGGACGATACGTGCTGCACGGCCGGGAGTGCATGGAGGGGGCGCGTCACCCCGACGCCGTGGCCCGCGGCGGCTGGCCCATCGAAATCCACGAGCGTGACCAGGGGCGCGTCTATGCCCGCTACGGCTATATCCGCAACGATGGCTTTTACCAGATCCCGGCCCGGGCCCTCGTGGCACGCGACCTGCGCAACGTCTTGGCCGCCGGGCGTTGCCTTTCAGCCTCCCACGGCGCCCAGGCCTCCGCGCGCGTGATGGGGACGGCCTTTGCGTCTGGTCACGCCGCCGGCGTGCTGGCGGCCGGCTTGGCCAGGCGCCCCCGCGGCGAAGAGGCGGATTGGTTCGCCCGCAGCCGCGAGGTGCTGCTGGCGCAAGGTGCGCTGATCTGAGGCCCTACGGCCGGGCCGGGTGCTCACCGGACGCGTCAAGGGTGGGCGGCCAGCAGCAGGGCGCCGACGGCCGCACCGGCGATGGTGGCGGCTGCGTTCACGCCGTCGTTGTCGAGCCAGCGCAGGCCGCCCACGGATGCGATACGCACCCCGCCGCACGCCTGGTGCATCGGCTCCTCCAGGAGCGCGCCGCAGCGTGGGCAGCGGAAGCGCGCCTGAAGGGTGGCGCCCAGCAGGCTGTCGGCCAAAAGCCCGGCTACCCCGCCGACGAAGACGGCCGGCATCCCCCCCGGGCCGAGCGGCGACGCCAGGGCCGCCACCGTGGCGACCACTGCGGCCCCGGCCGCCCCGCTCAGCGTGCCCACTGTACTCATGCCGCCCGAAGCCCCCGTCGGCACGACCGCGCCGATCAGCAGGCGCCGCGGCCTGCCACCGAGGCGCGTGCCCCACTCGGTCGCCCATGTGTCGGCGTTGGCGGCGGCGAGAGCCCCTGCCAGAGCGGCCAGGGCCGTGGGTGTGTGGGCCGCCGCCCACCAGATAGCAGCCAGCGCCGCGGCGCCACCGTTGGCCATGACCTGCCGCGCGTCGCGCGGACCGTGCCGGGGGCGCCCGGGCAGGCGTCCTAGGAGCGTGGAGGTCAGGAAGAAGGCGAGGAGCGGCAGCGCGCCGGCCCACCCGGACACGCCGTAGGTCAGGCCGCCGACGACGACGGCCGCGCCAGCGCCCGGCCGATCCAGGGCCTTGCCGCGCCATGCCAGTGCGGCCACCAGCCCCGCGGCCGCGCAACCGATCAGGAGACGCCATGGGGTGGGCACGCTATTCCCGGTGGCAGGGGAGCGCCCCGGCGCATCGCGTGTGCCAGGTGTGCGCGTCGACCCTCTGCCCCGAGGCTCGCGCCCCTTTCTGCCTCGGATTGGCCGCTGTGCGGGATCGCTGGGACGGCGACGCGCTAAGGCCGGCGGTCGCCCCCGCGAGCGTACTTCGGGCGGATCGAGACCCCCGCTGGCCGCAGCGGCGGGCCCCGCCCGAGGCCCATTTCGCGGCGGGCGGCCCATCCCTGCCTGTAACAGGCTGTCATACTCTGCAGGACGACGCTCCGTTTCGCCGTAGTCTACGGGCGCACGTACCCGTGAGGCGTCGGTGCGACCGGTGCAGGGCGTCGGTACGGCGGATGCCGACGGATACAATGGGCCGGGCCGGTCCCGCGCCTCGCGGCGGACCAACCCGGCGGCGGCGGAGGGGGGGGGGGCGGCGTGCGCCTCTCGGCAGCCGGCAAAGGCATCCAACGGGTGTCCTCCCGCACGTTCTGGGGAAGACCCCTGGTCACCGCCCTGATCGCCGCGGAGAAGGGCGGCAGTTCCATCCTCGTCGCTGCCGGCGCGGGCCTGGCTTTCTTCGTGCATGACCGCGTGGTGGACAACCCGCTATGGCTGATCCTCCCCGATGAGGTGTCTGGAGGGCTGCGCCACCTGTTCGTGCATCTTCTGGCGCGCTATCTGCCCACCCTGGGCCCACGCACGGTCCTCCTGATCGCCTTTTTCTTGGTCTTCTGGTGCATCCTGTTGGCGATGGAGGCCATCGGCGTCTGGTGGGACTACGCTTGGGGCGAGATGCTCATCATCGTTGAGACCGTGTCGTTCATGCCCATCGAGCTCTATAACATCGCGCGTCACCCGGCGTTGACCGGTTTCGGCAGCCTGGGCGTGAACCTGCTGATCCTGTGGTACGTCGGCCGGCTCTACCAGCGCCGGATGGCCAAGCGGGCGGCCGCGCGGGCGGCGGCCGCCGAGGCGTATGAGCGATGTGGTGGTGTGGCGGTGAAGCGCATGTGGGCGCCGGGCGAGCCGGGGGGCGACGGTTGACCCTTGCGGGCTGGGACGCCTCACGGGCCTTTCGGTTCCTGATGGCCGGGGAGGCCCTCGCCCTGCGCAGGCGGGCACCGGGTGCCTGGCGGCCGGGCGGTTCTCCGATCGCGTATACGGCGCATCGGGCGCGCGTTGGATGAGATGTTCCCAGAGCCGGGCCGGGGCGCAGCTCGGGCAGGCGTCGTCGCACCATGGGGGGCGCCTGCTGCACGGCCGAAGACCCGGGGCTGTCCGCCCGGCGGCGCCGAGTTGCACCTCGCCGGGTTCGTCGTTACCCTGCGGAGGGAAGGAATGGGCGCGTAGCTCAGCGGTTAGAGCGGCGGACTCATAATCCGCTGGTCGTGGGTCCGAATCCCACCGCGCCCCCACTATTAGACACCTACAGCGAGAAGGATTCCATGGCACACAGATAGCAGACTCTGGAAGTCAGAGCCCCCAAATCGACCGCAATGCTGCACGAATGCTGCACGACCCCCGCGCAGCAGGGGGCGGCGGGGGCTTCGCCACGCCCGCAACGCCTGGGGCGCAAGTAACCAAACTGTTACACTGTTACAACTTGCGGCGCTTGCTCGGCGGGGCCGGGTATGGTATACGCAATTTGACTCCGGCGTGGCGACCGGGCGCCCGCGACCCGCGGAGTCGCACGACAGAGACGGGCCGCCTCCTGCGATTGGGCGGCCGGGAACCAGCGGGAACCAGGAGCAACCCGGTGCCACCGGGTCGGGGGCCGCGAGAGCGCCCCGCCGCGAGCGTGACGGTGCCGGATGGGGCTGGGTGTGCTGCTGGGGTAGTAGGGCTCGTAGGCACATCGCGCACAGGGCGGCCCCCCAGCCCAGGGATTGGTGCGTCTACCGCCTATAGGGTGCCTATAGGGCGAGCGCGCAGGAGGGTTTCGCTGCCGGTCGGCCCGCGCGGCCAAGGCGAGGGCGAAACCCACGATTTGCAAGGGCCGGGAGTGTTGCTCCTGGCCCTTGCTTTTTGTTTTCGGGCATACAGGGCATACACAGGAGATGGTCTATGGGTTATTCCCGCCCCCATCTTTTGGACAACCCCATCGCGGGCTATGGGGTAGCCTGAAGGAGTCCCATGTGGCTACCATTGCCTCGGCCCCGCGACCTGCCCTCGCGCCCGCCCCGGACACCCAGGCGCTGCTCCGCGCGCTCGCCGCCACCCTAGCCTCGCGGCCCGACTACGTCAGCTACACCCCGCCTGACGCCATGGGGGCCTTGGCCCCCATGGCGCCGAGCGACGCCGACTGCGACCTACCCGCCCCTCTCGCGCTGGCGACGTACATAACCCACCTGGATACCATCCGCCGGGCGGGCACGATCACCCTGCCGAGCGGTGGCCTGGGGCAACGGCTGGACGTGGGCGCCGCGCTGGCGGCCCCCATGCCTTCGCCGCCGTGCGCCCTATACGGGCTGCCCCTCGGCCAGGTCGGTGTGCTGGCAGCACCCAGGGGCACCGGCAAAACCTCCCTGTTGCTCGCCCTCGCATCGGCCACGGCGACGGGTACCCAGTTTTTGCCCTGTGGCTCTAATTCTCCCGCGAGCAATGTATTAATCTACGACACGGAATTGCCGCCGACCATTCTCGCACAACGCCTGTACGCCTTCGGCCAAATGTACCGCCAAAACCCCGGCATGCCTGCAGATTGGTCGGACATGCTCCGTACGCACCTGCACATATATGCCATGCAGGGCACCACAAGTACGCTATTGTTTTCGTTCAGCCGTAACAACCGCGCCGAAACCACCATCACGCCGACTCGCAACTATCACTCGCTACGCAGTGCCGCACTGCAGACACAGCCACGCCTCATCGTCGTCGACCCCGCGCGCCGCATCCACGACGGTGACGAAAACGATTCCGCGCAGGTCACTCTGTTGTTGCTGCAGCTAGAATCATTAGCCCACGACACCGGCGCGGCTATTGTTTTTGCCCACCACGCCAATAAAGCCAGCATGTTATCTGGCGCAGGAGCCGAATCCTACGCAGCGCGCGGCACCACCGCCTGGACGGATAACGCTAAATGGCAACTCAACATGCAGACTATGACGCAAGACGAGGCGAAGGCGTTGTCTGTCCCTCCCGATCATCGCAGGTGGTACGTCCGTGTTTCCCTGGCCAGGTGCAATTTAGCGCCACCAGTGAAGGATTTGTGGTACAGACACGCGCCTAGCGGCGGGCTCGAAATGGCGCAATTGGCGGAGCCGCAGCGCACACCTAAGCCCGCGCGCGGGAAAGGGGAGGCAAGACTGTGATTTCTGTGATTTGTGGCCCACGCACCCCCACGCACGCGTCGAGCATGCGCACGCAGCGGCAATGATTTTCGCTGCGGGCGCGAAAACTCGCCGCGACCAGCCCGTGGTGGTCACTCTCGCAGCGGACGGCGGGCGCGAAACATGGCGCTTCGTCGAACCCTGGAGTTTGGGGGCAAACGACCAGAGTGTATTCCTCGCGATCCTCGCACTCTCTGGTTTGGGCCGCGCCGACGGGCACACTAGGCTCGCGCCCACCACATCCAGCTCCAGTGCGGCTTTGAGCCTCAAACTCAAGGGCTCCGCCGCCAATCGCGAACGCGAATGCTTTGCCGTGACGACCACTGCGCGAGATATCCGTCGAGTGCGGGTGGGTGCGGGCCCACGGGCAAGGGGGTCGCTGACGCGCTGGACCGCCTGAGCCACACGACGTTCGACGTTATTCGTGACCGCACGAACTTAGTCAGCGGCGGGACCTTGCTGGCGCGGGGCGCGTCAGAGGGCCGATGCGTAATTGTTGTTAATCCCTATCTATCCGCCGTACTCGCAAACGACCCGCAGTGGTTGTGGATTAAGGTCGATCTAATCGAGCGGCGTGCGCTATCAAGTGACATCGCGAGATTAACACACGCATGGCTGTGCTCTTGGCTGCGACCTGGAGAAACGCAGGTGATTGGCCGCGAGGCGTTGGGCGCGCATGTGTGGCGGATGCCGGCGGCCTCGCCGAGCCGTGCGCGGGCCCGCGCAACTGAATTGCGCCTGGCGCTGCAGGCCATCGGGGGGCTGCCGGGCTGGCGCGTCGCCCCCACGCGCCGGGATCAGTGGGCCGTGCGGCGGCGCCGTGACCCCGGGCAGCGCCGGCGGTTCGTCCGGCGCCCCCGGCGGCGCGCGCAGAGGCATCACCCGAGTCCTACTAGCCCTACCATTAACTCGGAGATCACGAACATCCCGCATATGGGGTCTATGGAAAGTGATAGGTGGGTTATTTGGCGAGCGGGCGATTCCCGCAACCTATTGTGCCGCAGGGCTTGCCGGCTTTCCGGGCCGCTCTCCACAGGCCCTCCACAGAGGGGATGGGAGCGTCGGGCGGTACGGGCCGCACTGCAGTGTGCCCCGTACCGCCCGACGGGAGACAGGAGGCCTGACGGGGGGGGGCAACCCAGCAACCCACCACACACACCCCGTCAGGCCCCCTCCCTGCCCCCGCCGGACCGGACCTGGGCCCACACCGGTGGGGGCCAGCGCGCGCCCCGCGGCCATCTCCGTGTCGCCCCGGGCGGTGGATTCGGGGATTCGGGATTCGGCCGACGCGACAGCCCCGGCTGCGAGCGGGGGGCGTAAAGCCCCCGCGCCTACTCCTCCGCCTCGGCGCAGGCGGCGATCCATGCGTCCACCTCGGCCAGGTCGCGGTCGGCCGGCGCGAGCCCCGCCAGGTCGGCGGCCGTGGGGGCGGGGTCAGCGGCGGTCCAGGCCTCGTCCCAGGCCCGCTCGCCGCGCGCGTCCACCTCGGCTGCGGGCGCGCGCACCCGCGCCGCCCGGGCCTCTGCAGAGGTTACGCCACCAATCATCCGCTGTCGGCGCTGCCGGGCCGCGCGCACCCGGCCGCCCCGCGCCCCGCCAGCGGCTGCCGTGCGGGCCAGGCGCTCCAGGGCCCCGAGGACCAGCGCGTCCGTTGCCTCCTCGCCCGCCGCGCCCGTCTGCTCCGCCGCCGCCTCAAGGGCCGCGATCAGGTGCTCGCTGGCGATCGTCTCCGCCACCACCGGGTCCCCGCGCAGCGCGTGGAGGCCGCGTGTGGCGGGCGTGTCTGGCAGCC
>JAJZZC010000125.1 GCA_021797775.1 Bacillota bacterium
GGTCGCTGCGCCCGCCACGGCGCTGGTATGGCGGCGAGCGCGCTGGCGACGCGCTCGCCGCGCTCTACAACGCCTTGACCGCCGCGGTGCAGCCCCTGCTGGCCGGGCAGCCGGCGGTCGCAGGTCGGGGTCCCTGGGCCCCGCCGATCCCCCCGTTGACCTCGCATCCCTGCCCTTCGGATTCACGCCGGAGGAGAGCCTAGCCTGGCTGGCGCCACGGAAAACGGCGGCCTCCGCGGAGGGGGTGAGGGGGCGGCCACGGGGTGGCACGGGCGCGGCGCCCGGCGCTCACCCCGCCACTGCACCGTCCGAGGGCGCGGCGATCCCCCGTGCCGTAGGGGGGCGGGGCCGTGCCCCCCTGCGGCGCGGGTCGCCGATGCGCCGCTGCCGCGCCCCGCTTGCGGCGGCGCGCTCCGCGAGGGGTGGCGCTTCTGCGCCCAGTGCGGCCGCGCGCGCGGCTGACCCGGCTTTGCCTGGGGCAGAGGGGACCGTGGGGCGGGCATCGGGCCGGACAAGAGCCCTCTGCCGTGGCGAGCTCCTCGGAGTCGTAACCGCATCGAGACCTGTTCATCGCCTCGGACCTCGGCGAGGTGAAGTGGCGCACGTTGTAAGTGAGTAGGGGCAACCCTCGCGCCACGGCCGCGCCCGCGATCAGCACCCGTTTTCGCCCGGCGCGTCCCCCACGGTCAGCCGCCAGTCCCGCGCGTCTGCGGCGATGCGGAGGACGGCGCGGCGCTCGTCTCCCATGTGCACGCTGCAGCCCTCATCCTCGACCTCACACGCGATGCCAAGGGCGTCCAGGACCTCCGCGACGAGATCCCGCACCTGACCTCGGTCCAGGACGGCGCCGCGCGCCAACGCCGCGCCGGGAGACGTGGACGCGTCCTTGACAGGCGCCCGGCCCCGGCGCGCCCGGGGAACCGTCCCCCCGCCCGGTTCGGGGCGCTGCCGCGCACCCTGCACCACCGTGCTCGCGACGATGGCCGCCAGCACGGCGGGCCGGTCCGGGACCGCAGCACCCGCGGGTGTCTGACGGATCTGTTCGGCCAGTTGCAACGCGACGGGCCCCGGTGCCCCCGGATCGCGGGCCGACCCGACCGGCAGGGGGGAGCCGCGCTCATCGCCATCGAGCGCGGCCAAGGCCTCGGTGCGCCAGGGCACCTCCCGGCCGCACTGCCTCCGCGCCAGTTCCGCCAGGCGCTCCTCGGGCTCCCAGGTCCACACCCGCGCCACCCAGTGGGCCTCGGCTGGGGGCGGGGCGCCCTGGGGCAGCCGGGGTGCATCCTCCGCGTGTGCGGCCGTGAGCGGCAGGGCCCGATCACGGCCAACGGCGACCAGCGAGAACAGCGCCGCCAGCACCAGCAGGTACCAGGTCCCCTCGGGGCGCCAGCCCTGCGTCCACACGGCGCCAGCGGCGGCCACCGCGCTGAGCAGCGCCACGGCAAGCGTCACCTCGCGCAGCATGGCGACCCGCGTCGCCCGCTCGACCTGCGTCGCGACAGGTGGGTCCGGCACGTGCTCGACGGCGCGGCGCACGTAGCGCGCGGCCAGCCATAGCAGCCAGCGGCACGCGAAGAACAGCGTCAGGGCCGCCAGGCCCAGGCCCAGCACCGAGGCGGCGGGGCGTACGACCATCTGCAGCGGCCAGCGGGAAGACGCGCGTACAAATGCCGCGACAGCGGGGAGCGCCAGCAGCCAGAGGGCCACGCCAGCCAGGAAGGCCGAGAGGAGGTTCACAGGCTCCATCCTGCCGGCGACCCGGCAGCCGACCGCCCGATCGGCTGCGTCCTTGTCATGGAGCTCCAGCCCGCAGGCGACCCGCCGACCGGCAGCCCGCCCGCTGGCGGCCCCGCTCCGGGCTGCCACGGGACATCCGCCTGCCAGCGCACGAGCCGCAACGTGCCGTACAGCGGTAGGCCCCACCGCAGTGTGGTCGGGCGGTCCCCGTCCGGCAGTTTCATCGTCTCGTCCCCCCAGGCTTCAGGAACGAACTGGAAGACGGTCTCGTCACGCTGCCGGCTCGGCGGCGGGCTCACCAGGGGGGTGGCCCGGTCCCAGGCGGCCAGCCACCCCTCCGTGCCCGGATGGCGCAGGGCCGAACCGGCGTCGTCGAGACCTACGATCCCCTCCGCCCAGCGGCGCATGGCCGGCAGGACCCCGTCCGCCGGGGTGTCCAAGGGGTCGAGCGGCGGGCAGGCGTCGGGCCGCAGCCCCACATCCGCCGCCGCGTCGGTCGGCCCCCCCTCCGCTACGTCCTGGAGCGCCTTGGTGAAGGCAACCAACACCGCCTTGCGCGCGTCCACAGCCGCGACCAGGGCCGCGCGCACCCGGCGCTCGGCCTCCTGGCGCAGCAAGTCCTCCGCCCGCCGGTACTTGTCGTGGACGGCGTCGCGCAGCGCGCGCAGGTTCTGGCGGATCCGCCACTCGTCCATCGCGAACCCCAGGGCCGGCGCCAGCACGAGCAGGGTGAGGGGGACCAACCACACACCGCGCAGCAACGAGGGACCAAACAGCCGTACATACACCCCGACGAAGAGCACGCCGACCGCCGTCAGCAACGCGCTCGCCTCACGCGGGACCCGGTGCGCCAGCTTCTGGCGCAACTGCGCCTCCAGCGCCGGGACGGCCGAGAACCCGGGGGGCGCACTCCGGGGGGCCTCCGCAAGGACCTGGCGCCGCACCTGGTCGCACAGTTCCTGCATCCACGACGGCCGCACGTAGGTCCGGGCATAGGACGCGAGCATGCCATCGAGCGACTGCAGGTAGCGCTCAGCGCATCCGCGCTCCAGTTCCGCGAACGCCCGGGCCACCCACGCCACGTGGCGCCCGGAGAGGAAAGCCTCGGCGGCGGCCACGCCGTCGGGCCAGGCCGCGGCCGGCCCGCGCCCGATCCGGTCGAGGTGGGCACTGCGGTGCCGCAGGATGTCCGCGTGCCGCGAAAACTCGCTCAGGTGCAGGCGCGGGGGGAAGTGGGCGAGCACGGTGCGGGCGTCATCCTCCGGGCGCGGCGGGCGGTCGGGCGAGAAACCGAGGATGGCGCGGGCCCCACGCCGCGCAAGGGCGACAAGGCGCGGCTCCAGGGCCGCTGGCACCCTCTCGGCGGTCTCTAGGCGGCAGCCGAGCCCGTAACGGTCGTTGGGCAGCGAATCGCCGCGCCCCAGCCCCCACTCGCTACGTGCGACCAAGCCGGCGGTCACAAGCGCGACAACGGCGTCAGCCCCGGCAGCGACCACCCAATCCTCGTCCCACACCCTGCCCTCGCAGTCGGTGTCGGTAACCTGCAGGACGGCGACGTTCGCGGCGGCAGCCCCGGCCAGCATCCCTGGCGGAACCGGCCCGCGCGCCACCACCAGGGCGTCGCGGTAGATCCCCTCCCGCTCCGCACGCAGCCGCTCCCGGATCTCGACCAGCACCGACCACCCGTCCGCGTCCGCACCGACCGCCCAGCCCCGGCGCAGGTCGGCCAGCACCGCGAGGCAGAGCCGGTTCCGTTCACGCGCTGGCGCGGCACCGCGATCGAACGGGTCCTGCCGCAGGGCGGCAACCTCCCCGCGGGAGACCTGCTCGACGTCCAGATCGCGCCACGAGGGTACCTGGACGTGGGCGCAGGCGGCGTCGAACCAGGCGGGCAGGCCCTTGGCCCGCACTCCGGCGGACACCTGCTCACCGAACCCGCCCACGGCGCAGAGCACCGTGGGCAGGACGTACGCCGTGGCGGACACCTCGCCGTTCCTCTCCTCCCGGCACGACCTTGACGCGGCGACCACTACCCCCGCCGGGGAGACGGCCCGGGGTGCGGGGGGGACGAGGGGGACGGGGATGGGCCCGCCCGCACCGGAGCGCCAACGGGGCAGCAGGCCTGCGGCCGCCGAGGCCCCACCCGGGCCACGGGCCGCGTCTCCAGCCGGCGTGGGCGGACGCCTGGCGCGTACGCCCACGCCGCAGGCCGTCGGCGCACGATCAGCGCGTCACGACGGACCGTAGGCCCGGCCCAAGGAAGGCGGGCAACCCGCGGCCGGCGCCCCCGAATCGAGCGCCGAGGCCCGGTCGGGCGACCCCTGGGGTCGGCTTACGCAGAGCGAGGGCCGGCACCCTGCGTCCGCACCCTCCGTTCCCCTTTGGGGGCCCTCCGCGTATGACGTGCCGCGCCCCGAAGCGGGCCGCACCCCGCCAAGCAAAAGGGCGAAGGACGGCGGGTCCGCCATCACCGCGGCCCGCACCCGCCCGCGGGCCGCCGCGCCGCGGTGGAGGAGGCAGGGCACGGGAGATGCCCCCCTGGGGCGCCCACCCGCACGCGCCTGGCGCGCCCAAGACCCACGGCCGCCAGAGCCCCCCCTGCCGCTACGCCCCCGTCCCGTGAGCGGCCTCCTCCAGGGCCGCGTGGAGCACGCCCGAGGCGTCCGGGCAGGGGGTGACGCGGGCCGTGGAGGGATCGCCCGGCGCCTCGGCAAAACGCTGGCGCGCCTGCAGGTAGCAGCGCCGCAGGCTGGCCGCGTTGGGCACCTGCCCCGGATGCAGGCGGTAGACGCCGCCGATCACGACGAGCACCTCGGGGTCATCGAGCGACACCGTTTGGATCTTCGCCTCGCCGCGGATCTGCCCCTGGATCTCCTCCATGAGCACGGTCGCCGCGCGCGGATCACGAGGCGGCGCGTAGCCCACCACAATGCGCTCCTCCTGCTGCGCGCCCGGGGCCGCCTGGTCGACGGCCAGCAGGGGGTGCACCTGGCGCCTAAAGAGGTCGACGATCTCGGCGTGCCACTCCCCCTCCGGTCGCTCCAGCAACCAGTCCACCAACCGCCGCTCCTGCACGACCGGCATGGCGACCACGCGCACGATGGCCTCGCGCAGGCGCTCCAGCACCGCGCGCCCGTCCCCGTCCAAGGGGCAGCCTCGCAGCCCCTCGCGCACCTTGCCAAGGCGTTCCGCGCGCTCGGCATTCAACTGCGGGCCAGGCGGGGGCAGCCATTCCCCGCCGGGCAGCGCCGCCCGGGCGGCCCGCACCACCTGTTCCGCGGTCAGGGCGAAACGAACGAGCTCCTCGCCGGCGCGTTCGCGCTCGAGCTGACGCTGCAGTTGGCGCTCCACCTCGACCTCGTCACACTCCGCGGCCAGGTTCTGCAGGGCCGTGGCACGGCGCCGGATGTCGTCGCGCAGGGCCTGCGCCTGCTCGCGCGCCTCGTGCAGCATGTGCAGCGCCTGGTGCAGCGCCTCCATCCGCACCTCGCGCTCGCGCTGCGCGTGCACGGCGCCGGCATGCATGTTCTGCTGGGCCAGCCGTCGCTTGGGATTGGCCGCGTGGCGCTGCCATTCCTGGCGGGTCTGCGCCAGGGTGTCCGGGGTGCGCTGCAGCCGGTCCAACTGCTGTTGCAGTTGCCCGACGCCCGCGTGGCAGAGTTCCGCCAACTGCGCGGCGGCGCCGTCGTCCACCGGGTACTCGCCGGAGGAGGCCGCGACCCAGTCGCGTAGCGCGCGCAAGCGCTGAAGACACGCCCCGGCGTTGCGCTGCACCTGATCCTTGGCGCGGTCGCGGCGGTCCTCCGTCGCGCGTTCGTACTGATGCATGTCCGCGAGTGAGGCGCCCAGGGCCAGCGGCGGGGCCTGCACGCCCGCACCCTCCATCAGGGCCTGCAGCAGGGCGTCGGCGAATACCTGTTCTGGAGCGGAGCCCTGCCCCTGGTCCAGGCGGACCTCCGCGAGGCCGCGGCCGAGCAACTGGTCGACCTCGTCGCGGGGCCGCCGGTCCCGCACCAGGTGGCGCAGGAAGCCGGGGAGCTGGAGCGAGGCCATCGCCTCTGCGACGCGCGCGCGCTCGGCAACGAGCACCCCGAATTCCGGGGTGGCGAGGCGCAGGTGGCGGGCTGGCGCGAGCACGTTGTCTTCCTCCGCCTCCAGGCGCAGGCCGAGCTTGCTCGCTCGGGTGAGCACGTAGCGCGCCAGCACGCGCATCGCCGACTCCACTCGCAGCATGATGCCGGAAGAGCCCTTGCCGACGAGGAAGATCGGCGACAGGCGCTGCGGGTAGGGGTGCTGGACATCCTCCAGGTGAGGCTGGGCGAAGAGCAGACGGCAGCGCTCCAGGAAGGACCAGGTGATGGCGCCGAACCAGTCGGCGCGGCCTCCGGCGGGGAAGAGTTCCGGTAGGAAGACATAGGCCGCCAGCTTGTACTTGGGATGGCCCTTGGCCAGCATCACGCTGTCCACCAGGGCGGCCAGGTAATACTCCGACCCCGAAAAGGTGCCGCCGGCGGTGGAGCCGATCAGGCACACCTCCACCTCCGGACTGTCCGGCTGTTCCCCCGCCTTCTTGAGTAAGAAGTCAACGTAGCGCTCGATGTGCCCCCGCAGTGGGGTGCGTTGCGCGAGCAGGCGGCCGTGCAGGGGGATGCCACCAGCTCCGCCGCCGTGGCTCGGGCGGTAGTCGCCGGTCCAGAGCGGCGCCAGCTCGGGGTAGGCCTCCCGTTGGTCGGACATGCTGGCCAGGTCCACGTCGGACATGCGCACCGCACACCCCGCGGGCAGAGCCTCCAGGTCGTCCCGCGACAGGGGCGAGGTGTCAACATGCGCCAGCACCAGCGGGAAGTCGTGGATGGCGTTGCGCCCGCCCACCATCTCGCAGATCGCCCGCAGTACCAGCATCGAGACGCTACCCAGCCCGATGACCAGCGTCGGCACTTCTGGCCGGCGGAAAATCGACTGGCTGGCCTGACCGCCGTGCGCGCTCAACCGTCCAAACCCCTCTCCGGTTCCGTACAGGTGAGGGTGTAGCGGCCCTCCCCCGTGCCGCCCGCCCCCTCCAGCAGGAGCTCGGTGACGCGCGGCACCTCCGTCCAGCGGCGCGCGTACGCGCCCGAAGGCAACCGCACGCGCGGGCCCATAACCGCCAGCGCGCCCCGCGCCGTGCGGCGGATGCGGACCCAGGCCCCGCCGGGCCCCTGGTCGATCCCGTAGTCAGCGCCGCGGCGGTCGCCCAGCAGAGCGACGCGGGCCGGCCGCAGGCGCTTCCACCCCGACCGCGGCAGCCCCTCCAGGTTCATCAGCACCCGCCCGTGCTGGCTCAACTGCGCCGGCACGAGCAGCGTCCCGCCCACCGCGAAGCGGTAGGCGGCGATGACCGCCGCGAGCAGCACGGCGGCGGCCGCGACCCACCCGGCGCGGCGGGCAGCGCTGGCCGGCCCCGGCGCAGCGGCGCCGGAGCGGACCACGGTGCCCACGGTCACGAGTACGCCGGGGCGGTCGCTGGTAACGCGCACGGTGCACGGGCCAGCGCGCGGGTGCGGCACACGTACGACGCCTGAGCCCGCAGCCAGGAACGCGCCTACCGCCGCAGCCCCTGGGCAGGTCGCCACCACGTGGACGGGCTGGTCCGCCGTGACGGCAACGAGCACCTGAGGCACACCGGCGCCCAGGCCGCCGGTGTGCAGCGTCACCGGCGTCGCAAGGAGGCGGTGCTGGACCGCGACAGCGCCGCCTCCTTGCTCCTCGATGGCGCCGACGGCGGCGTCCACCGCCCCCGGCAACTGCTGCGCCCCCCGCACCACCTGAAACGCGCCGCCGGATGCGGCCGCCGCCCGCTCCCACACCGGCTGCCACGCGGCGTACCCCCCGCCGCTGGCGCTGCCTGTCCCCTGCAGCAGGAGGACATCGAGCGCCACCCCTTGCGCGGCAAGCTGTCGAGCGGCGGTGGCGAAGTCGGTGCGCATCACCGATCCGGGAACGCCGGGCATCTCCGGGTAGCCGTCGGTGACGATGAGCAGCGCCTTGCTGCCGGTCCCCGCCAGCAGGACCCGCGCCGCCTGCAGGACGCCGACGGTGTTCGTCCAGTTCAGGTTCCGCGGGTGCAGCCAGACGTCAGCCACGTGGGCGGGGACGCTGCCCCTAAAGCCACCGCTCAACACCTGGACGTCGGTGCCAAACGCCACCGCCGCCAGGCGTTCGCTGCATCCCGCCCGCTGCGTGAGGATCTGAGCGGCCGCCAGGGCCGCCCGCCCGCGCAGGTTGGTCGGGTCCGTCCCGGGGAAGCCGGTGGCCGGGTTCGGGAAGGTCGACCCGGAGTCGTCGACCGCGATCAGCACGCGCTGCTGGCAACCCGCGGCGGCCGCCGGCACCCCGCCGCCGGCCAGCCCCGCGAGGGCCAGCAAGGCCGGCGCGAACAGCGCGGCGCCGACCGCGGCGCGCAACCATCCCTGGCGCAAGCCCCGCGCGACCTCCCATCCGGCATTGGGCCGGGCAGAACGGGGCCCCGCCGCGCCTGCCCCCAAACCCTCCCGTTCTTCCCGCTGCGCTTCGCCGCGGGAACCAGCCATCCTCTGCAGAGGCCTTGCCCGATTATGGGGAGGGGAACCGGGCTAAGAGGGGCGCACCGCGGTTCCTGATCTTGGGCGTTCGCAGGCGCAGCAGTCCGAGTGTCTATTACTACCCTCCGCACTGCCTGATCCTAGGATGCGCCGCTGCCGTCCTGGCGCCGTTGACATCCGTTCCCCGTGCCAAATCGACTGTTGCCGTTGTCGTGGCCAGTTGTTCACAGCCCTTTCCGTCACCAGTCGCTTACAGTGCGGAGGACAGTACTATTTGTGTGCCCCGGTGAAGGGCGCCGTGGGGGCTCAGATCACGTGGCAAAAGCAAACGTTTGAGCGGGAAGAGAGACACTTCTACGGCACCGCCCTTCACCCCTGTCTGGCCTGGCCGCCGGTGAGCACCCGCCGCGCCGCTCTGCATCGTGGTGGACCACCGCCGATCGGTGCGCACGCTGCAGGGCGGCCCGAGGAACCAGGGATCGCGCGGCACCAGCGCGCGGGCGCGCCGTCGGTCGCCGGGATACCCTGCCCCCCGCCGTGCACGCCCCGCAGCCCGCACGCCGGGCGACGATAGCCAGCGGAGCGAGGGTCGCGGGGGTTCCGCGTCGAAACGGTTACCAGCATACGCCCACCTCCGCATCGGTGTCGGACCAGGGAGGCTTGCTCGTGATTCGACCGGCGACGCCTGGCGACATCGCGCATTGCCTGGCCATCGCCCGCGGCTTACCCGACTATTTCACAGCCGACGCACTGCACGAGATGGCGGCCGACCTCACGCGCCACCCGACTTACGTGGCCGAGGTGGAGGGTGCTGTCCGTGGCTTCGCCACGGTGAAGCACAAGAGCGCCGAGGTGGTAGAACTCGCGTGGATCGCTGTTTACAGGAGTGGCCGAGGAAAGGGCGTCGGCTCGTCCCTGCTGGCCGGCTTGGAGGGCGAGTTGCGGGAAAAGGCCGTGAAACTCATCGAGGTCAAGACCCTGGACGCAAAGGCAGGCTATGCACCCTACGAAGCGACGCGGCGCTTCTACACCAAGCACCGGTTCGTCTGGCTGGAGACCATCGACCCGTTCCCCGGATGGACTGCGGGCAACCCGTGCGCGATCTATGTCAAGATCCTGTGACCGGACCCGGGCGCGGACCCGCTCCCTTCGCGGCGCATCGGAGGCGGGTTGGAGCCCTGAGCGGGGGGAATCTCGCCATCCCACGCTCCACGCGTCAGGGCGGGGCGCGTCCATGGTCCTCGTCATCGTTCGCCACGCCGCCATCGCGGATTCCCCAGCCACGGCCGTGAGGCTTACCACAGCGTTTCCACCTCATACCCGCTCAACCGCGGGTCGCGCGTGACAAGGGTCAGCCCTTCCACCTGGGCTTGAGCCACCAGTAAACAATCGAACGGATCACGGTGGAGCTGACGCAGGGCGCCCACCTTCAACGCATGTTCCAGCCGGACAGGCAGCACGCCGAAACCGGTCTCGCGCATCTGCGTGTTGACAAAAGCCCCCAGGTCGGAAAAACCCGGCAGGGCAAGGCGACCGATCGCGACCTTGATCGCCATCTCCCAGACGCTGGCGACACTTAGTAGGACCTCGTGCTCCACAGCCTCGATCACGGACCGCGCCCGAGCGGACAACCGACTCGGGTCGGTGACCGCCCAGAGGAAGGTATGGGTATCGAGCAACAGCTTCAGCGGTAAAACGCCTCCAGCACATCCGGCGGAAGCGGATCGTCGAAGTCGTCTGCCACAATGGCCTGGCCGCGTGCCGCTCCAAGCACCCGGCCCTGCGCCTCGCGAATGGCGGTGAGCTTGGCAACAGGCTTACCGGCCTTGGCGATGACCACCTCTTCGCCCTTCCGTACCAATTCCAACAGGCGGGAGAGGTGGGTCTTTGCCTCATGCACGTTGACCGTGTGTGCCATGCTGCACCCCCACGCGGGATTATGACTAAGTTTAGGGACTAAGTCAAGCGGTGCCGGGCTCGACGCCCGTTGGAGAGACGCCAGGGCCACGGCCCCGTCGCGACCCGCCTGGATCGCCTCGGCAGGAGACGTACGGACGGGCGCGTGGCCCTTGGCACTGGAAGCGACTGGTGACGGGAGCACCGATGAATAAGCGGCACGGCTCAGGCAAGAGGCCTTGTGCCGCGCTGAACGCATATGTACAGGACCTCGATGCCCGTGGTTAGTCCCAGGATCAGGCAGTGCCCGGATGGTACTAACACTGCAATCAGGCTTCGATCGCGATGCCCCCACCGGTGGGATGCGGTCGTCTGCGCGGCACCACCACGGGTGGTAGATGAACGCGCAACCCTGACTGCAGTACTAAGAGTCCATCGGCATACCCCGCCGCCGCCAGGTAAGCATTCGGTGAAGTGCGTGCCGAGCCACTAGATGTGATACACGCTCGCCGTGGGAGTGCCGTCGACCCGCCAGACGTAACGGTCCCAACGCAGTTCACCGCACAGGTACGCCGCCAGTGCGGCGGCTTGTCTGCTTGCCACGTAGGGGGGGCCGAGCGGGCCCTACGCCCTGGCGCGCCAAAACTTCATACAGACCGGGGTTGGCACATGGGTTCGTTCACCCGTCGGCTCGAGCCGCCCGGTGACGGGGTCGACCTGGAAGGCGACGATGCAGTCGCTCCCTTGGTTTTCCGCGAACAGGAACGTGCCCGTGGGATCCAGAGCGAAGTTGTGGGGCGTCTTGCCCTGCGTGGATTCGTGCCCGACGAGCGCCAGCAAGCCCGACGCCGGATCGATCCGGTAGATGGCGATACTGTCGTGTCCCCGGTTAGAGGCGTATAGGAACCGGCCCGCAGCGTGCACGTGAATATCGGCGCACGCGCTCTCTCCCTGAAAGCCGGCCGGCAGCGCCAGCGCCACCTGCAGCCCGCGCAACGCCCCCGAGTCGCGGTCCCAGGCATAGGCGACCACCGTCGAGTCGATCTCGTTGACGAGGTAGGCGTACGGCAGCGAGGGGTGGAAGGCGAAGTGCCGCGGCCCCGCGCCGGGAGCGGCCTGGACGAAGCCGGGGGCGCTCGGCGTCAGCATGCCCGCCACCGCGTCGAGGCGGTAGATCATGACCCGGTCCGTCCCGAGGTCCGGGCAGTAGACAAAGCGGTTCGTCGGATCGATGTTGACCGAGTGGGGATGGGGCTCCCCCTGCCTCGGGTGCGCGTCGCTTCCCTGGTGCCGGAGGACGGCCGACGCGGGGCCGAGGCTGCCGCCCGGCGCAATCGGGTACATGACGATGGTGGGACTCCCGTAGTTGGCCGCCAGCACATGGCGCCCTGTCGCGTCGACGGCCACGTGACAGGTGCTGCGCCCGTGCGCCGGTTGACGGTTCAAGGGAGAAAGGCCGCCGGTCAGCGGATCAACGGCGAAGGCGCAGAGCTCGCCATCCTCGCCTCCAGGACGCTCGCTCACGGCATAGAGGTAGCGGCCCGTCGGGTGTAGGGCCAGGAACGAGGGATAGGCCACCGTCGACACGGCCCCCCGCGCGCCTCTTGCCGTCCGCCCGGATCACGGCGGCCCCGGCTGCAAGGTTTCCGCGGCGGAAGGCCGGATCGGTCCGCTCGCCGCCAAGCGCCGCCGCCGCCATAGGTCGTCGAGCACCGCCGTGACGACCAGCGCCGCCGCCGCCGCGGCAAGGCCCAGCGCGGCTTGGGCGATACCCCCGACGACCACGGCCGACAGCGGGACGACCCCGTTGGAGAAGAGGTCGAAGAACGGCGCCATCCCGTAAGCGGCGACCAGTAGCGCGACCAGGAACCCCCACCGCAGATTGCGCCGCGCGGTCCAGGCGGCCGCCAAGACCGCCGGGAATCCCACCAGCGCCGCCCGCTCCGAGGGCGGCGCGAGCAGAAACCGCGCGGCAGCCTCGCGCCACGGGGCGCGGAGATCGTAGACCCAGATGTCGATGGCCTTGTGGCGGAGCACCGCTACGACCGCTAGGACCACCACGGCGACGACGGCGTCACGGACGCTGAAGGTGATGGGACGGTCCGCCCACTGCGCCAGCCGCCGCCACAGGTCGTCCCACCCCTGGCTGCCGGGCCCGGCGGCGGCGCTGAAGGCCACGAGGGCCAGCAGCAGGGCGGCCAAGTGCACCACACCGGCACCGGTGGAGGCGGGCCAGCCCAGCAGGCCCCGGGCGTCCAGGGAAACCATGACCGCGAACAGACCTCCGGCCGACAGGGCCCCCGCCCACACCAGACCGACCACGGCCGCCCGCACCCAGAGGGCCCGGGGCGTCTCTGGACCCACCGTCTGGTCACCCGCCGGCCATACCCGGGCCGCGGCCGCCGCACCGAGCCCGGCGGCCACCACCCCACCCACCGTACCCAACACTGCGGCCCCAGCGGCCCCGGGGAGCAGGGCACACCCCGCCAGCACCACCACACTCACGGCGCCGGTCAGGAGGAGCCGCCGGTCGGCGACTGCGGGGAGCCAGAGACAGAGGAGCCAAACGACGCCAGCCGCCGCGCCCAACGCCTGGACCAGGCGCTGGATGGTCCCCACCGCGAGCGGCGGCAGCAACGCCGGGCGCGAGGCAGGCACGAGCCCTTGAGCCGCCAGGTCCCGGGTCAGGCTGGCGATGTATGCGAGCGATGTGGCGACCGGATCGGCCGCGCCCACAACCGGGTGGACGTAGACGACCCGCGCATCCGCGGCGCGGATGTCCTGGGCAAGCCGTCTGGTTTCGCCCGGCGTGAACGCCGCCAAGGCCGGCACGCTGTACACGCGGACCAGGGAACCCGGCAGCCGAGCGGCCAGGCTGTTCATGCCGGGCGGCAGGAGGTCGATGCCCCCGGACAGACGCACCACACCGAGCGGCCAACGGTTTGCCCGGAAGATCGCCGCCACCGGCGGCGCCGCGGCCGCCCCCCCCGGCACGGGCTGGGTGGCCGCCCCCGCGAAAATCATCCCCGCCACGGGAACGCGCGCGGCCGCCACGCGGCGGTAGAGCGAGAGCGCGGCCGCCGTGGACATGCCCTGCAAGCTGTTCGCCGGCCGCGGGACCACCGCCAGCCCCACGCTGCGTGCCAGGGCGAAGCTCCCGGGCGCGAAGCCCAAGGGCATGCCCGTCAGGAGCCCCCCGGCCACCGGCACCATCGCGACGCGCAAGCCGCCCGGCTCGACGTACCAGCGCACCGCCACCTGCGGGCCGAGGGCCAGCGGCAACACGCTGCGCAACCAATCGGCCACCGAACGCTGGCGGACCAGGACGTAGGTGGCCTGGGCGCTGAGGGGAAAGCCCGGGGCGGGGGTCAACCCCGCGCGCACGCGGCCTTGCCAAGTCGCGCCGTCGACGAGGGCCACATTCCCCAGGGCGGCGAAGGTCCCCACCCCGGTCTCAGACACGCCGACGGCACCCGCCCCTGCCGCCTTCAGGCGGCTGAAGAGTTCCCGCGGCGTGAGGTGGGTCCCCGCAGCCGATGCGCGGGTAACGGCGGCCCGCGTGGCGCTCCGCTTCGGTGGCGCGACGTACGCCAATACGGCCGTCGCCGACGCACCGGTCACGGCGGCCCCCGTGGCCGAGGCCCCCGTCGCCGAGGCCCCCGTCGCCGACACTGCGGCGGCCGAACCGCCCGCGGCCGCCGCGGCCCTGGCCAGCGCGCGGGAGGCCGGACGGTTCACGGCAGGCGCTCCCAGCAACCCGAGGAACGCATTCTGGTCGGCGACCACCACCACGGCGCGCTCCGCCCGCTCGGCGGCCGTCACCGCCGCGGCGTGCCAGACGGCCGCCACCAGTCCGAGCAGGGTCAGGGCCGGCAACAGGCGGCGCCACCCGGATGCCGCGCGCTGCGGTTCGGCTGCCATTGTCAGCATTCGCCCCCGTGGGTGTTGCTTCGTGGCGCCCACCGGACAAGCCTGCAACCGGCGGGTGGGGATCCTCACCTGCGGGGCGGCCCGGCCCTCCCGTCGGTCGTCGGCGGACACGGGATGGCGCGGGGACGCGGACCGCTGCCGGCACCGTGGAGACAGCGGCGGCTCACCCCGTACCGCGCTAGCGCGCCCCAATGCGCTACGTCGTATGGGGGGTGCGCACCGTGGTACCTGTCCGGTTGCCCCGTGCCGGGCGTCCGACCGGGCACCGACCGATGGTGCCCCCACGCCGCGCACCCATCCCGCAGGCGCCCCGCCGGCGGACCCCTGGCAGAGGCGGTTGCCGGCGGGGCGCACGGAGAGCGCGCGAGAGGCCCCCCGCCACCACCATCGGTAGCCCGTTC
>JAJZZC010000126.1 GCA_021797775.1 Bacillota bacterium
GTGCTGGCGGCCCTGCCGCGCGACGCGCGGCTCGCGCGCGAGGAGACCTTCGGCCCGCTCATCGGCCTCTGGAGCTTCCGCGACGAGCGGGAGGCCGTGGCGCTGGCCAACGACACGCCTTACGGCTTGGCCGCTTACGTTTACACGCGCGACCTCTCGCGAGCCGTGCGTGTCTGTGAGGGGCTGGAGTATGGGATCATCGGGCTGAACGACCCGCTGCCCACGGTGGTGCAGGCGCCCTTTGGCGGGATGAAGGAGAGTGGCGTCGGGCGCGAGGGCGGCTATGAGGGCGTGCTGGCCTACCTGGAGACCAAGTACGTGTCCATCGGTCTCGAGAGCCCGGCGTAGCGGCCGGTGCGGACCCCCTGCCCGGCCTGGTCATCGAGGGCGAGGGGGCGGCCGGTCGACGCGACGTTCCGAAACCCCGTGTGCGGCGCGCATCAGGACCGCACACGGGGTTATCGTTGCTGTTCGCCGCCGCCGTGTACCGGGGGCGGCGACGGCCGGGTGGGGGGCCGTGGTCCTCTCTGCCGCTCTTTTACCATTGTCGACCACGGCCGGCGTGTTGGAAGGGCAGGCTTAGGCGGGCGTACGAGCCGCCGCATGGCGATCCCCCGCCTGGAGGCACGGCGGCGGTTCCGGGGCGGGAGGCGTTGCCCGGGCGCTCGCACGGCATAGAGAGACGGGGCCCGGCGGCGCCGTCTTGAGTCGGGAAGCGGGCTTACGGTGTGGTCCGTCTGGCGCCGCAACGGACATCCAGACGGAGGCTCACGCTTCAGAGGCCCCAAGGGTGAGAGACCGTGCGGCTCCGGCCGCGGCCTCAGTCCGCTGACTCACGCGCACGGCGGGCGTGGACGGCCTCCCTCGGGCCGCCCGGCAGGGCGGCCGTCCCCCCCTGCGTCCAAAGGTGGGCACTGAGGCGGAGGGCGGCGGACATGGCCGCAGACGCGGCCGCCTCGTTGCGCCCGTCGGTCAGCAGCACCGACAGCACGAACCCCTCCGGCGACACCCCGGCCAGCAGGGCCCCGCCCGGCGCCTGCAGGCGCGCTTGGTCCTCCGCGGCATCGCTGAGCCGCAGGGCGGCGCAGGCGGCCGCCAGCAGGGCCACCCGCCGCTGCAGGTTGGTGGCGAGCAGCGCCCCGTCGGGGCCGACGAGGGCCCAGCCGTCCGCCTCGCGCAGGAGTTCGGCGAGGGCCGCCGCTGGTGTCGGCGCCCGGACGGCCGCGGGCGTGCGCGTCGTGTGGCCTCCCGCTGGCGCATGGCGCGGAGCACGCTGGTCCACGACGATGGCCAGCGCCATGCATGCGAAGACCCCGACCATCATCCAGTCCGCGAACGGCATTCGACCGTCCCCCCGCATCCCGGGACCCGTGTCTACTCCGACATCATGCGCATGCCCTCGGGGGCCTTGCCACCGCCTCGCCGTAGGTCCACGTTGTGCATGAAGACGGCGGGCAGAGCTGTCAAGCCCCCGATCACGGCCAGCACAACGAACAGCCCGTCTAGACTCCGGGTAAAGGCCAGCGCATCGATATAGCCAAAGACCTGGGCGGCGACGGTCTGCGCCGCCACGGCGACGCTCATGCCGGCCTGCTGCAGGCCGGCCACAGCGTTCTGCAGCGAGGCCGCCGCGACAGTGCCGGGCAGGTATCCGGAGCTGGCTATGGCCGCCTGGCTTGCCACGTGGTTGTCCAAAAGCACGGTCAGCACCGCGATGCCGAAGGAGGCCGCGACGCGCTGCGCGATGTTCTGGATGGCCGAGGCCCTTCCGATCATCGCCGGCGGGATCACGGCCATCCCCGCGTTCTGCGCCGGCATCATGGCCAGCCCCATACCCACGCCACGCAGGGCGGACCACCAGATGATGGTGAACTCGGGCGTCGTGAGGTTGAGGTGGCGGAACAGGTAGGTTGAACCGGCAAGGATGAGCGTGCCCGCGACGACCGGCACCCTCGGGCCGATCCGATCGTACAGCCTGCCGGCGACCGGCATGAACAGGCCGGTGACCAGTGCGCCGGGCATGAGCACCATGCCCGTGGGCAGCGCGCCCATGCCGCGCACGAGCTGCAGGTAGACGGGGATGAAGAACACGGCCGAGAAGAGCGCGACGTTGATGCCCACCATGAAGAGGATGCTCAGCGTGTACTGGCCGTAGGCAAAGGCGCGCAGATCGAGCAGCGGGCGCGCCACGGAGAGTTCGATCCAGACGAACGCGAGCAGTGCCACACCGGATGCGAAAAAGAGCCAGGTGACGGGCTGCGAAGTCCACCCCCAGGTGGCGCCCTCGGTCAGGGCGAACAGCAGGCTGAACAGCCCGATGGACGCCGCGGCAAACCCCGCGACATCGAAGGCCCCGGCTTCGTGCCGTGGGAACTCGGGGATCGTGCCCGCGGCGAGGATGCCGCCCACCACGCCGATGGGCAGGTTGATGGTGAAGATCCAGCGCCAGTTGACATACTCGACCAGATAGCCGCCGAGTGTCGGCCCCACGGCCGGTGCCAGCAGCAGGGCCATGCCGAAGTACGCCGTGGCGGCGCCGAGTTGACGGCGCGGGATGATGCGGTAGACCATGGCCATGGTCGTGGGCATGATCATCCCGCCGCCCAGGGCCTGCACGACGCGTGCCCCGATCAGGATGCCGAGCGTGGGCGAGATGGCCGCCAGCGCCGACCCCACGGTGAAGAAGGCCAGCGACCAGAGGTACAGCCGCTTGAAGCCCATGCGGTCGCCGAGCCAGCCCGAGGCCGGGACGACCACACCCAGGGCAAGCAAATAAATGGTTACGACCCATTCCACCGTCGCGGTGTTGACGCTGAAGACGTGCTCCATGGTCGGAATGGCCACGTTGACGATGCTGCTATCGAGCAGCGACATGAAGGCGCCTACCACCATGGCCAGGAGAGGCAGCCCCCACCGCTCCAGCTGCGGCGCGTCTTCGACGGACAGACCGCCTGCCGCGCCGTTGCCGGACACGCCCCCCGGACCTGGGGTGCGGGCGCCGTCCCGCTCCGCTGGGCGCGGAACCAGCCCGCGCTGGCCGGTCATGCCGTCCTCGCGCATGACACACCTTCCTCTCGCGGGTCACACCGGGGGGGCGACCCTTGGGGTCCGACCCCCCCCGGCGGGCGAGCGCCGGCTCCCGCGCCACTGCGCGGTGGGGCTTCAGCGGATCTGAATCCGCACCGTAGCGCTTTCGCCCGGCAGGACCTGGCCTTGCTCGGCTGAGAGCGAGATGTTCACGGGTACGTACTGCGTCACGGTGGTCAGGCTCCCACTCGGCGGCGGGGACGGCAGCAGGGAGAAGACGCTGGCCGTCCCCATCGTGATGCTCTGGACCGTGCCGGAGATGGTGGTCCCCGGCAGGGCATCCACGTGGACGGCCGCGTTCTGGCCCACCTTGACGTTTCGGATCTGGGTTTCCTTGACATAGGCCACGACCGACGGCGCGGCGAGGTTGGCGATGTACGCCAGGGGGGAACCGGGCGCCACCGTTTCCCCGGTCACCGCCGATGTTTCAGCCACCGTGCCGGCAAACGGCGCGACGATGTGCACAAGGATCGGCGCGGCGGCTGCGGCGGCCGCATGGCCGTGGCCGGCCGGAGAGGTCGCCGGGCTGCTGGAGGAGCCAGCCGGCGCCACGGTGCCCAGCACCTGGCCCTTGGTCACCTGCTCGTCGAGCTGTGCCGACCAGGAGACCAGGGTGCCGGCCACCAGGGAGCCGACCGGCGCCATGGGCGCGGTTACCTGGGCGTCACTGGCGGTTACGTAAGATGTGCCGTTGTACCAGTTGACCAAACCGATGATGCCGGCCGCCAGGATCACCAGCACGGCCACGCCGACGACCAGCGCGGTGCGACCGGGACGATCCATCGCTCATCCCTCCACGTTGGATGCCGGGCGGGGGCCGGCATCCCGCCACGCCTCCACGTCCCCTGCACGCACACTGCCCGGCTGCGGGACCCCGCCCGGCTCGTAGCATGGCCCGGCGGCCCGTTCCAGGGCCTCGGCCAGCGCCCGTAGGCCCACCGTCAATTGCTCCAGGGTCCCGTCGTCCAGTTCCGCCAGCGGTCCCGCCAGCCGCTCCGCCACCGCCGCGTGTAGACGGGCCACGCCGTCCGCCGCTCGTTCCGTCGCGACCAACACGACGCTGCGCCGGTCGCGCGGGTGGGGCATCCGGCGGAGCAGGCCTTCGGCGACCAGCCGCTCCGTCAGGTCCGAGAGGGTGCTCACCGGCAGGCGCATGCCGCGCGCGATGTCCACCAGCCGCTGGGGGCCCCGGTGGCGCAAAAGGTGGAGCACCCAGGCCTCCAGCGGCGAGTTCAGGCCCACGTCGCGCAGCAGGGGTTCCATCTGCGGCCGCAGCATGCGCCCGAGGTAGGAGAGGGACTGCCAGAGCAGCCAGCCCGCCTCGCGGCGCTGTTCCTCCACCGCGCGCCAGCCTCCCCCCTCGGTGGACGGGCGGCCTGTCGTCCGTCACCGAACATCCCGGCGACGGACTATATGGTCACGGGGCACGGGTGTCAACGGGGCGGGCGCCTCGGTGGCGGGTCCCTGCGCTGGCCTCGTCCGTCCGCGCTCGGGGCCAGGCGGCCCCGGACGGACGGCGGGGCCAGAGAGGACCGCACGGTCCAAGCCGGGAGCCTGCCGCCCCGCGCCGCCAACCGTGTTCGGGCGTGTGAGGACGCTATTGAACCTGAATCTCGCAGGGTCAGGCGGGTGCCGCTGTCCGAGAAGGACCCCGCGTACGAGCGGGTGCGGTCGTGGCGAGGGACTGGCACCTGGGCGCCAAGGCGACGGGCAAACCCTTTGCGAGAATCAGGTTTGAACCTGCATCTCAGTGCGCCGAGACGAAGCCGACCGATCCGAGCGGGGGGGATTCCCGCCGCCGAAGGCCCAGGCAGCCACGGCGAAGCGAGTCTTGCGTGGACGGCCGCGAGGCCGCCGACGAAGCGTAGACAGCGCGACGACCAGGCCGTGGCCCGCAAGGGCGAAGGGATTGAGCCTCGATACGGTGATCGTCCGAGGGCCGACAGGGTCGAGATCCTGGAAGGCAACAATCTGGGCCACGAACCGAGGGCGTTCTGGGAGGCGACCCGTGAGGGCATGTCCGGTGCCCGGCGGCAGGACAAGTTGCCGCTTCTCGCACATGCCGTTTGCGAGCCGGGCGCGCTGTGGGAGCCGAGTATCGGACGCCCGCCCACGGCAAGTTGTGGCTGCTCCTCAGGCCTCCACCGCTGGCTGCTCACCGCGCAGCACGGCCAGCACGTCGGTCGCGACCATCCGGCCGACGCGGCCCAGCGCCTCGCGCGTCCATCCGGCGATGTGCGGCGTAAGCAGGACGGACGGGAGGCCGGCCAGGGGATCGGGCTGTGGTGGGGGTTCGGTCTCGCGCACGTCCAGGACCGCGCCCCGCAGGCGCCCGGCGCGCAGAGCCGCGCATAGGGCGGCCTCATCCACGATCCCTCCGCGCGCGGCGTTGACCAACAGGGCGTCCGGCCGCATGCGCGCCAGTGCCGGCGCGCCGACCATGTGGCGGCTCTCCGGGGTCAGTGGGGTGTGCAGCGTGACCACGTGGGCCTCCGCCAGGAGCTGTGCCAGCGGAACGAGGGGCACCGGCTGCTCCCTGGCAGCGGACGGCGGGAGGTACGGGTCGTGGGCCAGGACCGACATGCCGAAGGCGGATGCGCGGTGCGCGAGGCGGCGCCCCACCTCGCCAAGGCCGACCACGCCCATCGTCCGTCCCGCCAGCTCGTCGCCGATGTAGTCTGCGCGCGCCCAGCGCCCCTGGCGCACCGCGCGATCGGCGTCGGCCAGGCGCCGCCCCACGTGGAGCAGGGCCGCGAACACATACTCGCACACGGCGTCGGCGTTGGCGCCCCGGGCGAAGACGACGCGGACCCCTGCCGCGCGGCATGCGGGCAGGTCCACGTTATCCAGGCCGACGCCGAGGCGTCCGACCACGCGCAGGCGCCCGCCAGCCGCCGCGAGGGCATCCGTGTCGACTGACACGCGATTGCGGACGACGAGCCCGTCGAGCCCCCCGTTCGCCGCCTCGGTGCGCAGCGTGTGCAGCAATGCGCCGCGGTCGTCGGCGCACTCGGGCCGGTGGGCGACGTCCGCCCCGGCCTGCAGCGCATGGAGCCCGTCCGCATCAATGTACTCCGCGACCAGCACCCTCGGCCGCTCGCCCATAGCGCACCGCCCCTGCGGCTGGCTGCGGGCAGCACGCCGCGCCCGCACCATTCGACGCCCGCCGCGAGGCTCCCCCGCGGGTCGGGCCGGCGGGGCGACGGCACGGCTGGGCCGCGGGTGGGGGAACGGGCGGCGCCTTCTCAGGCGCGGGTGCGGCCCGCGAGGCCACCCTGTGACGCCCCCCAGGGCTGCGCCATGTTCCCGGTTGCCGGCACGGCGCAGGAATCGTCCCCGGCCAGGCCGGGCGTGATGGTTGAGGCGGTCCGGGCGCCGCGGATCCGCGCCCGTGCGCCGCAAGCCCAGGCGCATCCGCGGCCGACTTCTCGTGCGGCCCCGCGCCACCCGCTCTCCGGGCGTTCCGGCCGCAGGCCCCTTGGCCAGAATGCCTTCAGACTGTGACGCCACCCTGGCCGGCAGGGATTGGTGGGCCAGGGTGGTATCGCCCGCACGGGGTACACGCCGCACGCGGGCCAGGGGCATTTGCCGCGCCGTGTGCCTTCGGGTCGCGTCCGCCTGCGCGGGTGCGGCCCGCCCGTCCGCGCCTAACGCCCCACGAGGGGCAAAACCGAGGCGGAAAGGGGCGCACCCGGTCGGACGGGCGCGTGTGCGGCAGGCCTGCGGGGGGCGCGCACGCGGGCACCGGGGAAGGACTTGGCTGAAGGACCTCAGGGGGGCGCCACGTCGTGGCGCCTGCAGCTTCAGGCGGGCCCGCGGCCCCGCCGCATGGCGCCGCTCGTGTTGCCGGCTCCCGCTGGCGCTGCTCCCGGCGCCTACCGGCTCCGGTACCCCGGAGGCGAGGTTGCCGCCCAGGTCGAGGAGGGCGCGTTGCTGGCGGTCATCCCGATGCTGGCTGCGGGTGAAGAACGCGCGTTTGTCCTGGAGCCGGCCGTGCAACCCGAGCTCGCGGTCGCCCGGCGCGAAGGCCCGCGCATCGCGGTGGTGGTGGGGGAGACGCCCGTCGGCGACCTGCTGCTGGAGGGCGGCATCAAGCCCTATCTATACCCACTACTCCTGCCCGACGGGCAGAGCGTCACGCGCCGGGTGCCGCCTGACGAAGCGGCGGGCGACATGAAGGACCACCCGCACCACAAGGGGCTGTGGGTCGGTCACGGAGATGTCAACGGCGTCGACCTTTGGGCCGACAATCCGCGTAACCTGGGGCGGGAGGTGGTGCAGGGTGCCTCCTGCACCTCGGGCCCAGTCGCGGCGCGCATCGAGTTACGTGTCGACTGGACGGGCCCGGACGGCCAGAGGGTGCTTCAGGAGCGGCGGGTGTACCGCTTCTGGCACATCGGCGCGGGGGCCCGCCTGATCGATGTCGTCTCGACCTACACCGCGTTGCCCGGGGCAGAGGCCCGTTTCGGAGACACCAAAGAGGGCGCCCTCTGCTGCATCCGCTTAGCCGGAGGGATGGAAGGCAACCGCGGCGGGCTCATCACCACGTCCGCCGGGGCGCGTACCGAAGCCGAGGCGTGGGGCAGCGCGGCGAGTTGGTGCGACTATAGCGGCCGGCCCTTTGCCGAAGACGGACGGACCCGTCGGCCGGAGGTCGGGGTGGCGATCCTTGACCACCCGGACAATCCCCTCCATCCGACACGCTGGCACGTACGCGATTACGGGCTCTTTACGGCGAACCCCTTCGCCCTACACGACTACATGCCGAGCCGCGGCCTGCGGGGGGACTACAGGGTCCCCGCAGGCGCGGGCGCGACCTTCCGCTACCGCGTGTACGCACACGCGGGGGGTGCGGAGGCCGCCGATGTGGCTGGCCGGTACGCGGACTGGGCGTGGCCGATCAAGGCCAAGGCCGTCTAACCCGACCGGCGGGCCGGCGACGGGGGAGCGGGCAGGCCCGGTCCCCCTCTCAACCCACGAGCCGTGGCCAACCAAGCGGGCCGGCCTGCGCCCGCAACAGACGGTGCCGCCACGCGGCTACGGATCCCCTTCCCCGCCCTTGCCCGGTTCCTCGGAGAACCGGCTGAGCAGGAAGGCTGTGGCGAGCAGGCCGAGCGGCGGTGGGAGGAAATAGGCCGTGAGGCCGCCGGGCAGCACCAACGCCAGGGCGAGTAACGCGCACGCGGCCAGGGCCAATTGGCTGAGCATCTCCCGGGAGAGCAGCCACCAGAGGGCGGCCGAACCGAGCAGGCCGACCAAGGCCACCGCCACGCCGCCGAAAACGGACGGGTTGATGAAAATCGCTTGGTGTTGCGCATTGAGCGTGACGCCACGGGGTAGGAAGGCCGCGGCGGCGGAGGCCGCGAGCAGCCAGAGGAGCGAGATCTCCCCGACGATGCGGGCGACACCCTGCACGGATCCCTTCACCGCCACGCCCCTTCACCCCGTATTGCGAGAGGCCGCCCACGGGGTGAGCCCGTTGGGACGAACCCCAGCGCTTGGATCTGGTCCATGCCTGGATGCCGAAGCCAAGCGTCCCAGCTTCAGCCGCGAGGCGCTGTGACCACCAGGCAGGGCGCGACGGACCCGCCCGCATCAGGTCGTGTAGTCGCCGTTGATGTGCACGTACTCTGGGCTCAGGTCGCAGCCCCAGGCCGTGGCCGAGGCCTTGCCCAGCCGGAGTTGCACGGTGACGCGCACTCGGTCGCCTCGCAGGTAGTCGGCCAGGCGGCGCACGGCCTCTTCGCCGAGGTCGCCGCCGTCGTACACCGCCGTGTCTCCGAACAGGATCCGCATCCGCTCCGGCTGCAGCGGCAGGTCGAAGCACTTACCGACTGCCATAGCGACCCGGCCCCAGTTGGGGTCCGCCCCCCAGAGCGCCGTTTTGACGAGGGGCGAGTTCACCACCGACTTGGCGATTCGCCGCGCGGCAGAGAGATCCGGCGCGCCCTCGATCACCGCCTCCAACAGCTTGGTGGCGCCCTCCCCGTCGGCAGCCAGTTCCTGCGTCAGCTCGACCGCCATGGCGCGGAGCGTCTGCGCGAACGCGGCGACGTCGACCGGACCGGCCGCCCCGTTGGCCAGGATGACCGCAGTGTCGCTGGTACTGGTATCGCCGTCCACGCTGAGCATGTTGAAGGAGTCGTCAACGACCTCGTGCAGCATGCGGTCTAACTCGGGCGCCTCAATCGCCGCGTCGGTAAAGAAGAAGGCAAGCATCGTTGCCATATGGGGCTCGATCATGCCCGAGCCCTTGCAGCAGCCGGCCAGCACCGCACCGCCCACGCGTGCGCAACGCATCTTGGGCCGCGTGTCGGTGGTCATGATCGCGCGGGCGAAGCCCTCGAGCCCCCCGGAGTGCAACTCGCCGCCGATCCCGCGTATCGCGGCTCGGATGCGCTCCATGGGCAGGGGGCGGCCGATGACCCCGGTGGAGCAGGGCAGAACCAGCCGCTCCGCGACGCCCAACTCGGCACCGACGAGGCGGCAGATTTCCCGCGTGTCTGCGAGCCCGCGGGGGCCCGTGGCGACGTTGGCGTTCTTGCTGTTCACCACGACGGTGGAGAGCCGGCGGTCGCGGAGGTGCTCGCGGCCCACCGTGACGGGATGGCCGCAGAAGCGGTTGCGAGTAAACACCGCGGCGGCGGCGGCGGGCTGCTCCGTGTGCACGACCGTAAAGTCCAGGGTGCCGTCCTTGATGCCGGCGTTCTTTGCCACGGAAAGGAAGCCGCTGGGCTGCAGCGACAAATCGGCCCGGATCAAGCCGTCGCCTGGTTAGGAAAATGTGGTCAAACCGATCTCTCGGCCTGGCACACGTCCGCCCGACCAGGCTTTCGCCCCTTTCGGCCTCGGATTTGCCCCTTACGGGGCCGTAGGCAACAGGCGGACTCGGGCTTTGCGGCATGCCCGCGCAGCCAGTACTCCCGCCACGGGGAGGGGAGGGCGGGACGCGGTGCTGGGTCCCCCGGCCCCCCGGGCCCGGCCCGCCCAGCCGATGGCGGCAAGGGCGTGATGTAACGCCGTGCCCCGAAAGGGCTGTTTCGAGCCCGGCGCGAGGAACCCTGCGGGCAGGGCGGTGGACGCAGGGTCGCGTCGTTCCGCATGGGGGCTTTGGGCACAAACGACGGTGCACATAACCCTGTGGTGGTGGGCCGGGGCACCCCCGGTGCCCGCCACCGCAACGGCCGCACGATTTCGGCAGAGAGGCGCCCACGGTGGTGGTGCATGGAGGGGCTCCCCACAGCCGCCGCAGGCTCCGGGTTGTCGCCATACGCTGCCAGAGCTTGTCGCTGAGGCCGTCTGCCGAGAACGACGCGGCCCTGGCGGTGGACGCAGGATGGCGTCATTCTCGCGGGGGGGCTTCGGCCGGAACCCTCGGCGCGCGGGGCGGCGCGGGACCCGTCTGCGGCGCCTGACGAAGCACGGGACGGTGGCGGGCTGCCGCGGTGCGACCCCTCTCAGGAAAGGGGTGCCCCGAACTACCGCCGCCACCGTCGGTGGTGGCCGGGAAGAGGGTGGCCCATGCCCCTCTCTGGCTCCCGCCGCGGGAACGGGCCACCTTCTTTACTGCCGCGTGCCTTCAGAGGTCAGCGGCCACTTGGCGGAGCGATGTCCAGCAGAACGGGCGGCAGCCGCCGCTTTGCCTGCCTACCCACACGCCCCCGCCAGTGACGTGGCACCGCCCGCAGCCGGTCAGACGAGGTTGCTGCCCTCCCAGCGCTCCCCGGCCTGCGCGCGCTGCCGGCGGATCTCGCGCAGGCCACCCGGCGTGGCGGCGAAGCCGTGGGCAGGGGTATGCACGAAGCGGGCGGGCAGGGGGGCGCCGAGGAGGGTTTCCAGGCGCGACAATTGTCGCGCCACCACGTCGGGGTGCGCGGCAGCGACGTTGCGCTCTTCGCGCGGGTCCGCCTCCAGGTCGTAGAGGCGCCTCTCCGCCGCGAGGTCGCGGGCGTTGACCAAGAGGTTCCAGCGTCGGTCGCGCACGCTGGCGTGCACGTCCCAGCCGATGACCACGTGGTCGCGTTCGGGGGCGCGCGCCTTGGCCCACGGCCACACCACGCCACCGTCGAGCGGCGGGGGGGCGATCCCCAGCAGGTGCAGGAGGGTGGGCACAATGTCCTGGTTCTGGACGAAGGCCTCGATGTCGCGGCGCGCGCGCAGGTCGGGGTGGCGCACGAGCCAGTTGATCTGGGTGTTGTAGGGGTGGAGCCGCGCTCCGGACTTGCCGAACTGGCCCTGGTCCCAGATCTCGGTGCCGTGGTCGGAGAGCACGACGACCACGGTGTCGCGCAGCGCGCCGGCGCGCTCGATGCGGTCCAGGAAGTGCCCGAAGCGCTCGTCGGCGAAGGTGACGTACCCCTGGTATAGCGCGCGCGTGCGGGCGATGTCCGCGGGGTCGGGCTCTGGGCGTCCGGGCCCCCGGTTCAGCGACTGCGGCACGATGTGGTCCAGCAGGCCCTCCCCGGGGGAGTAGGCGTCGGCGAAGCGTGTCGGCGGGTCCCAGAACTCGTGCGGCGTGAAGGAATCGACCCAGAGGAAGTAGGGGGCGTTGGCGCGGTTGCCCTCGACCCACGCGGCGGCGCGGTCGAGCACCTGCGCGGCAAAGTAGTCTTCGTCCCGCATCCGGTCGCGGGTCTGGTAGAGGTAAGGCGCGGGGCCGAGGCGCCGGCCGCCGTAGGGCGATGGGTCCTGCAGCGACTCCGCGGCCAGGGCGTAGGTGTCACCCTCCTGCCCGCGCACGTAGTCCCAGGAGACGAAGCCGCGGACGAAGTTCATCGTCGCCTTGAAGAGGTGCCAGACGTCGCTGACCAAGCCCGTAGCGTAGCCGCGTTGGTACAGGTACTCCGAGAGCGTGGTGTGGTGCTCCGGGATGGCGTGCCACCCCAGGATGTTGGGATGGCTGCCGCGGTCGGGCACGTGGTGGCGCCAGGGGTAGCTGCGCATCCCCGTGTGCACCGCGCGGCGGAAGGGGATGGTGGGCAGGCCCTCCGCCCAGGCGTTGGTGTAGACCACCGCCTCCTCGGCGAAATGGTCGAAGGCTGGCGTGCGGCAGAGATCGCTGGCCAGCGCGTCGCGTCGCAGGGTATCGAAGCAGAGCACGATCAGGTTCAGCCTGGGTCCCGGCATGTGCTGCGGCCCCGTCGTCCCGGGTGGCCCGCCCGCGGTGCTCCCGCGGGCGGGTGGCCGCCGGCCGACGGGGCCATCGCCTCCTTCAAGGTGGGGATGTGGGGACACAAGGCCCCGCGGGCACGCGCCGGGACGCGGGAGACCCCGCCGAGTCCGTGGGGGATGTGGGGCCAGACCCGCTCCGTGCGCACCGTCGGCACCGGACGAACGGTCGCCCCGCTGGCGGGCGCGACCGCTGGCCGCGGCGGGCGCCGCAGGGAGGAGAGCGGCCACGGCGGCGATCCGAGCCCACGCCGGGGCGACGGGACGGACGCGGCGAGCGGGGCGCCGCGCCCCCGTCTTGGTGAGCCCCCCCTCCCGGCGGTGGCGGCGCCGGGCGCGTCGTCGGGCGCAGGGGTCGCGGCTCCCGCATTCCGCATGGCCTCCTGTCGCGCGGTGCCCGGCGAACCGTTCGCCCTCACACCCCGGGCCCGGCCTCGCCCACATGGCTGTCCGTCCGCAGCGAGCTGGCGGCCCTGGAGGCCGACCCCGACGGATCTACGTCAGCCCCAGCCGCACCGCCTGCTCGGCCGGGGCCCCGACCGCCCGGAGCCATTCGGCGAGGGCCGCTTGCAGGCGCCGCACGTCGGCGGGGCGCTCCCCCGCCAGGTCGACTGCTTCGCCGGCGTCGTAGAGCGCGGTCCGGCACGGCCCGCGCGCCCAGTCCACGGGGTAGCGCCCCAGGGCGGGCGCCGGCCACGGCTCAAAGCTCCCCAGCCCGCGCGGGCGCAGGAAGGCCGGGGGCTCCGAACCGTACCAGTGGAGCGGCGCGTTGGCCTCCCCAGGGGGCCACTGGTGCAGCACCACCTCGCCGTCGGTGATCTGCACCGCCTCGCCGAACTTGCCGTAACAGGCGACCGGCCGCAGAGACCCCGTTGCGGCCCGCCCGGTCAGCCAGGGGATGAGGCTCCGACCATGGAGGCCAGCGCCTGCCGGCAGCGGCACGCCCAGCGCCTCCAACACGGTGGGGTAGAGGTCGACGGTCTGGGTCAGCTCCGCGCAGCGGGCGCCGGCCCCACGCCCCTCGGGGTGGTGGGCCAGCAGGGGGACGTGCGCCAGGGGCCGGTACAGGTTGCTGTCCCCGTGCGTCGCCGACGGTTTGCCGATCATGCCGTGCTCGCCGAAGAGGTGCCCGTGGTCGGTGGTGACGAGGATCAGCGTATCCTCCAGGCGCCCCAGGTCCTCGCACGCCTGGAGGAAGCGCCCGAACCAGGCGTCGACGAGCGCGACCTCACCGGCGTAGAGGGCGCGGATCCCCGCCAGTTCCTCGGGCGTGTAGCGATCGGCCCGCCCGTAGATGGGCCAGGGGATCGCGCCCGCGGGGGCCCCGGCCGCCTCACGGTAGGCCAGCGGCGGGTCGAAGGGCTCGTGTGGGTCGAAACAGTCGATTAGTAGGAAGAAGGGCTCCGGGGATGCCGCGTTTTCCCGTAGCCAGCGGATGGCCGAGGAAAAGGTCTGGGCGGCGAAGGTGTCCTCCTCGCGCCGCCAGTGCAGTCCCGTGCGCCAGCGGGCCGTGTTGCGCCAGTATCGCTCCCAGCGCCGGTGCAGTTTGCGCTCGCGCTCCGCCGGCCAGGGCACCTCCACCGGCGCGGTGGCCCAATGGTCGTCTTCCTGCCCGCGGATGAACTCCCAGCCCTGAAAGCTGAAGTGGTAGTTGCCCGCACCGGGCTGGAACAGGTGGTAGTGGTCCGTGATCAGCATGGTACGCACACCGGCCGCGGAGGCGAGGCCGGGCAGGTCACGGTCGGAGGGCAGCAGTGGGCCCCAGCCCCGGAAGGGGAACTCGTAGCGGCCGGTCCAGAGGTCGCGCCGCGCCGGCATGCACGGATACGAGCCAAGGAAGTGGCGCTCGAAGGTCACCCCCCCGGCGGCCAAGCGGTCGAAGGCGGGCGTGGGCAGCGGCGGGGCCCCGTAGGGCCCGAGGTGATCCCGCCGCAGGGTATCGACCAGTACCAGGACCACGTTCATGGGTGGCTTTGGACCCTCCCTCTCGCTCCCGGGCGGCGCATCGCCGGACCGCCCCTGATCGGCCGGTAGGACGGCCCGGCCCGTACGGGGGGTGCCCAGCGCCGCCCCCCTGATCCCGGCCGTCCGCCCTTTTCCACGAGACGCGTGCGCGGCGAGCCCCCGTCATGCCCAGCATTCTAACCTGACTTTCGCAAAGGGGCGGCCGGCCGCCTTGGTGTCCAGGGGCCGGCCCCGTGCCCCGACCGCACCCCCTCGCGCCGCGGGGTCCTTCTGCGCAAGCGCCATCCGCCTGACACTGCGAGAT
>JAJZZC010000127.1 GCA_021797775.1 Bacillota bacterium
CCTTCCGATCCCGCGTCACCGCGGGCACCGTTGCCTTCGGCTAGCGGTAGGCGCTCACCAGCCCCCGCTCGGGACTTGCACCCTATGGCCATCGGTCATGCCGACCGCACGGGTAGGGCCCGGCGTTACCGCCGGCGCCCCCCCATCGCACCGTACGTGCGGTTTTCCCGCATACGGCGCTCCGATGCCCTGTCATGACCGCGCTATCGCAGGAACCCAAGGACGCTCCGTGCCGCTCAACTCGTAGAGGCCGAGGACCTTCAGGAACCGGCGGATCGTCATGATCTCCCCCGCCGGGGTGCGCCAGGACCAGCCCGTGCCTTTGCGGCCGAAGATGCGACTCAGGCAGAGGGCGAATCGGCGGCGGACGTAGCGTGCCTCGAAGATCGGTTTCAGTACCAACTTCGCCGCCGTCTGCGCCACGCGATCCAGGATGGTCGGCACCCCTAACGGCCTAGTCTGCCCGGGTTTCCCCGCCTTCGGGATGAATACGCGGCGTACCGGCTGCGGCCGGTACCTTCCCGTTCTCAGGTCGTCCTGTAACTGCTGTAGGAAGGCCGTCAGTCCTCCCGGCCCATCCTCGATGTCCTTAAACGTCACCCCGTCGATTCCCGGTGCTCCGTCGTTGGCTTTCGCCTGCCCCCATGCCTCGCGCAGGACGTCCGTTCGGCCCATGGTCTCATATAGCCTGCGGTACTTGCGCTTTGGGTGCTGCTTCGCGTTGTCACCAAGAGCCGCTAGGAATGGTAGGGTTCCGTCTCCGCAGGTTACAACTATCCTGTGTTGCCCCTCCCTTTCTTCCGCACGACTCGCAAGCAAAGTGTGGGGCCTTCGTTCACCGGGCGTTATGCTGTCGCCCGGGTCATCGCTACCATGCCCCACGCCGACTCCTGACGGCCCTGCCGCCACCTCGGCCTTGTCAGGCTCAAGTGGCGGGACCCGCTTCCACGGGAACCCGTCACGTCTCTCCAGTTGCCCCTGGGTCCTTCCAACCGTGCTGTGCCCTCTACGCCGGGGATTGAGCTGCGTTCATCAGGTCGGCCCTTCCGCTTCCCTGCTGCCTTCACCGAAGCATTCGCGGCTCGGCTCCCCCACTTCTGTGACGACGCGGCAGGCTTCACTGCTCGTTACGGCCCGGTTGGTCGCCCCGTGGTACCTGCGGCTCTCCCTGGTGTGGGACCCTCCCTGGGGGGTCCCGCTGGTCCCCCGTCCGCCCCTGCCTCCGCTTTCCCAGCCCGCGTCTCGGGAGTGGGCGCCGTTCTCCGGCTTCGGCAGGTGGCACGTTTTGCTGGGTCAGCTCGCCTCCATGCTCGCCAGGTCGTTGCGGTTGCCACTACCCTCCGCTCCGACGGGGTCGTCGCCGACCTACGCCGGGAGGGCGGCTACGCGGCTCCGACTTTCCGCGACCCGGTCTTCCACCGGCTGGATCCCAGGAACCTTCGCTGGACGCACAATGCTTACACCGCGTCGCTACACGGCCCCCGTTGCCCGACAGACGTTGGCGCCGATGGCTGCCAAGAGACCGAAAAGACACGGCCCAAGCCCCCGGCTTTAGCCGTGGGAAGGTTCAGAGACCCGGCGGCAGCCCCCCGGCCGAAACGCTGGTAGACGGCCCCGGAGTGCCGCTGGCCGGCAGCGCGGCACCACCGGGCGGGCTGGCGGCCAGCCGCGGCTGGCGGGCAAGGGTGACGCGCACCCCGATATCCCCAGGTTACCCACAGGATGCACAGCGGTTATCCACACCATGTGCTTCCCCGCGCCAGCCGGTCTCAGCGCGCAGAGAGGGCCGTCGGGACGGAGGGCGCCATCGGGGCCGGGCCGGCCCCCTGCGCAGGCGGGCGCGCCGCTTGGAACTGGACATTCGCAAAGTTCGACCGCGCCATGGTCCCCAAGGCACTGCACGCCATGCGTGGCGACCGGGCGGTGGTCGGCCCGCTGCGTGCATGCCCTTCATGGGACTGTGCTCCCGGATGCCACTGCTTGCGAGACCCCGGTTGCAGGAACGGTGCTGCCGTGGAATGGCGGGCGCCGATTGGTGGTCCGCTTCCGCTGGTGGCGGGCTTGCACGCCGTGGCAGTGGGGGGTGCTCCCAGTAGCGTTGCTCGTGCGGTCTGTGGGCGCCCTCAGGCACACCGCACGGACCCGGGGCCTCTGTCAAAAGGGGCGCCGCAGGCGGCATGCCAGATGGACCAGTCCGGCAGCACCTCGGGAGCGGCGGGCAGGATCGCTTGCCGTGCGGACCTTTGCGCTGTCCGGCGGGGCGGACGCCCCGCCGGCGCGCGGGTGGTGGCCGCCCCGCCGTGGGATGACGGGCGGCACGACTGGCACGGATGGGGAGACTGTGCACGCGACCACACTCCGAGGGGCTGGGTGCCCGCGTGGCGCGCGCGTGCGCCGATGGCTGCGCGCCGGCCGTCGCGGAACGGCCGTGCCGCTGGTCTTTCGGGGTGCAGGAGGGGAGGACGAAGGACGATGGCGTACAGTGCGGATCATTCCGTTCCAGACGGACCGTCCCCGTCAACCGCGCCGACGGTGACAGCGGATCCGCCGCGGGACGGGGGGAAGGCGGGCCCGGGTCCCCGGCCCCCCGCACCGGCACCGGACGTGGCGCAGGACCCGGAGCAGCGCGGGCCGCACCCCGTACCGGGCACTACCGCGACTGGGGGGACGGCTCCCGCCCACCACACGACCGCGCGCGGCTATCCAGAAGGCTACGAGTGGCGGATGACCCCCGTACACGTCGTGCCGGTGAAGGAACGCCTTGGCTCCTTCCGAGAGGTCGCCCAGGGCTATCTCAGCGACGAGGAGGCGCGCGCGGAGGCGGCACGCTGCCTGCTTTGCAAACACCCCACCTGCATCTCCGGCTGCCCCAACAACAACCCGATCCCGACCTTCCTTGCCTTTGTTCAGGAGGGGCGGATGCTGGAAGCCGCCGTCGCGGATTACGAGAAGAATTCCCTCGCGGCCTGCACGGGGCGCGTGTGCAACTGGGAAGAGCAGTGCGAGGGCTGGTGTGTGCTGACCGCCAACGGCGAGGGCGTCCGCATCGGGGCGATCGAACGCTACATCGCCGACCACGCATTGCGGAACCCCGAGGCGTTCGCCGCCCTGCGCGCGCAACGCGCCGCCGAAGAGGCCGCGCAGGGCGCTTCCCCGTACACGCTGCCCACGGTCTCGCCCTACGCGGCGGCCATTGAGGCCTATGGCGGCGCGGTGGTCCCGGGGCACGCCTCGCTGGATGCCGTCCGGCTGCACAGCGGCGCGATCGTTCCCGGCTACACCCCGCAGGACTATCCACCCGCGGACCTCTCATTGCGGGGCCTCCGCGTCGCGGTGGTGGGCGCCGGTCCCGCCGGCTTGGCCTGTGCCGACGTCCTCAGCCGGGCCCACGCCGAGGTGGTCGTCTTCGATGCGCAGGACTACGCGGGGGGCCTGCTCAGCGACGGCATCCCGGAGTTCGTGCTGCCCCAAGAGGTCGTGGAGCGGGAGATCGCGCGCGTTCGCGCGCAGGGCGTCGCGTTCCGCTTTGGTCAGGTCCTGGGCCGCGACCTCCGGGTGGACGACCTGCTGGCGCGCTTTTCCGCCGTCTTCGTCGGCGTCGGTGCCGAGGTGGCACACCGCTTGGATGTACCGGGGCACGACGCGGAGGGCGTGCTGACGGCTCAGGACTTTCTGCGGCGCGCCAAGCGCGCTCTCCAGCCGGGATCCGGCGTAGAGCCGCCACCGGTCGGACGCCGTGTGCTCGTCGTCGGTGCCGGCAACACATCGATGGACGCCGCGCGTACGGCGTTGCGACTCGGGGCAGAGGAGGTACGGGTGGTATACCGGCGGACCCGACCTGAGAGCCCCTCACGCGAGATCGAGCTCTCCTTCGCCGACGAGGAGGGTGTGCGCTTTGCGTATCTGGAGAACCCAGTCGAACTCCTTAAAGACGGCGCGGGGAGGGTCCGCGGGGCGCGCTTGGTCCGCATGCGCCTTGGCGAGACGGACCGTAGCGGGCGGCGACGGCCGGAGCCCATCACCAGCAGCGAGCACGAGGTGCCCTGTGAGACGGTGCTCTTTGCAGTCGGCTATTCGGTGCACGGCGTCGACCTCGGGCATCCCGAATTGCTCCGTCCCGATGGCACCGTGCGCACCCACGGAGAAGGAGGTGCCACGGACCTGCCCGGGCTCTTCGCGGGTGGCGACCTGGTCCGCGGTGCCTATACCGTGGTGCACGCCATTCGGGACGGCCGCTTGGCGGCGGACGCGATCGGTGAGTATCTCCACCGTAAGGACGGTGCCAAGCCGCCTGCGGGGCAGTGAACCGGCCGCCAGACGGGAACCCTGGCCGTCCCCCGTTTCAGGGGCGATTGCGTCACGGCAGCACGGCCGGACCCGTGTCCCCTTGCCCTGCAGGATCGTGCCCCCTCACGCCTTTGTCGCCATTCACTGTTGTCACGGCCACGAGGTTCAATTAGGCTGGCCCCAGTCGATCCCCCAGGAGGTTGCACCTTTGGCGCAGCAGTCCGCGTCCGTGCCCATCCCGTCTCAACCATCCGCCGAGGAGACGGCCGCCCGCATCTGGGCCGCATTGCACCAGCGCTTGCAGGAGGCCGGAACTCCTATAACGGTAAGCGGTGCGAAGATCGCAGCGGCCCTCGGGATTCCCGCCAACGCCTTCCGGGCGCACCTCAAGGACCTGGTGGACAGCGGACTGCTCGTCAAGCTCGGCGCCGGGCTCGCCGGCACGACCCTGGCTCTTCCCGGCATGGCGGATGCCCCGACGGCGGTCTCGGCTCCTGCCCTGGAGCCACCGGTGGGCGACGATGAAGGCGGCGCGGCCGTCGCGGGCGAGGCGGCCGCGGCTGCGCCGGAGCCGGAGCAGTCGTCGCTGGCGCCGCCAGCCGCAGAGACGACCGCACCCGGGGTCGAGGCGGCCGTGGGTGTTCCCGTGCGTCAGAGGATTCACGACGCCATCCAGGCGGCCATTCGCGCTGGCGACGGCGAGGTGGTCCTTACGGCGGAGCGCATCGCCCAGGCCGTCGGCACCAGCGCCGCCACAGCGGCGTACCACATCAAGGCGCTTTCGGACCTGGGGCACCTGGCCACACAGCGCGCCGGGCGAATGGGCATGCGCATCCGGCTCGCCTCGCGGCGCGCCAGCGCCTCTACCCCATCGACTCGCAAGACGGGGGCAGCGGAAACGTCGGCGGGCTTCTGCCCTTGGTGCGGACGGGGGATCGGCCACCGCGACTGGAAGTTCTGCCATGCCTGCGGCCAGGAATTGCCCCACTGAACAGCCTGTCGCAGGTGCGGGTGGACGGGGGGATGGCCGGGTGGTCCCCCCTACCCGCCGGGTGTCGCTGCGCCGCACTGTCCAGCCTGTGGGGCGGGAGTGGGCAGCGGGCACGCTGGACCGACGTCCGGGTACCTTCCGGCATGGTGGCTCTGAGATGCTGTCGCGTGGCCGCGCCGCGGCAGATCGGGAGACGACTTGCCGCGCGCAACGCGCCCGGGGCCGGCCCCGGGCCCCTCTCTGGGGCGACGCGGCCCCGTCGTGGCGAGCCCGGGCGCGCGGCGGCGCCGCCCCCACGCGCGCCCGCGGCGCCGCGCGTGCGTCAACCACAACTGGGGATGCATCCCCTACGTCCCCTTGCGCGCACTGGCCGTCACCTACCGCGTCCTTCGCGGCGGGTGCGACAGGACACCCGTCGCCGGCCACGCTCCGCCGCCCGCACAGGGCCTGTAACCGGCTGTAACCCCAGGGATCGGCTGTGACCATAGGCGGGAGTTCCCGGTTACCGAAGACTGGCGCGCGGGCCACCTCGGTCTTCACACCGCCGAATTGAAGACACGCCCCGCTCGGGCTCTACCGCCGTAGCCATCGGCATAGGGGACCGGCGGCACCTGGCAAGCCGCCCATCCGCACAGATGTCATGGTCGTCCATTATCCGGTCACCTTCTTGTGCCCATATCTGACACAGAGTAGACGAGATGCCGGCGCCAACCTACGCTGATTCCCGTCGTGTACGGCAGGTTGCCGGCCAGGCGCACACCACCCAACGGCATGATCGTTGATGGTCCGTTCAGCGTCGACCTGGCGACCATGAGCACGGCCCAGGTCACGCTGGTCAAGAACCCCAAGGCATGGGACGCCAAGACCGTCAAGTTCAGCAAGATCGTGCTGTGGAACGGCGAGACGCCGACCGTCACACCCCTGGTGCTGGCCCACGAGATGGACTACGGCACCTACGGCTTCCCCCCGGCTACGGCGCAGGAGTTCACGCACATCGGCCTGTCCGTGGCCAAGCCCCCGGTCTACAGCGGCCCGGCCATCATGTTCAACTACAAGGTCTATCCCTTCAACCTGCCGCAGTTCCGCCAGGCGGTGGCCTACGCCATCAACCGTCAGCAGAACGCCATCTCCGCGATGGGACCGTACTACAAGCCCGTGAAGTACATGGTCGGTTTCGCGGACTAGCAGGTGCCCCAGTGGATGTCGAAGAGCGCCATCGTCCAGCTCAATCCGTACTCATACAATCCCAGCAAGGCTGCCGCGCTGCTCACGAGTATCGGACTCAAGAAGGTCAACGGCGTATGGACGTCCAAGGGCAAGCCGTTGTCCTTCCAGCTTATCGTTCCCCAGGAATACGCTGACTGGCTCGGCGCGGCTGAGGACGCGGCCTCGCAGCTGACCAAGTTCGGCATCAAGGTGACGGTCCGAGGTATTACCTTCACCGAGGAACCCATCATGATCCAGCAGGGCCAGTTCCAGATGGCCATCAACGCCTGGGGTGCAGGGGACATCTTCCCGCACTTCTCGTTCGTGACCGACGTCGAGCAATTCAATGCCCCGCTCTCCCAGGGTCCTGGCATGAGTATGCCCATGACGCAGCAGGTCCCGGGCATGGGCGCCGTCAACTTCCCCTCGCTCATCGTCCAGACGGGTGAGGGCTTGGACGCGGCGGCCATGAAGAGTGCGGTCAGCAAGATGGCGATCGCCTTCAACCGCGTGCTGCCCATTGTTCCGCTGGATCAGCGCTTCGGCGATAACCCGGTCAACACCGCTGCCCCCATTACCGGCTGGAGCCTCAATAGCAATATCTGGCAGAACTCGCTCTACACCGAAACCCCCGTGGTGTTGCTGATGCTGGAGGGCATTCTCCGGCCGTCGTAGCGGTCCGCACCGGGGGATCCCGCGTGCCGCGGACGGGTGGGGCGCCCTTGCCCCACCCGTCCGCCGGAATGGTGGGGTAGTCCCCAGGCGTCACCGTCGGCGGGGCCCGGCGGCGGCGCGCCGGTGCCGGTGTCTCCCGCGACCGCTGGGTCGTGTGGCCATGGTGCCGATGGTCGGGAGAGCGGATGCTCCCCACGCGAGGTGTACGATGGCTGAAGCGAGGCAACGCGTGACGACGCCCACGCCGGCAGGGGCCTCCCCCGCGCCCGGCGTGGCGCAGGCGGCACCGGCGCCGCCTGCGCCACGCCTGCCACGGTGGTTCCCGGCCTACGGCCTGCAACGGTTGGGCAGGGCGGTATTCGTCGTCTACGTAGTGACCACGGTTACCTTCTTCCTGGAGCGGCTGATGCCGGGCAACCCGATCCAGGTCTACGTCAGCACCGAGGTGGCTCAGTTCGGCATTTCCTATAGCCAGGCCACGCAGATGGCCGCGGCGCTCTTTGACATCAACCTTAAAGAGCCGCTCTGGCGGCAGTACGTGCGGTACCTGTGGGGCCTGCTGCACGGCAACATGGGAACGTCCCTCCTCTCGCAGGGGACGCCGGTGTCCTCTCTGATCCTGCAGTACCTGCCGTGGACCCTGTTCTCGGTGACGGTGGCCCTACTGCTCAGCTTCGCGCTGGGCCTCCTGCTCGGTATGTACATGGCCTACCGCCGTGGGGCATGGAGCGACCACTTGCTCTCGACGCTGGCCTCGATTTTCCACGCGGTGCCCAACTATCTGACGGCCATCATGATCATCGTCGTCTTCGGCGTCGAGTTGAAGTGGTTCCAGGTGGGTGCGATGCGCGGAGACCTATCCCCCGGCGTGACACCAGGCTTCACGCTGCAGTTCTTGGGCAATGCGCTCTACCACGCTCTTCTGCCCATCCTGACCTATGTGTTGACGACGGCGGGTACGTGGGCGCTGACGATGCGCTCGAGCACCATCCGCTCGCTGGAGGAGGACTTCGTCCTGGCCGCGCGTAGCCGCGGCCTGCCGGACCGGCGCATCGCCCTGGCCTACGTCGGGCGGAACAGCATCCTCCCGCTTTTCGCGCAGTTGACGATTGCGATCGGGTTCGTGGTGGGCGGATCGGTGCTGATCGAGCAGATCTTCGTCTATCAGGGGATCGGTTGGATCCTGGGCCAGGCGATCAACCAGCGCGATTATCCCGTGATGCAGGGGGTGTTCCTGGTCATCACCATCTCGGTCGTCGTGGCGAATCTCCTCTCCGATCTCGTATACAGCCGCCTGGATCCGCGGATTGGGCGCTCACGTTGAGGCGGGGTGTGCCCGCGGTATACGCCCGTCCGTCCGGCGGGCCCAGCGTCCGTCTCTCCGCCTCCGGCGCGCCGGCTGTGACACGGGCTTACACCCGGCAGGCGGGGAGGAAGTCGGTTCCGCCGTGCGCCGCCGCCGCGGTCCCTGCCCGGCGATGCGGCCGAGCCCTGCGGCGCTTGGTCGGTGCCTGTAGCGGGCGGACGGTGGGCGGCGCTGGCGGGGGGGGACGACCGGGCTGTCCGTGCAGGGGGGCCCAGCGGGTGCGCGGGTCGGCTGGTCCGGCGGCCCAGGTTCCCGGGGGCCGCCCCGACGAAGCGGCGTCCCGCGGTGAGGGCGGATCGCCAGGGGGGGCTGGTCGTGGCGGTGGCTGCGGGTCCCGCCGATGCGCCCGCAAGGCCCTTTGGCGTCCACCGGTGAGCGACGGATCCTGGGACGGCGCCAGGGCGGGCGCGCGACGGAGCCAGGTGGGTGACGGGGGACATGGGCGCGCACTGGGCGCTGCGTGGTGGGGAAGAGCGGGTGAGCGGCCGGAGGAGGACGGCCTAGCAGACTATCCCAGAAAGTCCGTGCACGACGCGACGCCGCGCGGGCCCCTATGGCAGGCAGGCCGCCGTGGGCACGGGCGCGGGGAGCATCCGGCACGAACTTGCGAAACCGTGTACGAGGGGCCCCTCTGGGGCGGAGGACCCCGCGTGGGTACCTGTTCGGTGAACTGCGTTGGGACCGCTACATCTCGTTGGGCGACGGCACTTCCGCGGGGAGCGTGTACCACATCTAGTGGCGCGGCACGCACTTCACCGAATGCTTACCCGCGTGGTGTGGGTAACGGGGTGGGCCGGCTGCAGCGGCGCGCCAGGCGCGGCACCTTCGCCGGCCGCTTGGCCATGCGGGGCTCCGTCCGGGTGCCCGGTTCCCCGCCGCGGGAGGTCGGAGTGTGGGATGTGTGGGGGGCAGGAGGGAGACGGCGTGGGGGAGCGTACGGAGGGCGGGGGGACGGCTGTGGCACGGGGCCGCTCGCCCGGCGAGGGGTTGGCCCGGGCATGGGCGTTGCTGCGGCGCAATCGGGCCGGGTTCGTCGGCTTTTGGGCGGTGGTCACGTTCCTGTTCTTGGCCTTCGTTGGGCCTCTCGTCCTGCCGATCAATCTGGCGGAGCATGTGAACCAGATCTACCAGGCGCCGTCGTTCCGCCACCTGCTGGGCACGGACTCGCAGGGTCGGGATATCGCTTCGGAGATCATTGCGGGGGGCGCCAGCGTCATCACCGTCTCGTTCTTGGCGTCGTTGTTTTCGACGATGATCGCGATCACGTTCGGGGCCATGGCTGCCTTTCTGGGTGGTGTCACGGACTACATCGTCGTCGGCATCACCGACATCATCCTGACGATTCCGCAATTCCCGCTGCTGGCGGTGCTTTCGGGGTTTGTGCAGCTCTCCAACTCCGTGGAACTGGCCCTGCTCCTCGGTCTGCTCAACTGGCCCACCCTCCTGCGCGCGGTGCGCGCCGAGGTGCTCTCCCTGCGCCAGCAGGATTTCGTGCAGGCGGCGCAGGGGCTGGATCTGGGTACTCTGCACATCATCTTCCGTGAGATCCTGCCGAATATGTTTGCGTATATTGCCATCAACTTCATCGTCGGCATGACCAATGCGATCTACGCGCAGGTCGGACTCATCTTCCTGGGGCTGGTGCCGCTGGCTACGGCCAACTGGGGCGTGATGCTCACACTTGCCTGGAACCAGGGTGCCGCCTTCTACTCGGGCAGCTTCTCCTACATCCTGTCCCCGGTGCTGGCCATCGCCCTGTTCCAGTTGGCCCTCATCACCTTTAGCCGGGCGTTGGAGGAGATCTTCAGCCCACGGCTGCGTTCGGAGGCCTGACGGGCATGAGGAGCGCGAGGGAAACCGGGGACGGGCCGGTGCCCGGTGCGGTAGCGGAAGCGCCGAGCGTGCCGGGGCCGCTGCTGTCGGTGCGCGATCTATCGGTCTCCTACCGTCAGGGCCAGCGCCGGATCGCGGTGCTGCGCGGCGTCAGCTTGGAGGTCGGTAGGGGGCAGGCCCTGGCCCTCATCGGCGAGAGCGGGTGTGGCAAGACCACGCTGGGGCTCGCGCTGACCCGGCTACTGCCGAAGTCCGCCGAGGTGGGCGGGGGCAGCATCACCTTCCACGGCAAGATGGGAAGGGTCAGCGTCCTCGACCTGCCGGCGGAGGCGTTGTGACGCTTCCGCTGGGAGGAGTGCGCGGTCGTTCCCCAAATGGCCATGAACGCCTTTAACCCTGTGCTCACCATCGGTGGCCACTTCCTGGACACGGCACTGGCGCACGGTATGACGAAGCAGGGCGCGGTGCATGCGCACGCCCGCGCGCTGCTGGAGCGGGTCCACCTCGACGCTGCGCGGGTGTGGCGCGCGTTTCCCCATCAACTCAGCGGTGGCATGCGCCAGCGGGTGCTGATCGCCCTCAGCCTGCTGCTCTCCCCGAGCCTGCTGATCCTCGACGAGCCATCCACCGCATTGGATGCCCTGAGTCAGCGGGCGATTATCCAGTTGCTGCGCCAGCTGCTGCAGGAGTTGCATCTGAGCATGCTATTCATCTCTCACGACCTGTCGCTCGCGGGGAGGGTCGAAGACGCCACCATGGGGAGGAACGGTCGGTCATGACGGCGCTCCTGGAGTTCCGCGCGGTGGAGAAGACCTACCCGTCGGGGCACGGACCGTTGCGCGTGGTGCGGGATGTCAGCTTTAGCCTGCAGCCCGGCGAGATCCTCACCGTGGTAGGCGAGAGAGGTTGTGGCAAGACCACTACGGGGAAGCTCGCCTGCGGGCTCGTCCACCCCACGCTGGGCCAGGTCCTGTTCAAGGGGTCCGACACAGGGCGGTTGGGCCGCCGGGACCGGTCCGGGTTTCGCCGTGCTGTGCAGCTCATCCACCAGGACCCCTACGCCTCGTTGAATCCGGTGCGGACGGTGTTCCAGACCCTGTCGGCGCCGCTGCGGCGCCTCCGCGTGGTCCGTGGCAGCGCCGAGACCCAGGAGAAGGTCTGCGGGTTGTTGCGGGCGGTGGACCTGACGCCCCCCGCTGATTTCCTCGCCAAGTTCCCCCACCAACTCAGTGGCGAGCAGCGCCAGCGGGTGGCCGTGGCCCGGGCCCTCGCCGTGAATCCAGAGTTCATCGTCGCCGACGAGTCAGTGTCTATGCTGGACGTCTCGATCCGGGCGAGTCTGCTGAACACGCTCCTCCGGCTGAACCGAGAACGGGGCGTGGCCTATCTGTTCATCACGCACGACCTGGCTGTGGCCCGCTATTTCGGTTGGCAGGGCAAGATGGCCGTCATGTACCTCGGGCGCGTCGTGGAGTATGGCCCCACGCCCGAGGTCACCGGGCACCCCAGCCACCCGTACACGCAGGCCCTGATCGCCTCCCTGCCCGTCACCGATCCCCATCTGGCGCGCGCGCAGGCCGGCGAGCGCGTCGAGGCCCCCGATGTGCCGAGTCTCCACCAACTGCCCCCTGGCTGTGCCTACCACCCACGCTGCCCGCTGAGGCAGCCGGGGTCTTGCGATCGCCGCGTCCCGGAGTTGGCCCCGGTCACGCCCGGATCGGCCCATGCCGTCGCCTGTCCCGTGGCGAGTGGACGGACGGCGGAGGCCCAGGCGGGGTAGCGTCACGGGGGGTAGCGCGGGCCGGCTGCGCCGCGTCAGCCGCCGCTGGCGATGCCGCCTCCCGGCGGGAGGCGCTCGGACCAGCGTCGGTGCGTGCCGGGGGGAGGGCGCCCGCGCGCGCACCGGGGCCGTGCGGCAGTGGCCCCCGCCGCGCGGGGCGCGGGTGCGGCGTCGATTATCCCCAGGATGTGCACAGAACGCACCCCCCTTGTCCACAGGGGGCCGCCGGAGACTGGGGCGGTGCCGGCGGTCTGGCGGTGGCCGTTGTTGGTCGGACCGAGTGGCCCGACACCCGGGGGCGGCCGCGGCGCGCCGCCCCGCGCCGGCCGCCCGGGATGCTCGGGCGCGATGGCCTCTGCTATGCAGGTGCGTGGCGGGAGTTCTCGGCAGAAGGGGTGGCGCCCCGGCGCGCAGCGCGGGGGACCTGGGCGCGCGCCCGTCTTCTGCCGGCCGCGGCCGCGATCGGGCACCGGCTCACCTTGGGGGCAGGCGTGGACGCCGCGGCCCGTGCCGGTATGACACGGCACACGAACCAGGCGCGCCGCTCTGGCCGCGCCGCGCGCATGCCCCCGCGGCTTGGCCCCGGCGGTGCGCGCGACCTGCCGTGTGCTCCGGGCGCCAGCGCCGGCGCGGCGAGACCCAGGGTGGCCAGCGCGCCCGCCGCTGGCCGCACCGTTCTCCCCTGAAAAAGGCCGCGGGTGCCACTACCGGTAGTGGTCATGTGCGCCGCTGACTACTAAGTGCCGTCGCCGACACCCGCCCGCGTCTTCATGCCGTGTGGCGCCGGCACCGCCGGCATGGGGGGCTTGGCCGTACGAGCGGTCGTTCGCCCTGTTACCGCTCGCCCGTTCCGAAGCTCCGCAGGAAGGCGGCGCAGCCGTCGATCTGGTCTTCGGCCAGACCGTGCAGCACGATGGCGCCGCGGAAGCCGGTGGCGGCGAGCAGGGACAGGTAGCGGTCGTAGTCGAGCCGGCCGTGGCCCGCCGGCAGGTGACCCGCCTCGCCGTCGTGGTCCAGGTCCTTGGCGTGCGCCAGGACGATGTCGTTGCCAAGCAGCGCGAAGGCCTCGTCGAGGATTTCCGCCATGCGTGGCAGTTCGCCGGCGTGAAAGAGGTTGGCCCCGTCGATGCATACCTTCAGCTGTGGTGAGGCCATCTCGTCCAGCAGGTGCCGGGCGCGCGCCGCCGAGTCGACCACGTTGCTGACCTCTGGCTCGACCGCCACCATCACGCCGTGTGCCTCGGCCTCGGGGAGCACATCGGCGAGGGCGGCGAGCAGGTCGCGCCACGCGGCGGGCGTGCCGTTGCCGGGGTGCGGGCTCCACATGCTGTGGGGGTCGCGCGTGCCCGTACAAAGGGTGACGATGCCGACGCCCATCTGCGGGCAGGCGGCGATCAGGCCGCGCAGCCGCCGCTCACCCTCCCGGCGGCGGGCGTGGTCCGGGTCAATCATGTTGTACGTGCCCGATACCGCGGCCAGGGAGACGCCGCACTGCGCGCACGCCCGGCGCACCGCCTCGCAGACGCCCGGCGCGAGTGCGGTGGGCAGGGGTTCGTGGCCTGGTACGCAGCCCAGGTTGAACTGCGCGGCGGCGACGCCGTGGGCGGCAATGGCAGCCAGCGTTTCCTCCAGCGTGGGGCGCGAGCAGACGGATGCATCGAGGGCGATCTGCAAACAGGGCACCTCCCGGCTGCCGCCGGTGTACGGATCCATTCGTGAGCGGGGGGGCGTTGGCGCTGTATACGGATCGCCGCCCGCCCCGATCCGGGATTCCGCCGTATCGGCCGGCCGGCCGCCGTGCGCTGGCCCGCCCGCCCCTGGTGGGTGGGCCAGCCCTCCTCGAGACGCCCCAGGTCACCGCGAGGCCCGCCCGTGCTGTGGACACGGCGCGGCGGCTTCAGGCGATGGGCTCCGCGCCGGAACCCCTGGACACAGGCGGCCCTCCGGCCAGGGCGCGGATCTGCGCGATGTGCCCTTCCGTGTGTCCCACGCAGCGACGAAGCCCCTCGGCCACACTGACGGCACCGGATGCGGGATGTACATAGACGCGCTCCCACGCATCCTCCGGCAGGCGGCTGAGCAGCGCGGTCATCTCGGCGCGCAGCGCGGCGAAGGCGCCCAGCGCCGCATCGAGGTCCTGCCAAGGCGCCAGTGTATCCACCCACCGGTCCTGGTCGAAGGCGAGGACGGGACCGCCCGGCTCGGCGAGGGCGCGCTTCCAGCGGAAAGCGACCGAGATCTCGGTGTCACAGAGGTGCAGGGCGATCTCCCGCGGCGACCACTTTTTGGGATGGGGCCGCGCCTCAAGGCGCGCGGGCGGCACCTCCTGCAGCGCTTGGCGCAGCTTGTGTGGGCCC
>JAJZZC010000128.1 GCA_021797775.1 Bacillota bacterium
CCCGCCACCTCCTCGAGGGCCGCCACCTGCGCGGCCGCCTCCGCCTCAGCCGCCTCGATGGCCGCCACGGCCGCGTCCAGCGCGCGCCGCGCCACCCGCACGGCCCCAGACTGCTCCCCGCGGCCGCCATGGCCCTGATGCGTCAGGTGATCGCAGCCCTCAGATCCCCGGGGCGTGCCGCAGGCGCAGGACCGGGCCGCGCAGCCCAGCAGCGGGCACCAGTAGCGCGGTCCGCCCTGGTCCTCAGTCGGCACGCGCCGCGCGACGTTCGGCATCGCCACGGCCTCCGCCGCCTGGCGCGCCTCCACCACCGCCCGCTGGGCACCCGCCGCCCGCACCGCCTGCTCCGCGATCCGCCGCGCCTGCTCCGTCACCCGCACCACTGGCCACCCCCGGTCGCCGTCTGTGGCGCTACTGTAGTGCCAGCATGCTAGCACGTCAAGCGGTGGACTATGCAGATTGTCAGATGGCCCCGCGGATGCCCTGTGCCCCTTGTCCCCCAAGGCCCACGGGACTTCAGGCCCCCGGGATCCCCGGGCCGTTGCCCGCGCGTATACAAGGAAGTGAACGATAATGCCAGGCATTGTACTCCTGTGCAGAGTATTCCCGGGGGGCGCAAATCGGGGGTCCTGGGAGTGGGTCCCAGGGGCGATTCCGGGGGGTCGCCCGGCCGGGGGTAGGATCGGGCCTGGGGGAGGGGATCGCATGCCGGGCGCCACGCCCGCCGCGCACGCGCGCTACCACGTGATCGCCCGGGGGCACCCGGGGGCGGACCGCCTGCAGCGGCAGGGCATGCGCCTGCCGGTGGTGGTGACGGGTCCGCGCGGCCGCGTCCGCGTACAGGCGATGTGGGACACGGGGTCTGAGGTCTCTTCCGTCAGCGCACCCCTGCTCCGATCGCTGGGGGCGCCAGAGTCAGGGTCCGTCGCGATTTACACGGTGCAGGGGACCTCGACGGTGCCCGACTACACGGCCAGCCTCTCGATCCTGCTGCCGGCGGGCGGCCGCTACCCGCTGAGCCGGGGCCCGCTGCCCCTGCTCGGCGACACCCTCTCCACCGGCGCGGTCCACGTGCTGATCGGCCGGGAGGTCCAGCGCCACTACCGCATGGTCTACGACGGGCCGGCCGGTGCGTGGTCGGTGGAGGCCCGGGGCGGCGCGGGGGTAGAGGCGGCCACCGCCGGCCAGACGCCCGCCCGCGCTCCGTCCGCGTGGCCGGTGGTGGCGGCCCTGGCGGCCCTCGTCGCAGGGGTGGCGGGGGCGGAGGTCGTCTCGCGGTAGGGGAGGGGCCGGGGGGCGCGGGAGCGGTCGACGCGGGCCCTGGCCCTGGCGATCCGGGACGCCTACCCGCGCGTCGCTCCGCAGGTGGCGTGGCGCATCGCCACCGACACGATCCTGCACGCGGGGTGGCACGGGGTCTGGTCGGCGGAGGGGCGCATGCCGGCGGGGCAGCGCGCGCGCCTGGCGGTGGTCGCATGGGTGCGGCACCACCAGACTGCCTACGACGGCGTGTTGGCGTCGGCCCGGGAGCGGGCCGGGGTGGCGCGGGCCGATTCGGCGGGGCCCCGGCGGGCGACGCTGCAGCAGCTCCAGGAGGCCCTAGAGCGCATGGGCTTCGGCGCCGGTGCCGTTTTCGGGGCCGGGGCACAGGGGGGGTACGATGCGGACGCAGGGGAGGGGACCCGCGCGAGTGGCAAAAGCAGGGCGCATTTCCGGCAAGGAGTGCAAGCCGGCGGCGCCGCGCGCGTGTGAGGTGAAGGTCGCCGTGGGCATCGCGGCCGAGTGGGCGAGGGAGCAGGGGTCGGCGAATGCCGCCCGCCTGGAGACCATCGCACAAACGCTCGAACGCGGTGGGTCCGTGTCAGAGGCCGCAGCAGAACGAGAGATCGCGGCCTGGGCGCGGACGACCCTTCGTGATCCCGAGGCGCCCAAGCGGGCCCGCGAGTGGGCCGAGACGCTCTCGGAAGCTCTCCACCTGCGCATCGTCTAGGTGCAGCTGCGCTGAGAGGAGGGGCAAGAGCCACCATGGCAGCGAATGCTCACGCCAAGTGCGTCGGCCGCGAGATGCGCGGTTTCAGCGGCTCCGCTTCGGCCCGCCGGGCGAAGTTCGCGCACGCGAGCGAGAAGTGCGCCAAGGAGCACGGCCGCACCCGCAGCGGCAAGCGCCGCAGCCGCAAGGGCGGGCGGTAACGCCTACCCTCCCGCCACCCGTCCACCCACCACACCGCGCGGCCCAGGGGCAACCCCGGGCCGCGCCTTCCGTTTCAGCGCCCGGCGCGCATCCTCTCCATTAGGTGATCGTCCAGGGCGTCGCGCGCCTCAGACGCCAGGGCCCGCGCCTGCTCAACCGATCCGGGCGTGGGCGTGGGCGTCAGAGCGACGGCCGCGGCGAAGTAGTGGGCCGACGCCTGCTCCAGCCCGTCGGCTGTGAGGGGGCCGGTGCCGGGCGCGAGGTAGTGCCGTGCCTGCCGCAGCTCATCCGCGGCGGTGCGTGCCGCCTGCCGCTGGGCCGGGGGGAGCGCGGCCGTCCGCTCCGGGGCCAGCAGGAGGGATTCCGTCTCGTCCAGCCACCGCAGGGCCGGTCGCAGCCGCAGCGCGATCTGCTCCGTGTCGCCCGCGTCTGGCTCCTCGCTGCGCGCGAACCGCACCGCCTCGTTGACGCTGGCCCACCCGGCCAGCGCCGGGAGCGGGGGCTGCGGCAACGCCTCGGCCGCCTGCAGGAGGGTCGGCAGGGCCGCGTCAATCACCCGCATGGTGGCGGGGTCCGTCGCGGAGACCTTGGCCGGCGTGTAGTCGTAGAGCCCGAAAAGCAACACCTCGCCGGCGGCCCGCACGGACTCCTCGCGGGCCTGCTGGGTGTCGCCACGGGCCGCAGCCGCCGCGGCATGCTCCGCCGCCGTGGTGGCCGTGGAGACGTGGCGTCTGAAGCAGGGGAGACACGCGACTCCGGTGTCGATGGTGCCCGCGTAGGAGGTCGAGGGCGGCAACAAAAGCGGGGAATTGTTGCCGGGGGCTGGGGCCGCCGCCTGGCGCAGGAGTTCCTCCAGGGACGGCGGGTCGGGGACGGCCGGAATGTCGGAGAAATCATCAGGGACATCCTTCGACGTGCCCAGCGACGGCGGGTCCGGGACGGCGGGGAGGTCCGGGAGGCCCGGCATCCCCGCCGTCCGCGCGCTGGTGTAGCCCAGACTCAGCAGGCCGCCCAGCATTTCAGGGGGCCCCCGTCGACGGCGCCGTCGCTGCGGCGGGGGAGGCGTCTGCGGCCGTGGCGGTGCTGCCAGCGTGCGAGATGTTCCCGCCTGCCATGTGGCCCATCTTGTCCAGGAACGCCACAACCTCAGGGATGACGGCGGCGAGGTCCGAGAAGATGCGCCCCGCCGGGTCGGCGGCCCGGGCGTGAACCTCCATGGATCCGGCGATGGATGCGTGGTCGACCACGATCACGTGGACGATCCACCCCACGACCAGGAGCCCGGCGACCGCCCACAGGATCCAGGGAGGCGTAACCAGGGCCGCCTGGCTGTTGACCAGCGCCAGGAGCGCGGAGATCAACGCGCCGATGCCCAACTGGTTCTTCCCGAACGGGAGTGCGTGGGCGGCCCCCTGGGCCTTGGATGCCCCGGATGCGGCCGCGGAGACGGTGGCGATGCGGGTCGGCGTCTCTGCCAATTTCGGTCCCTCCTGCAATGGAGTCTACGCTGCGACGGAGGGGGTGCCGGAAACGACGGGCGCGGAGATCATGGAGCGGTACCGGCGGCACCTCACCGGGGGGGCGCGGCGCCACGAGTATATCGGGGTGGCGCGGTCCTGGTTCGCCTCAGGCCGCGACGCCCTGTCGCGCGGGGTGAAACCGCGGGAGGAGGACGTGCAGCGGTACGTCGCCCTCCGGAGGCAGCGCGGTCTGCGGGACTCGACGATCGACTGGGAGCTGCGCGCCGTGCGGACGATGTACCGAGTGGTGGGCTTCGACGCCCTGCCCGTCCGCGCCGCGGCCCTGCGGCCAGAGGCCCGCCAGGTGGCCCTGGGGAGCGACGTGCTGCGCCACCTCATCCGATGCGCCATCCAGGGCGTGCTCTCCCCACGCGACTGCGCCTACCTGGCCGTGGCGACCACCTATGGGCCGCGCGTGTCGGAGATCGGGGGGCTGCAGCAGAAGGACGTGGACCTGCGGGCCAAACGCATCCTCATCCCCACCATGAAGGGCGGGACGCGCCGCTGGCAGCGCATCCCCGAGGAGATCGGGTGGGCCCTGCGTACCACGTGGCAGCCCTGCCGGTCGGCCGCTGCCGGCGCCCGCTTCCACGCCATCACGCACCGCGCGGGGGTGCCGCAACCGGCCGGCGTGGGGTGGCACAGCGTCCGCCGGGGAGTGGTCGTCGCCCTGGTGCGCGCCGGGGCCCCGGAGCGGCCCCTGTCGGCGTTCCTGCGCTGGGCTCCCCCCAAACGCGGCAACGGCGCGTCGGCCATGCTGGGGCTCTACAGCAACCCCGCGCGCATCGTCACCCTGGACGGCGCCGACGAGGCCCGCGGCGAGGACGACACGGACGATGCCGTGTGGGCCGTCCACCCATTCGTGCCCCTCTGGAGGCGGTAGGCGATGGCGCAGGAGCGGTCCCGCGGACTCGTCCCCATCCTGCCGCGCGGGTTCGCGCTGCCCGCGCCGCCCCCGGCCCTGCCCGCAGCCCGGAGCGCGCCGCCGCCCGCCCTGCGACCGCCAGGGCCACTGCCCGTGCTTGCCGTCGGGAGGCCGCTGCCGCCGATGCTCGCGCCGACCCGCCAGCGGAGCGTCGCGCGACCATCCAGGGCGCCCGGGGCGCTGCCGGCCACCGTGCGGGACGACCGCGCCGCGGCGTCGATGGTGCCGGTGTCCGAGCAGGGGCTGCAGAGGCGCCCGGCCGCACGGCGCGGGGCGCCCGTCAGGCCGCGCCCGGAGCCGCCACGGCTGCCCGTCCGCTCGACGGGGCCAGGGTTCCCCGACCTGCCGTGCCCGCCGGTGCCGTCCGGGGCGTACCGCCGTCAGGCCTGCACCTGCCCGATGTGCGGGCATTTCGTCAGCGTGTCCGACATCGAGTCGGGGCCCTACACGGTTGACCTCTATTGCCAGGACATCGGCGGGCCGGTCCGCCCGGGCCGGGTGCGGACGGACTACCGGGGGCGAGTGATCGACCACTCCCACAACCGGCGGGGCAGCATCGACTCGCACCCCTACTGGGACCAGGGCGTGGCGGACGTGCTGGCGGAGGAGATCGCCGACCAGGCCGCGCGCATCGCGGCCGCGGCCCGCGCCGGGGAGCTGCTGCGGCCGGGCGAATCCAGGGCGTGACGGCGACTGCCGTAGGATGGCCCCAGGGGGTGCGCCCGATGCCCAGCCCGAAGTTCAGCGCCCTGCAGTCGCACGTGGCCCAGCAGTACCGGGCGAAGGGCTACAGCGCGGTCCGGGCCGCCGCCATCGGGACGGCGGTGGCTGGCCGGGTGGCCACGATCCGCCACCGCAAGTACGGCAACCCGCCCGCCGTGGAGCGCCGCCAGGCCTGCATGCGGCGGGAGCTTGGCGGGCGCACGTTCGGCAGCCGCGAGGCGCAGCGCCGGGCGTTCGCCGCCTCCGTACATCACTGCGCCGAGCAGGCGAAGCGGCCGGCGCGGCGCAGTGCCCCGGGGTAGGCGCCGTGCGCGTCCTTGTCCATCCTGATAGGAGGGATACCCGGTGCAGAACACCGCCACGACCCGTCCCCACTGCACCAAGTGCGGCGCCTACCTGGGCCGCGCCCCCGACAACGCCTTCGGCTGGTGCGGCGCGTGCCAAGCCTGGGCGCAGATGGGCGGCCTGCGGCCTACACCCGCCGCGCCACTCGCACCAGTGCCGGCAGATCCAGTCGTGCCGACGTGGACGCCTCCGTGGTGGCCGCCGTATTCCTGGAGGCACACCTGCACCGGCGCAGACAGGACCGGCGCGTGGACCTACTCTGCGCCGCTGCAGTTTCCAGACTTCAGCGGAATCACCACCGAGACTGTGTGCTCGCCGCACTGCTGAGCCGGGCCGGGGAGGGCTGGGCGTGAAGACGACGACGAAGCTGCGGCGCAGGTACGGGCATCGCCTGCGGGGCCTGCTGTTCGTGGAGGTGCGCAGCGTCGGGGTGTTCTGGCGCGGTTCGTGGTGGCTCATGAGCACGCGCGTCACGCCCGGCAACCTCCTGCGCCTGGCGTCGCGCCTGGCCAGCAGAGTCGGGCGCACCCTGGAGCGGGCGCACCTGGAAGAGCAGAGGAGCGCGGCGGATCGGCCGTGAGGGGCCTTGCCACCGCGGCTCCCGTGGGGTAGCGTCGTGCCACAAGGCGGGGACGCCCGCCGACCGACCGGCACTCCCTGGTCCCGCGCCAACCCCCGGCCCCTCCCCCGGCGGGGACGCCCGCCGGCTCCGTTGAAGGTCTATCGGCCTGTGGTGCGGGCGTTTCGCGGGCCCGCACCCTCCGCGCCAACCGGCGCGGCTCCGTTGTCCGCCAGACGCTGCGTGCGCAGCAGGCCCTCCGGTGCAACGCCGGGGGGCCTGCTGCGTTGTCGCGTCGGGGCCTGCTAGGACAGCGCCTCCGCCCCGGCAACGCCCGCCGCGACGGCCAGCGCGGCCCACAGCGGCCACAGGCCGCCGCCTGTCGTCCGCGCCACGTCCCAGCGCATGCGCGTCCCCAACGCGAAGGCACCGGAAAGGCCGTACTTCCGCGCCTTGTAGGGGCTTGCCACGCCGGGCAGCGGCACCAGAACCGTGCGCCCGCCGGATGCCCTGGCCTGCCGCGTCAGCGCCACCTCCGCGCCGTACCCGGCCGCCCCCAGATCGGGGGCCCGCAGGGGGATCGATCGCAGGGCCGCGCGCTGGCCGCCCAGGCGCAACGCCTTGGCGTCGCTCCACCCATCCAGTCGCCCAACCGCCATTTCGGCCGTACCCGTCCGCAGCGGGGTCGCTAGGGCGTCCACGTGCGCACTGGTGAGACCGGAGAGGTCCGCGTCGACGAACACCACGGCATCCGCCCATGGCACGGCGCGCACGCCGGCCAGCATGGCCCCGCCCTTGCCCACGTTTTGGGGGAGCGCCACGACGTGGGCGCCCTCCAAGCGCGCGGCGTCCGCGGTGCCGTCCCGGGAGCCGTCGTCGACGACCACGACCGCCTCGATGCCGGGGGTCGCCCGCAGGGCGCGCACCACCGCGCCGACGCGCGGCGCCTCGTTGAAAGCCGGGACCACGGCGGCCACGCGCACGCTCAGCGCCCCCCGCCGCGCTTCTTGCGCCCGTGCTTGATCGCCCGGGCGATGTCGACCACGCCGACGCCCGCCAGGCCCAGGACGACGACCACGCCGCCCAGCACCCCGAGCCCGATCGTCTCCAGCGTGGCCTTCGATGCCCACACGATCACCCACCGGTCGGATGACGCCGGCAGCGCCGGCAGCGTGAGGCCCGCCTTGGGCTGCAGCACCTGGTCGACCTTGGCCACACTGCACACCGCGGACCCGCTGGAGCCCTCTGCCGTGGCCTGGATGCGCACCGCCTGCTTGCCCGCGTTATAGATATGGACGGGCCCACACGGCACGACGAACCCCACGTCCGGGAGCACCGCCGTCGCCGCACATGGCGCCGTCACTAGGAGCGGGCCAATCGTCTGCGTCCCTCCGGGCCCCGGGCTGCTCATCCGGCCACCGACCTCCTCTGCTGCCGCAACCGGGCCCAGGAGCGCACCGCCTCGACGGCGCCAAGCTCCACCGCGACCACCGCGCCGACCACTAGGGCGATGCCCGCCGCCAGGGGCACAGCGGGCGCGACCGTCGGGATGCCCACCACGCCCCCGGCGCCGCTGCCCACGGCACCCCGCACGGCCGCCACCGCCTGCTGGGCCGCGCCGATGTTCGCCTGCCACCCGCCGTCGGTGTAGCTACTCCACGCGCCAAGCCCCTGGCCCTGGTAGACGGCCAGCGCCGCCTGCGCGCAGTGGACGGGATCGTAGAGCCACGTCGCCCACGCGCAGGGGTCCGTGGAGCCCGTCACGCCTTCCAGATAGGCCGCATGCACGTTGTGGATCTGCAGCCAGCCCCACGACGAGTAGCCGCTGCACAGGCCGTACTGCGCGTCCAGGCCCGCGTCCCCGGCCGCCGCAGGGTTCCACGTCGACTCGGCGCCCCCGATGGCTACCATCACCACGGGGAGCGGCAGGCTGCCGGCCGTCGTGGACACCGCGACGTTGGGAAACACCAGGGCGGCCGCAGCCGCGCACTGGGCGATGGACACGGCCGCCTACCTCCCCCCCGCCGCGACGGCGATGGCGATGCCGGCCGCCGCCACCGTGCCCGCGGCGACGAGGATCGCGGTGCCCTGCGGCATGCCCAGAACGGTGGGGACCGGCGCCGACGTGGGCGTGGGGACCGTGGGCGTGCTACCGCTGGACGACGACGATCCGCTGCTGCCCGTCGAGGGTGAGCCGCCGGAGGACGTGCCCGTGCCGGTGCCGCTGCTCCCGCCAGACGAGGAGCCGCCGGACGACGCCGGGGGCGTCCGCACGGTGAAGCTCACGCTGGCCAGGGAGTAGCCTTCCGCCCACGGCAGGATCGAGGAGCCGATGGGGGTCTCCGCCGCCGTGAGGACGGGCTGCGCGACGGGCAGGGGCGCCGCGATCCACGCCACGAGGGTCTGATTCGCGTAGTCGGCGCTCAGCGGGCTGCTGGCCAGGACCACGTTGGCGTAGGGCAGGACGCCAGACCAGGCCGTGCTGGTAGACACCACCGTCAGGTGGCCGACGATGACCCCGGCGGTCGTCGCCAGGATGCCGGTGACGGCCTTGGCCTCGGATGTGCCGCCGGTGGCGATGAAGCGCGTCTGCACCCAGATCGTCACCGGGTAGCCGACCAGCGCCCCACCCGCGCTGGTCACCTGCGGCGCGGAGAGGCCGGCGCTTTCCATCGAGCTGAACACGCCCGTTCTCCGTAGCCCGCGGATCGTCGCCACCGGCCCACCTCCCCCGTCAGGGCGTCGCGACGAACTGTCCGCGGCGGTTCTGCGCCATGTTGATGACGCGCGGGCCCGCCATCGTCTGTGCCGCGGCTGGGGCGTTCCTGGGCGCTGGGGCAGGCCGCGGCGCCCGCGCCATGGCAACCGGGCGGTAGGCGGGCTGGGACGGCTGCGCTGGCGCCTGCCGCCCGCTCAGCGCCTTGTAGGCGACGTAGCCGACGCCCACCAGGCCCACTCCGGCGACCACCGCGACGGCGGCCATCGGGATGGGGGGCGCCGTGGGGCTCGGACTCGTCGTCTGCGTCGGGCCGGTGGAGTTGCCACCGCTGCTGCCTTGGCCGGACGGAGCGGGGGACGACTGCGCCTGGATCGTCGCCGACAGGACGCCAGGGGAGTCGGCCACGTACAGCGGCTGCCCCAGCGTCGCCGTGGCCATCAGCGACATGGGCCCGACGTAGGCCGTTAGCTGGTCGCCAGCGGACGACGCGGGCAGCGCCGTCGCGGTGGACAGCTTGACGCCGGTGTACTGCCCATACCGCAACGACACCTTCTGCGCCCCCAGCAGGCCCACAATGTTCCCGGTCGTGTCGTCCACCACAGCGCCTGTGAACGTGTCCGTCGCGGCGAAGATTTCAAAGTGGAAGATCGGCGACTCGTGGCTCACCGTGAAGTCGCACGTCACGGGGGAGCCCGGGTACGCCGGATCCACCGCCAGGCCGCTGATGACCAGCGAGGTCTGGTTGGGGTCCACCACGCCCGCCAGGCCCACCTGAACGTCGAGGGAGGCAGGACGGGGGCGCCGCAGAAGCTCCGGACGGATCATCCCCGCCACCTCCTCAGGAACCGAGAACGAACTGCTTGTACCCCACCCCGAAGATGCCCTGCAGAGACGGAGAGGGTCCGCCGACGGCGGGAAAGCCAGAAATTCCGTTGGGCACCATAATGGCAACCAGCGTCTGCCCGGCATATGCAGCGGGAATCGGGTTGCCGGTAATGGAAATGGGGCCGTACCCCCCTGGCCCCAGGACAATGGTGCCATTGGAGTACAGGATAGACACGACGAGGCCGCTGGAAACGACAGCGACCCAACCACTGGCCGTCGCTCCCCCGGACGCGCCCCCGACGTTCTTGATCGTCCCATTCATGTCGAGGGGGCTGCCGGCGACAGGGGGGGCCAGGAACCCTAGCGCCGTCACCGCGAAGCTGGCGTTGCCCTGCTGTACCGCGCCCGCTCCGACCTGCACGGTGCCCTGGGCCGATTGCCCAAAGGCGCTCACAGTGACCGTCGCCGCGCGTCCGCCCCAAGACGGCGGGATGTACACGGAAATGTCGGCGGCCCCCGAAGCCGCGCCCGTGGGATTCAGGGACTGCGCCGGGATATACGCCAGATACCCACCAGCAGCAGAGACGGTCCCGCTGACGGTCGCCCCGGCCGGAGCCCCGTTGAAGGAAACAGTCAAAATCAGCGTGGAGCCAGCCGCGACCGATCCGGGAACGGAAATCGACAGGGGCGCCGTGCTGCCGCCCCCCCCAGATCCCCCGGCGCCTGTCCCCGACCCCCCCCTCCCGCTGGCCGCCACGACGAAGTTGTAGCCGCTCTCTCCCGGCAGGCCCTGCGGGAACGCGCTGCCAGCCGCGGCGCTAGCCATGGCCGTGCCTGGAGCTATGGCTAACTCCAGGGTGGTTCCAGCGAATTCGGACGACAGCGAGCCAGCCGAGGTCATCGTCAGCGTCTGCGAGGCTCCCGGCTGCAACGTCCCCGTGTTCACCGAGGTCATATGGCCCTGCACAACGCCTCCAGCCACCAGAACGCCAGACACAACGGTTGCGCCGGGGCCACCACCTGTGTTCTTGACGGTGATCGTTGCCTGGGCCGGGCTGCCGACAGCACCCGAAACCGACGAGATGCCCGTCGAGAACGACGCTGCCCCCTGCACCGCCACCTCAACGCCGGTGCTCGCAGTGGCCGGGCTGCCGGGGATCGCCTGCGTCATGGCCGCATCGGCGTAGGCGTTGAGGGTTCCGCGAAACGACACCTGCGCGCCGGCCGTGTTCAGCGGCCCCAGCGTGAGGTCGAAGCTCGCCGATCCGCTGGCCTGCTTGGTGGCCTGCGCCAGGACCGTCCCCGACTGGTCCACCGCCTGCACGGCGCAGGACCAGTAGACGGGGAAACTGGCGCTGACCGTTACCGTCACCGGCAGGGCCACCGACTGGCCGGGGGTGATGGTGAGCACGCCAGACGTGGCGTACAGGCCGCGCCCGCGCCGGGGCCGGGGGCGGCCCAGCGACACCGCGCCGATGGCCGCGCCGCGCCGCCCCAAGGCCCGTACCGACGCGTTGAAGGCGCGTAGCTGCCCCTGGAAGGCGTACAGCGTCTGGCCCTGGTACGCCGCCAGAGCGGAGCCCGACTTGCCGGCCGCCGCAGCCGCCAGCGCGGCCAACTGCTTGGCCAGGGCCGCGCCCTGGGCGGAAAGCGCCGGTGCGCCCGCCAGCTTCAGGTAGGCCGCGGCATGCAGCACCTGGGCCTGCGCGGAGCGGATGGCCGCCGCCGCCGCCAGGCCGCTCCTGGCGTGGATGGCCGTCTCCATGTCCTGCGCCGCCGTCAGGATGTCGACGTGGCTGGCGAAGGGCTCAGGGGACGTGGATGCGGCGGAAGCCCGGGCAAGCAACGCCTGGCGAATGGGCACGGAAGCACCTCCTTAGGACGCCGACGGCGTGCCGATGCCGAAGCTGATGAGGCTGCTGATCCCCGGCAGGCCCACCGTGAGGAACGCGTTGGTCCACGCGGCGACAGGGCTGCCGCTGATCTCCTGGGTCATCGCTGAGTCGCTGTAGACGTGGAGGTGGACGTAGACGCCCTCCTGCTGCCCGGTGTAGCTCAGCGTGCCCTCAGACTGCAGCGTGGGGGCCCACGTGCCGCCGCTGGCCGCCGCGCTGCCGGTCGCGGCGTTGGGGCTGCCCTCCGCCGACGTGAGGTGGCCGCCGATGGCCATGCTGCCGATGCCCGGGATCGACAGCGTGCCGCTGGTGTTCTCCCAGACGTACCCGTGGGCGCTGAAGTACAGCGCCGTCGGCCCGTTGTTCGTCACGCTCAGGGGGACATTCAGCACCTGCCCCGGCTGGGCCGTGATGCCGCCGATGCTGGACAGGCCGCCCAGGGCGAAGAGCGGCATGCCCACGTCGTAGGCCCGCACCCTGCGCCCGAATCGGGCCGCGCGTCGCCGCAGGAGTACCGCGCCGCCGACGGAGCCCGTCAGGAACGGCGGGCCGATGGACAGGCCCGCGCTGCTGCCAGACGACGACGTGCCAGTGCCGCTGCCGGTCGACGCGACGGTCCCGGCGCTGCCGGCGCCCCGGTGCAGGTAGTCGTACCCCGCGACGGCGCCGACGCCCACCAGGGCCGCCACGCCAACCCCCACGGCCACCTTCTCAGTACGGTTCACGGCCGCATCGCCCCCTGTTGCCGCCATGATACACGCGGGGCCGGTCCGGGCCGGATTGGGCAGGGGCCCGGCCTACGCCGGCACCCCCCACCACTCCACCGCGCCCGTCGCGGCATTGGCCACCACGGACAGCTTGCGGTCCACGGAGAACCGCAGGCCGAACAGCCGCATCGGCGATTCGGGGTCCACGACGCAGTGGACGCCCGGGAACTGCTGGCCGCCCAGCGTCACGTCCACCTGGCTGTAGTAGGCCGCCGAAGAGCCGGTGACGCCGCTGACCTGGATCGCGCCCTGGTTGGGCAGGCCCAGCGCCTGCGCCGTCTGGCCGTCCAGGAGCAGTTCAAACGCCCCGGTGTCCAGCGTCACCTGGAGGTCCTGCGTGGTGCCGCCGGGACCGGTGAAGCCCACCGGGATGGACAGCGAGTCGGAGGCCGCGTCCACCGTGCCCTGCACCGCGACGAGGCGTTGGAGCCCCGCCAGGGCGCCGCTGGACGGCGCGGTGGACTCAGGGGCTTTTGGGGCCGCAGCCGCCCCCTGCGGCAGCCATAGGCCCGACAGCGCCAGCGTCGTGCCGATCTCGTCCTCATCCGCCACGTCGCCGAAGTCTCCGCCGGACCACTGCCACGCGGTGGGCGACGTGCCCGCGATGGCGCCGCCCGGGTTCCACGCCGGAGCGTTCGCCGCGTTCGCCGCCGCCGACACCCAGCGCGCGTACCACAGGCGCGCCCGCGCCGTGTTGCCGCCGTCCTGGCGCATCGCCATGGAGAATGCCGTGCGGAATGCCTGGTTGGTCGGCGCTGTGTAGAAGCCCGGCAGGTAGCCCGCCTGCAGGGTCGCCTCGATGACCGCCTGCAGCCAAGACTCCACGGGGGCCATGTCCGCCTCGATGTCCCACCACAGGACGATCCCAGCGCCCGTTGGCACCCCCAGGGCCTTGGCGATGCCGACGTGACGCGCCGCGTCCGTCAGGCCCTGCTGCCATCCGGCCGCGACGCCGGCCACGGTCGTCCCGTTGGCCACCAGGCCCAGGGCGCGCCGCTCCGTGTTGAGGATCCAGTCGACCTCCGCCGCGTCCAGGGGCACCGCCACGGGGTTCGCCGCGTCGGCGCCGGGGGTCAGGTAGCGCATGACGAACGCGGCCTTCGCGCCCAGCCACGCGTCGCAGTCCGCTAGGGCCGTCAGGGTGCCCGTCACGATGCTGTTCGCCTGCACCGACATGTCCACGCCTACCAGAGACATCGCAACCCCTCCGTTTTACAGGTGCCCGTGCAGGGCGCCATAGATCCAGCCTGCCGCCGCGATGACGGCCATGGCGACCACCCGCCACACCGTCCGCCGGTCGTCGGCGCGGCGCCAGTGCCGGTCGTCCTCCTCCTTGCGCCGCCGCTGCTGCTCGGCCTCCACGCCGGCCACGCGGCCCTCCAGGGCCGTCACGCGGCTGCGCGTGTCCTCGATGGCCTGCCGGAGCAGGCGCAGCTCGTCGCGCAACTCCCGCATGATGCCGCTGCCATCGTCCAGGGCCTGGAGCACCTTGCCGCGCAACTCCGCGAACGTGCTCGACAGCGCGGAGAACCCATCGTCGGCCACCCAGCATCACCGCAGCCCATGGTACAGGCCGGGGGACGGGCAGCCGGATTGGGCGGAGCCCCTTGCATGTTGTGCCGCGCAGCGGTATAGTGCCGCCCATGGACCTGAGTGTGCCGGAGGCGGCGCGGCTGCTGGGGCGGAGCGAACGGACGCTGCGGAAGGTGGCCGGACGGGCCGCCGCAGGGGGCGAGCCGTCGCTGCGGCAGATCCGCAACGCTTGGGTGGCGCCCGAGGAGTGGTGGCGCGAGCGGATGGCCGCGGTGCCGGTGCGGAGGCGGAAGGGAGCGGTGCGGCGATGATGCGTGGATTGGCGCGGTGCGTGGTGGCCCTGGGCGCGGGGGTGGCGCTGCTAGGCGCGATGGCGGGGGGAGTGTCTGCGGCGCCATCTTACCTG
>JAJZZC010000129.1 GCA_021797775.1 Bacillota bacterium
ATCTTGCTGTGCGTCGCGCAGGAAGGCAGCCAGCGCGCCATGGCCTGGCACCAGGAGGACCCGGATGTAGCCGCTTGGTGGCTGGCACCCGTGGAGTGCGCTTCCGCCCTGCACCGCCTGGCGCGCGAAGGTACCCTGACAAGGGAGGCCGAAGGCCGGGCCGCCCGCCTGCTCACGGCGCTGTCGTCCGCCTGGCATGAGGTGTTGCCCACGGAAGCGGTTCGCCAGCGTGCGCTGCGCGCGTTGCGCGTCCATCCTCTGCGCGCCGCAGACGCCACCCAACTGGCAGCCGCTCTGGTCTGGGCGGAGGACAACCCGACAGGCGCAACCTTCTTAACGGGGGATAAGCGTCTGGCCGAAGCCGCTCGGAGAGAAGGCTTCACCGTGCTCGACCCGCAGGCCGGCCACGGCGAGTGACCTCCATCCAGGGCGCCATGCGTGGCGGTCGCCGTGCGTGCAGGGCTACAAGATGTGGCCCCGCGTACCGTGCGATGCTGCGGTCGACGCAGTCTACCGAACCACTACCTTGCGGGACTACTGCCCCCGGTCCACGTACGGCCGCAGATGCTCCGCCGTGAGCCGCCGCCCACGGAGCAGGCTGCATCGCCGTTCGTACTCGGCCTCCACCTCCGGCAGGTGGTCCATCCAGTACAGCACCTGTTCGCCGAAGCGGACGAACAGCGTCCCGCGCAGTAGCCTGTCGAAGTCGCGCGCCAGGGCCGCGTCCTCCTCCAGACCGTCGCCTGCGGGGCGCGCAAAGTAGCGCAGGCAGCGCGCCGTGAGGTCGCGCGCCTCGTCCATCAGCGCGGGGTCGGCGGCGCGCTGGACATCGCAGATTTCGCGGACCACGTCGTCGAACGCCACAAAATAGAGGCGGTTCCAGAACCGGAGGTCCCGCCTCACCGGACATCCGGCGCGGATGCCCCCGGCTTTCGCCGTGGGAAGGAAGTACGCCGCCTTACCGCAACCCTGTGCATACCCGTGCCCGTCCCCTCGTCGCGCCACCGTACCACCACGCCACCCGGACAACGGCCGGGCCCACGACCCCAAGGTAACATGGGGCCCGCACCAGCCAGCGCTACGGGACGACCGAACGGGCGCACCGTAGCGCTATGGGGCCCAGGCGCGCGCACGGATCACGTGAGCGGCGGCCGCGGGGCCAGAGAGCGCCACCGAGCCCGTGCCTTGTGCACGCTGAAGGTCTAGCGGCGGCCTGCGGGCTCGCCTCCGGTGTGCGGTGCCCCGCGCACGGACGCCCACGACTTTGCTGCCGGCCCCGTCCGAACCCCGCCCACCATCGGCATCCCGCAAGAGCCTCCGAGGGATGCCTCCCTCCGGCCCCCGGCTTCGACCGCGGGGCCGCGTGACCCTCTCATCGCTGCCGTTCGGCGCGCGTCGTCCATATCCTCCCATCTCTGCGGGCCGGACAGAGTCGCGTCGTTCCGACGGGGGGCCTTCGCCCAGACGACGCCACGAGCGGGGGTGACTTCGGAGCAGGCACGCCGGTCCGCTCGCGCCTGCCACCGCTTGCTGCGCACAGGTTCGGCGCCTCGATGCGGCCGCTGCACCCGTGGGGTCACGGGGGCACTGACGGCCGTACGCGCCGAATTCGGCCTGCGCCCGCAATCGCCTGTGGCGCAAGCCACTCGCCCAGAACGACGCGGCCCTGGCGGGCCGGACACAGCCTTGAGTTGCCGCGGGATCGCCGGCAAGCGCCGCGGGGATCGACTGCCCGGATCCCTCCGTGAAGGCGGCGGCGAGGCCGACCAAGCGCGCGACAAGGAGTGCATCGCCGAGCCGCGCATCGCGCAGTTCGGTCGCCGCCCTCACTGCCGCCCCGCTGAGGACCTTCTCTTCGCCATGGGTACGTCAACAGCACGGGCCGACTCTGGCAATTGGCACAAAAACCATACGACAGGATTGAACCCGTTTCGACACCACCGGTAACGCTCTTGACGTAGATTAACTACCTCTGGGCGACGCTTCTCATTGCCCATAACATCTGTTCATTGGGCGGGAGAGAGAGGCCGGGTGCTGGGACCCGATATGAACAGGCGTGCCGGAGCACGGGTGGTCGCGTGCTGTGGGCAGCGGGTGTCGGCGGCGGACGGAAGAGACAGCGCCGTAGAGGGCACCTGCGGAGGAGTGGGCGGCTTCGGGCGTGGGTAGTCGCTCAGATCGGATGTGACGATTGCGCAGTGGGGGCGGCGGTTCGTGTCGGGCCTGCAGGTGACGAGGCTATTTGGCGGGGTGGGACGGATGGCATTACCCCTCGACAGACCCACGCAACGAGGTGACGGACGGTTCGCGGTAGTGTAGTTAAAGAAGGTGGTGTCTTGCGCGACGTGGACCGTGCCACGCCCGTTCAGGCGGTCGCGCGTGGACTGGGCGCGGGCGGCGAAGATCGACCGCGCTTGCACGTGCCGGCTGCTGAAGAACCGATACGCCGCCTGCAGGTCCCCCCAGCTGCTGCACGTGTCGGGCAGGGAACTGTTCGAATACACGATGAAGGCGGCCACCAACTTCACGAGACGTGCGTTGAGCCGGGCGTCCCCGGGGCGGGCGGAAGCCAAATCCCGCAACACCTAGAGGAAGGTTTCGCCCAACGCAACGACCATACCAGGGCACTTAGACAGCCAGCCTCCGTGACGGCACCCTGTCGCCCGCGCGTCCTGCCGGCCAAACCGGGGGGCCGGAGCGATCCGGTCCATCCGACACCCGGCGCGCCTCCCCGTGGCCACCGCACAGTCCTTTTGCGCAAGCGCTGCCCTCGGTGACGCCGCCTTCCCCCGGGTGCGCGGTACCTCACTCTGCCTCCTGTACGGCGCCAAGAGCCTCGGGGCCGGGCGCTGCAAGCCCCGCCGTCACGCCCGGTAAGCGGGCGCGGCCGCCTCCACGCGCCGCGCCAGGTACGCGGCGAACTCCGCGCCGAGTTGAGGGTGTTCCATCGCAAGCTCCACCGTCGCCTGCAGGAAGCCGAGTTTGCTGCCGGTGTCGAACACGCGCCCGGGGAAGTGATAGGCGAGCATCGGCCGCTGGCGGTTCAGCGCCCGCAGCGCGTCGGTGAGCTGGATCTCCCCGGCTACGGCTGGCGCGGTCTCGCGCAGCAGCCGGAAGGTATCCGCCGGCAGCACGTAACGGCCAACGATGGCGAGGTTGGAGGGGGCACGGTCTGGCGACGGCTTTTCGACTAGGTCGCCCACCTCATAGACCCCCCGCTCCAGCTCCCCGGTGGGCCGGATGACGCCGTAGGCGCTGACCTGGGCGGGCTCGACGCGCCGCACCGCCACGACGGCGCGCCCCGTGCGCTCCGCCAGCCGGACCATGGCCGTCATGCAATCCGGCGGTCCCAGCAGGACGTCGTCGGGCAGCATGACGGCGAAGGGCTCCCCCCCGACGTGCGCCTCGGCCAGGCCGACCGCATGCCCCAAGCCGAGCGGGCGGTTTTGGCGCACGAAGTGGAAGCGCGCCTCCGGCCGCGCCGTCAGGGCGATGCCCTTTTCGGTGGCTAGGCGCTCGATGTCCGGGGGCACGTCGAAGTGGTCCTCGATCGCGCGCTTGGCGCGGCTGGTGATGAAGAGCAGGTCGTCAAGCCCGGCGCGCAGGGCCTCGTCCACGGTGTACTCGATGGCCGGGCGGTCGACCAGCGGCAGCATCTCCTTGGGCAGCACCGCCGTGGCCGGCCAAAACCGGGTACCGAGACCGGCGACGGGGACAACGACCTTGCGCAACGCGACCACCCTTCTGCCTGGGCCTCACCAGCCGGAATTGGCCTCTGGGCAGCCATTCCCTGCCTACCCGACCACACCGGTTCAGGGCCGGCTGAGCGCCGCACGCGCGGCACCGCCACCCGCCCCCACGCACCGCCCCGGACCTAGCCAGGCACGACGAGCGTCAGCCCCGGCCGCGATCCGCCCAGCCACTCGGCTCGCCCGCGCGGGAGAACAGGGCAAGAACCGGGGGGGAGCTACCTGGGCACGGACAACGGGCTCGGCCGTCCGCTTCGCGTCCGGCGCTTGGTCCGGTCGGCTGGCGTGTGGCAGCCAGAGCCTGTTGCCAACCATTCAGGCAGTGGGCGGCATCCGCCGCCTCCTCCTCGGTGTATTCCTGCGACGGGTTGATCGCGCGCGCCTGTGCTGTGGCAGCCTCGTCCCCACGCCGCGTTGGACCAGGTACGCTCCAGGAACCGGGCGCCCCGGCCGTTCATCGTGCCGCCACCCGCAGCGCCTCCGGATCCAGGATCACCTGCGACACGCCTCTCTCCACCCGGTAGACATACTCGGAAAACCCGGCAGCGGTCTGTCGTGCCTCCTCGCGCAGCCACCCGGCATCGACGAGCCACTGTATGTCATTGGCCAAATGATCCGAGTACGGGCCATAGAAGTGGAAGAAGAAACGTTGGGGAAGGGGCACGCCGAAGCTCTGCAGGAGGAACGCGATCTTCTGCAGTTTCTTGCGCCCGTGCACCTCGCCCAGTCCGGCCACGAGGGCTTCGACAGCTTCCGTCGTGTCGGTATCCGGCATCTCGATGCCCCCCCCCAAACGCGGTTCCTCCCGCGCCCAGCAAGACGTCGTTCTCGCCTAGGGCAACCGCCCTACGGCGGCGCACGCCCTCTCGCCGACGCCGTCCTACGGCGCTGATACGGCCCGCGCACGGCATACGGCCGCCCCACCAGCACCACGGCACCCCGCCACCCGCGTCGAAGGGACTGGAGGGCACGTGCCGGGCACCCGACTGTTTGGCGCCGAAGCGGGGCGAAGATTCCATCCGCCGCCCGCGCGTCCTCTCGCTGAACGAGGGCCAGGCGGCGGTTGGAGACGCGGCAGAGCAGGGGGCCTGCCTCCCGGGCGGGGGCCGCGCGTGGCACAAACGGCCCCCAAGCCGACCTGGACGCAGGAAGCCGCGCAGCACCCGGCGGGGCGCGCCAGTCGCGCGCCGTCGAACCCGGGCCGCGCCGCCCCCCTCTACGCGTTCCGTGCCGGTAAGCATTCGGCGAAGTGCGTGCCGAGCCACTAGATGTGCTACACGCTCGCCGCGGGGGTGCCGTCGACCCACCAGACGCAGCGGTCCCACGCAGTTCACCGAATAGGTACCCCGTGCCGGCGAGCCCCGAAGCCGCTCATCGTGCCGGCCAGAACTGGCGGAAGGCCGCGAGGGCGCGCCGGGACGCGGCCTCCGGTTCGGCGCTGTGCGAGTAGATCTGGAGCGTGACGGTACCGGCGTATCCCTCAGTCCGCAGTTGCTCGACCAGCCGGTCGAACCGGATATCCCCCAGGCCCGGAACGAGATGCTGGTGATAAGGGGTCGCGGTGCGCGAGTCCGAGAAGTGGATGTGGCGCAGCACGTCTTTGCTGCTGAGGTAGGTGTCGACCAAGTCTTCGCCCCGTGCGGCCAGGTGGGCGGTGCAGAGCAGGTACCCGAGGCGCGGACAGCCCAGGCGGCGCACCAAGCCCGCGATGGCGGCCGTTCCCTCCAGGCAGTTACCGGGGTGGCTTTCGATGGCCACGTCCACGCCGTAGGCGCAGGCGGTCTCGCACACCGCGCTCAGCGCCGCAACCAGGGCCTGCACCTGGGGCTCCGGCGGCATGAGATTGTTCCCGCCAGGCATGACGGTGATCAACCTCCCGCCCAGTTCGACGCACGCCTGGATACCGCGGCGGCAGTAATCGACCGCCCTGGCCCGCTCATCGGCATCCGTGGCCGCGAGATTGGGATAGCAGGCCACGGCCGGGATGGACACGGCAGCAGACGCGGCGCTGCGCCCTATGGCCGCGACGTCCGCCCGCCATATGCCGGACTCCAGGTTCAGGTGCGGATCCCAGTTGAAGCAAGCGTTGAGCTCGCACTGGCTGAACCCGGCGTCCCCAATGGCCGCGATGGCCCGGTGCACGTCGGCGTGCCGAAAGACGTCAGTGAGCAGCGCGACCTCCATGGGACCCATCCCCCAAACCATGGGGTGGAACGAATCGCGTCGCCATGCGGACGACCGGCGCAGGGTCCTCAGCGGGCGCTTCCAGCAATTGCACGGCACTGGCGCCCATCTCATATGCAGGGACGACGATGCGTCCCCCGCCGGGACCGAAGCCCGGATACCAGCCCCCCGCGTCTACGCCCACCACGGTCAGACGCCCCGCCCGCGCGTGCCCGGCGCAGCGCATCTCCAGGGCGCCAACCGTCATCAGGGCGTCGGGGACGATCACCGCGCTCACCTCCGGCACGGCGTGCATCAAGCGCTGCACCGCCTTGTATCCACCCTCGGGGGTTGGCGGCATCGTGCAGAGGAGATCGGCCTGCACGCTCTGGCCATGCGCGCGCAGCGCCTCCACGTACCCCTGGAAGGCCTCGCTGCGCTGCGGCGAGTCGACGTGTGTGGTCACAAACGCCGTACGATATCCCAAGCGCAGGGCCCAGGCGGTGGCCTCGCTGACACCCTGCCGGTAATCCGCCACGACGGCGCCACTCACACCGCCGGCCAACTCGCGTTCAAGCGACACGCAGGGGAAGGGCGTCGGAAGCAGGCGGCACGTCTCCTCCGCGCCCGCGACGGGCTGAAAGATGCAACCGTCGATCTGGCGCGCCAGAAAACGCGCCACCTCCACGGCCTCACGCTGCTCGCTGCCCTCCGAATCGGCGAGCAGCGCCGCGTAGCCGCGCCCTGCCAGGGCGTCCACGATCCCCTTGAGCAGGAGGTTGACTGGGCTGCTGGCCATGTTGGTGAGCAGGACCCCGACCGTGGCGGACTGACGTCGGCGCAGGCTGCGGGCCAAGTGGCTGGGGCGGTAATCGAGCCCCCGGATCGCCTCCTCGACGCGGCGACGGGCCTCGGGGGAAACCGCCTTGGTGCCATTCAGCACATGGGACACGGTCGAGATCGACACGCCCGCCTGTCGGGCGACATCCACAATGGTGACCCGCGGGCCGCTCTCCGCCGACACACCTCTTTGGCTCCTCGATCCGGTCCATCTCGGGCCAGGGCGACGATTTCGGCGGGAGAGACCTGACGACCTCCCCCCGGGACTGCGGGCTGACCAGGGTGACGTCCCCCCGGCGTGGGCCCTGGGCCACAGCAGGGCTACCCCAGCGCATCGCGCAGACCGCTCGCGCAGCGGCGGCGCTGGCGCCACACCGTTCGCCGCATGGGGCTGACCGCCCGTGGCGCCACGCCCTGAGCGGCTGCGGCCGGCCCGCTGCCCCTGGCGGCCGGGCGCGACGGCTTGCCCCAGCGCCCACCACGCCCTGTCGCTCAGGCTGCTCCTGCGAAAAAGGCCGCCAGACCCACTACCGGTAGTCGGTGTGTCCGCAGTGACCTACTAGACGGCGGCGCGCGAGCCGGTCCCGCCTTGTTCATGCTGCGTGGCGCCGGGCCCCGCCGGCATGGGGGACTCCCCTGAAATACGCCTGCCGACCACCAGATATAGTGGCTCCTCAGGCGGTGTCGCACCAGACCACGCGCCGCGTATTTCATGCCGCGTGGTGCCGGCGGTCGCGCCGGCATGGGGAACTCTCCAGAAACGTCGCGGCCGTACCGCCGCCCCGGGTCGGGGGGTGCCCGCGGGCAGGTCCAGCGCCCCCGGCCGCACATCGTACAAAACGCCCATTTGCCCGGAAGGGGCGAGGGCGCCCCCGGCAAAACGTTTGCCCTCAATGGTAAAGGTTCGCCCAGGGGGGTGTTGCTGCTGGAGGACGACATCCGCGTCGGAGTCAACCTGGAGTATGTGCGCCACGCCGACCGCTCCTTTGAGTACGGCGTCGAGCGTGCCGCCCGCATGGGCTACCGCTACGTCGAGCCGTGCGTGCTCAACGGCCGCGACCTGCTCTCGGAAGCCGGCTACTACCACTTCCGCTCGATGGACGAGGACCCCAAAGAGATCGCCGAGCTGCTGGCCACCCACGGCCTGCAGCCCTCGGGGCTGTCGGCCCACGCCCCCCTGATGAAGCCCGACGTCGCGGTGGACTATTTGACCAAGGGCGTCCGCTACGCCTCCGACCTCGGAGCGCCCGTCGTCAATACCGACGAAATGTTCCGACCGGCGTGGATGGACGTCGACTGGGCCTTCCAACTCATGAAGTACACGCTCGCGCGCGTGCTGCCGGTCGCCGAGCGGTATGGCGTCTACGTCGCGATCGAGCCCCACGGCGAGTTCACCACGACGGTCGACGGCCTGGAGCGCATCCTGGGGCTGCATCCCTCGCCGATGCTGCGGATCAACTTCGACACGGGCAACACGCTCCTTGCCGGGCAGGACCCCTACGCCTTCCTGGAGCACTTCGCCGACCGCGTCGTGCATGTGCACGCCAAGGACATCGGCGGGGTTCTCCTGGACATGGTCGGCAAGGTGACGGGCACGCCTACGGGGGTGGCATGCGGCCAGGGCGTCATCGACTGGGCGCGCGTCGTCGCCATCCTGCGCCGCCACCGGTACCGGGGCGTCCTCTCCGTGGAGTGCACCACCGAGGACGAGGCGCAGGCCAGCCTCACCCACCTGCGCGCGGTGTGCGCGGCGTCGCGGGACGGGGGGCCCGATAAGCCGACGACCTAGTACTATTCCTCAGCCCTGTGTCTAGGGACCAGAATGCAAGGGGTCGAGCAACGGGATGTGGGGCCGAACGGTGGCCAGGAGTAAATCCAAATGGATGACCGCACGGAACCAGCTCGAGAGGCGGCGGCGCACATCCTGCACCCCGGGCACATGCCGTCTCGTTTCTACCTCAAGGGCTGGGGGGGAGACTACATCGATCCGGCCGATTCCTCGATGTGCGTACGCCGACCGTCGCGGCGGGGCAGCCACCTGGGTAGGGCCGGGCCCGTCGCGACGGTCGGGCTGTCCCGCCGAGCGCGTCGTGGCGGCTCCCCCGGGGGAGGGTCCGCGCTTCCGCCTTGGACGTTTGGCCCGTACGTCGGCGGTGCCTTCGGCGATGTGGCGAGAGGAACGCCGGCCGTCGTCTGCGTTAGGCGCCCGGCCGGCGGTGCCGGCGATGCGGTGGTCGGCCAAGGGCCCTCGCGTGGGGCCGAGCAGGTCGCTCAAGGGGTTCCACCTTGAAAGGAGGGTGTAGCCATGGCACCGCTTCGGGTCGGTTTGATCGGTGCCGGCGGGATCGCCGGCGCGCACGCCCGTGGGTACCGTCAACTCGCCGAAGAGGGCCTTGTCCGGGTGACCGCGGTGTGCGATCCAGTGGCAGAACATGCGCGGCGACGCGCCCAGGAGCTATCGGCGCTTCACACCTGCGCCGCCTATGGCGACCTCTTGGCACTGGAGGTGGACGCGGTCGACATCTGCCTCCCGCACGACCTGCATGCCGAGGTGGCGCTGGCCGCCTTCGCGGCCGGCAAGCACGTCCTGGTGGAGAAACCCGTGGCGACGACGCTCGAGGACGCCAAGCGGATGGTGGCCGCGGCCCGGTCCGCCAGCGTCGTCTTCCAGGTCGGCCACAACGAGCGCTTTGACCCACAGTACCAGGAGATGAAGCGCCTGCTCGACAAGGACGCGATCGGCGAGGTGGTCGTCGCGCGCGCCGACCACAACCAGAACGTGAGGCTACCGGACGGGCATTGGCTGTACAGCACGGCCCGCTCCGGGGGCGGGGCGTTGATCGGCTCCGGCATCCACCGCGTCGACCTGTTGCACTGGTTCCTGGGCGAGGTGGCCGAGGTATACAGCGTGCAGCGGACGCTCGCCGGCCGGTTCGAGGGGGAAGCCGCCGCGCTGACGACGCTGAGGTTCAGGAGCGGCGCCATGGCGACCCTCAGCACCAACTGGGCCGTTCGGCGTTCTCCGTGGTACGAGTTGATGTGGCTGTATGGGACGCACGGGAGCATGCACAACGTGGGCGGCCTTCATCTGGACAGCGAACGCCAACGCGAGTGCGACGGCGGATTCGTGCACGTGCCGCTCCAGCAGGCGGACTCGTTCACGGAGGAGATCCGCCACTTTCTGGAGTGCGTCGACATGGGCAGACAACCGCTGACGAGCGGGGAGGAGGGCCTTTGCGCCTTGGCCGTCTGTCTTGCCTCCTATCGTTCGGCCAAGCTGGAACAGCCCGTGGTTGTAGAGATGTGACGGGGCTCGGGGGCACCCGCCCCACTTCGGACGGGCGGGGCGGCCGGCGCCCGGGGACAGCGCCGGTGTCGGCCAGGGCTTGCGGCAGTCGCGGAGCTAGGGAGCTAGGGGGCGCGAGCATGGGACCGACCGCCCAGGGGCCTCTCGCCAGGTAGATGTGCGAGTTGGGATCTCGTGCCTGGCAGATACCCCCCAGTGCATGGTGCGGTGCAGGTGGCCACTTAGCAGCACCACGTTATTCGCTGGCGGCTCCTTAGCTGGTACACGGTGTCGCAACTTCGTGCCGCGTGTTCCGCGCGCGCATGCCCGCGGCGGCCTGTGCGCCATACAGGCCCGTGCGGCGTCGCGAGGCGGAACGGACTTCTGGAACGGCCACTAGTACTGCCCTTGGCGTTGGCAATATGTGGTGGAGGAAGGGGCGGTGAAGAAGTGGGCATGACACCAGGGAAGAGGCGTGTTGCTGCGACGAACGTACACGCACCGGGCCACGACGCCTGTCGGTGTTTCTAAGCTCAGGAAGTGCACAGGGTAGTACTAGGACCGGGGTGGGAGGTTGAAGTAGGTATTGGGCATGGACTGGCGTGTCGGGCGACGATGGATCGCACGAGCGGCGGCGCTGACGGCTGGGTGGGCGACGGTACCGGCCCTTGCTGTGGGAGCCGCCGGCCGCGTCCGGGCGGCGCCGCAGCGGGCAACCACCCGCGACGTGGTCACATGGGCGCCGCTCTGCGACTGTTGGGGGATTACGCCGCAGGTCGGTCTGGAGATCGTCAATAAGGCGATGACCCCGTTCTTCGCTGCGAACGCGCCAGTCGAGCTCCGCTATGTGCCGCCGAGCGGGGACGACTGGGTCCCCCGGGCCCTGCATCCGCGCCGACACGGGAACGCCCGGGCGACCTGACCCAGGCACGGTGAGCACGCGGGGGCAGGCCAGCGTTCCGCCGCTGCCCTACCCCCACGCCTCTGCCGGCCATACAACTTGACGCAAGGCGAGGTGGCCCCATGCATACGCCAGGATCCGCACTCCGCGTGGCCCTGATCGGCTGCGGCGGCATTTCCAACGCGCACGCGGCGGCATACCGGAAGTTGGGCCCCGACGTGGTCCGAGTGACAGCGGTCACCGACGTGCTGCGTCCACTGGCCGAACAGCGCGCCGTCCAACTGGGCGCCGAGATCGCCACGGACTACCGATCGGCCATCGAGCGAGCGGACGTCGACGCGGTCGACATCTGCCTTCCCCACCACCTGCACGCCGAGATCGCGGTGGCGGCGGCGCGGGCCGGGAAGCACGTGCTCGTCGAAAAGCCCATGGCCTGCAGCCTCGATCAGTGCCGCGCGATGATCGATGCGGCGGCGGGCGCTGGGGTGACCCTGATGGTCGCCCAGGTGCAGCGCTACATGCCCTCCTACCGCGGCGTCAAACGGCTCTGCGCCTCCGGCGAGCTCGGGGCCATCCGCGCCGTCCGCTTTGATTCCATGCAGAACGCCCCCGGCTTCCTGCCCGCCGAGCACTGGCTGTTCGACGGACAACTGGCAGGGGGAGGGATCGTCATCTCCGTGTCGGTGCACCGCATCGACCTGGTGCGCTACCTGGTCGGCGACGTGAAGCGCGTCATGGCCCTGACCCATACCGGTGCGGCACCCTATCGCCGGGGTGCGGAGGACTACGCGGCGGCGGTCCTGGAGTTCGAAAACGGCGCGATCGGCGAGCACTTCGCCACGTATAGCGGCTTCCGCATGCCGTACAGCGAAATGTTCATGATCTTCGGCGATGATGGCGCCGTACACGCGCTGCCCCCCGCCGGCCATTCCATGGGGCCGGCGTTGTTTGCCACGCGGAGCCGCGACGACAGCGCCACGCGGAGTGCGGGGTGGGACGGCCAATTCAGCGGCTTCCTGCCTGTCCCGCCCGATGGCGCGGGCCTACCGGCGGGCGACGACGGCTTCGCCAACGAGATCGCCCACTTTGCGGAGTGCTGCCGTTCCGGCCGCGAACCGCAGAGCAGCGGCCGCGACAACCTCGGCACCATGAAGGCCATCCTCGGGATCTACCGCTCCGCAGAGACCGGTGCCTGGGTCGACCTGGCTGGCCTCTAGAGGCGTTACGGGGAATCGCTGCGCCCGCCCTCCGAGACCGGAGCGGAAGCGGCGCGCCGCCCACACACGGGTTTGCGAAGGAGGGGACGGCGCTGGGTGTCGGGGAACAGACGGGCCCGCCCGCACGGCCACCGGTGATGCGGGGCTGGGGCACCGGTTCCGGCGCACCAGCGCGAGCCACCATGTGGCGCTATGCACACCGCCCCGCGTCGGACGTGCGTCTCTACTGGAACGACTCCGAGTACTTCCGCCAGTGGCTGGGCACCGACCGCGGGGACCGACCCCACGCCGATCCGGTGTCGGTCCCCGGAAGGCCATCACTGACGTGCTTCGCGCCCCACGACCACCTCTGGCACTGCGGCTTCTGGTTCAGTTGGAAGTTCATCAACGGGGTGAACTACTGGGAGAACGCCGCCGATGGTCACCCCGAAGGGCGGATCCGGTTCCAGCCGCCCGAGCGGCTGGAGGCGTCCGGGGACACCGTGCGGGTCACAGCCGACTACGCCTACGTCGACCCTCGCCAGGTCGAGGTGGCACGCGAACGGCGGGAAATGGTGTGGTACCGGCCGGCGGCGGACGGCTCGCACACGCTGGACTGCACGATTCGCTTCCGCGCTGGCGCCGGGGCGGTGACCCTGGACCGCACGCCGATCACCCCGGAAACCCCGTGGGGGGGCTACGGCGGGCTCTCTTGGCGGTTCAGCCGGGCCTTGGGTCAGGTCGAGGGCATCGACGCCGTGGGCCGGTCCGGCAAGGCCATCGAGCACCAAAGCGCCGCGTGGGCGACGCTCTTCGGCCGCCTGGACGGGGGCCCCGAGTTCTGGGCCGGGGTCGCCGTGTTCGACCACCCGACGAATCCCCGCCATCCGACGCCGTGGCGATACATCGCCGACCCGGGCTTCGCCTACCTGAATCCCTCGCCCCTGCTCGCCGCTCCCCTCACCCTCGACACGGGCCGCGACCTGGTGCTGCACTACCGCGTGCTCGTCTACCTCGGTCAGGCGGACCGTGATCGCCTGGCGTCCGAATTCGCTCGTTTCGCTGCGCTTCCCGTGCCGGCGGGGGCAGTGCCGTAGCCACGGGAAGCCTCCGCCCAGGAGGCGTTCAGCCCACTGACACCCCGGTGAGGTGAACGCAAACGATCGGAATGACCCCCGCCGCGCGACCCGACGACCATAGCGCGCGAGTGCTCACGGGCTGGCCGCGGCGCTGATAGTCTTGGACGTCCGCGTTGATGCGCCGGAATTGGGCGTCGCGGTCGGCAACCGGCAGCTTGCCTTCACGCAGCTTGCGGTTGGCCTGTAAGCTGTATCCCATCTCGTGCAACAGCTTGGCGACCGTGGCGTGACTGGCGGCATGGCCTTGAGCCTGCACCGCCGCAGCCAGTTCGCGGGTACTCTTGTTGGTCCACCACAAAGGCGATTCGGGATCGCCGCGCGTCGCCGGCGACACCAACTGCTCCAGGGCATTCCGCAACGTGGGATCGGTCTCAGTCAACGGCTTTCTGCCGCCCCCAGGCCGCCGCACGCGCTCAGGTTCGATCGAGGCGGGCTCCGCCAGTTCGCGCAGGCCCGCCCGGATACTGCTCGGCGCCATGTGGACCAGCGCCGCCACCTGCCCCACGCGCTCGGGCCCCACGAGCTTGGCCTCAACGGCGGCCAACAGGCGCCGCTGCTTCTCATTCAGCCAGGGCGAGAGCAGTGCGAATCGCTGCCGGATGTGCTCTGCGGCCAGTTCGTCGGGGAGCGGCAGACCGGCCGGTATGGTATGGCCCTCCTTCGCTACGACCGGGGGTGTTCTGCTCTCCGCCACCAGGGCCTGCCGGAAGTCGGCGACCAGGGGGGTAGGCGAAGACCTCCTTGACGCTGCCCGGTTCCCGATACCGCCGATCTTGCCGCCCGGTCCCGGTGGTCTGCCCCAGGTGCACCCAGTTCGCCGCGCGGCCGGGCGTGGAGGTGCTTCTCCAACCACTCTGCGACCCCTGCGAGAAACTTCCGTACGCTCTTGGGACACGGAATGCGGATGACCGCCATGCGCCCCTTCCGGTCCGTGCCCAGGTGGTGCGAATCCGAGCAGGTCAAAGTGTTCGGGGTAGCTTTGGTCGCGCACCCAGTGTCGCCTGCCAAACGGTATCAGCTTCGTC
>JAJZZC010000130.1 GCA_021797775.1 Bacillota bacterium
ACGGCCTGGTGAAACCGGTCGCTGTGAAGCAGGAACCTTCGAGTCGGAAACCGGCCGCTGCGGCGGTTGGAAACAAATGACTATGAGAAGGGGAACGGCTCCAGCCGCTACCTCACCAGGCAGCCTGTCCCCCGAAAACGGCCACGGGCGCAACTACTGCGCCAACCTCCGCCCGAAGCGCGGCGAAACGGGCCACCGTCCGCCCCGCGGGGCGAAAACGGCGCCCAATCGGTCAATGGAAACTCGTTGCAGAGATCCACATAGAGGATGTTGTCGTCCAGCTGGCCTGCGCGCTCCAGCAGACCCAGGGTCGCCCCCCAGACGGCCGCATGATCGCGCGGCGTGCGGATCCGAAGGCGAACGTCGTCCGCGTCCCGGCGAAACCATGTCAACCTGAATCTCGCAGTGTCAGGCGGACGCCGCTGGCGCAGAAGGACCCCGCGACGCGAGCGGGTGAGGTCGTGGCGCGCAGCAGCATGCGGTGATGGGCGCGGAGTTCGCCGTCGAGGGCCTCGATGAGCGTCGGGATGATCTTCCGCATACGCCCTCGCGCAAGATCCGCGATCCCCTTGGCGTCCGGCTTGCCCTCTGTCGTCACCAGGGCGGCGAGGATCTCCCGCCCGGAGACGCCGAACAGGTCCGCCACGTACTCCGCGACCTTGATGTTCGTGTCTTCGAGCACCTTCTGGATGCGGTTGCGCACGGCGCTCTGATCCCACACCAGCGAGGTCCGGAGCCGCGTCACGTCACGCAGATCCCGGATGGGCTCCGGCGGCACGAAGCTGGGCGTGACCAATCCACTCCGCAGCAGCTTGGCGATCCACTCCGCGTCCCCGACATCCGTCTTCCGACCCTTGACGTTCTTGATCGAGCGCGGATTCGCGAGCCACAGGTGGAACTCCGGTCCCTCCAGGACGTGCCACACCGGCCGCCAGTACACTCCTGTGCTCTCCATCGCCACCTCCCGGCAGCCCAGGCCGACCAGCCAGTCCCGCAACTCGCACAGCCCGCGTGCCATCGTGACGAAGGTCCGCACCAGCTTCTCAGGCCGGCCGGATAACGCTCCGCGCATCACGCATGCGACGACGAACGTGCTGTGCACATCGAGCCCGCAACAGATGTCGAACAACACCTCCACGACTTGGCACCCTTTCCGCGGTGGGGGAACGGTGACCCGAATCGGTGCAACTTTGCCACACGTGCTTCCGCTTCCGCGGAGCATCATTCATCGGCGCTCAGGGGTCACCGGTCAGTTTAGTGGTCGGGGTCTCGCCCACCATTAAATCTGACTTTCGCAAAGGGTTTGCCCGTCGCCTTGGCGCCCAGGGGCCAGCCCCTCGCCACGACCGCACCCGCTCGTACGCGGGGTCCTTCTCGGACAGCCGCGCCGGCCTGACACTGCGAGATTCAGGTTGATCCGCCAATTCCGATCCGTGCTCTTCGTGCCACTCTTCAGGCTCTCGAGCCACTCCCCGGCGATCACCTTGCCGTTACCCATAAGCCCTGGATCCACTACATCTGGCGTATATAGGGCTGCGGATAGCAACATATAGTGGCTTGACGCTCCCACAGCACTCGGGGGTGGAGATGTGGGTAACGATGAGGGCGATCACGGAGCAGCCGGACGCCACCGCCATCTCCAGCAGGAAAGTTGCTCGCCTCGTGCGCCAGTTGGTCCTGCAGTTGCGCGTAGTGCCGCCACACCACCTCCCACTCAGCCTGAGCCCGTCCGCGACGTCATCCCAGCGCCGGGTCCGTGACGCCGACTATTGACGGCACGGCGGCGGACGCATACCATGCTGCAGGGTGCTGTGGCGCCCGGCCGTTGTCCATAGGGAGTGGCGATGGGGCTCGCCGCCGTTCTGCCTGTTGGGCAGTGATAGCTCCTACCTTATTTATGGGGTAGGGGCTTTTTGATTTGCGCTCGGCGTTTCGGAAGGGAAGTCGGCCCTCTCGCAGCCGGCATCGCGACGGCGCAAGCGGTCACGGGTCTCTGGAACGCGGATGTCCCTTCCACGGCGCGTACCCGGAGGATCTTCCGGCCGAAAGGGAGATGCGTGCTGCACATACCCCCGTTTCTCGGGGTGGCCGTAGCCGGCGCCCTGGGCGCGCTGGCCCGCTACGGCATGGGCCGCCTGATGCACGGGCTGTCCGTAGGGTTTCCATGGGGCACCTTCGTCACGAACGTCCTGGGCTGCCTGCTCATCGCAGCCTTCGGCGCGCTGGCGCTGCGCGACGTCCCCCTGGCCCCGTTCCTGCGCGTGGACGTCATGACCGGCTTCGTCGGAGCGTTCACGACCTTTTCGACGTTTCAGTTAGAGGGGGTCATGCTCTGGGAGTCCGCCCCGACGCGGGCCGCTCTCTACCTGTTCGGCAGCGTGGCCGCCGGCCTTGTGGCCGTCTGGCTCGGCGGGGCGTTGCTCGGGGCGCCGGCTTAGGCGGGTGCCGCGCACAAGCGCGCCGCCCGCCGGATCCGGGCCCGGGGGGCTGGGGCCGGCCAACGGTGCGCCGCCGGGGCCACTTGGCCGACTAGGGGCGACTGCGGAGCCACGCAAGGCGTGGTCGGGAAGGACCCATGAGGCCGGCTCAGCGGTCCGGCGGATGACGGCGGACCGCCCCGGACGAGATCGACGTCGTGCTGGTCGCACGCAAGGACCGCTCTGCCCGTTTCCGCTTGGCCTGCCTCGTCAAGGCGTTCCGGGCCGGCGGCATCTTGGCCGAGGTTGCAGGGAGCGGCTGCGGTGCGCGGCCGGTTCCGAGCTGCGAAGCCCTTCCCCCCCGGCCGGGGGCCGCCTCGGGACCCGCGTCCCCCCGGCCCCATCCCGCGAGCGCCGGAAGGAGCGAATCACCGTTGCGCCTCGTCTATATCGCGATCGGCGGCGCCCTCGGCGCCCTCGCCCGCTGGAAGCTGTCCGCCGCGATCGCGCCGACCGCCTCCTTCCCGCTGGGCATCCTGGTCGTCAACCTCAGCGGCTGCCTGCTGCTCGGGTTCCTCTTCCCCTACACCCTGACCCGAGAACTGGCGCCGGATCTGCGGCTCGGCATCGTGACGGGCTTCATCGGCGCGTACACCACCTTCTCGACCTGGGAGGACGGAACCCTCACCCTCTTCCGCCACGGCGCCCTGGGGGTGGGCGCCGCCTATCTGGCGGCGAGTTTCATGGGTGGGCTGGTCTGCACCGTGGCCGGCATGGCCGTCGCGCGCCGGATCCTCGCAAGCCGGACCGGGAGACCGAGGGCGGGCGACTGAGTGGGCCGCCCCGAGGGGCGGCCCGCCTGCCGCGGCGGCGGGGGCGTACGAAGCCTCCGCCGTCGCAGAGTTGTGCCGCGGTCGCCTGCAGCACGCAACCGAGCGCATGCGCCACAGCCCCGATCACGGACATCTCTGCGGTGCTCGGTCGCGCGGCAGGCTTGCCGATGAAGGTGCCGCCATCGCGTCCTTGTACCGGAAGAAGCGTGACCGCCGCCCGGGTGTGGCCGGCAGATGCGGCGGGATCTGCGCCACGATCTCGCACCAGTCGTTCCGTATGGTTGGACGCCACAAACGCGGCGCGGCACAGCACTGCCGGAAACCCCGGTCCAGCAGCCAGGGGCTGGGCGTGCCGCTCGGCGACGTGGCGCTGCTCAATCCCCGAAGCGCGCGACGGGCTGCGGCAGCCGCCGCCCGATCTCGTCCTCCCGGTAGCCGAACCCCGGGCCCTGGAGGGTCGAGAGGTCAACCCGCCCGCCGTGCCGCGCATACAGCCCGGGGTGCACGGCGGCCTCCGCGCGGGAGGCGTTGGGGTAGAACTGCATGGCGTTCGTCTCCACGCCCATGATCGTGCCGGCGTGGGCCGCCAGCAGCACATGCCGGATCTGGGCCAGCATGGGGTTGGTCAGGACTTGCACCATGAGCGTCATGCCGTGCGCCTTGGCCCAGCAGAGGCTGAGCAGGGCCCCGGTCTGCGTCTTGCAGGTCTTCAGCGCCACCCCGGTCCAGCCGAGCGCGCGGCCCAGCCGCACCAACCGCCAGTCGTGCGCGCTCTCGTCCATGAAGAGCGGCTTGCGGGCGGACACCGAACGCACGTCGATCCGATGCGCCTCCAAGTCGTAGGGAAAGGGCTGCTCGACATAGAGCAGCATGGCGAACGTGCGCGGCGCGTCCCGCCGCAGCCGGTCGAGCACGTCGTTGACATAGGCCGGATCGGTGACCGTGCAATTGAAGTCCGCGCTGAGCCAATCGCACCCCGTTGGCCTGCGCGGCGGCCACCACCGCGTTCATGCGGGGGACCATCTCGCCCACGCGCCGCTCGGCTCCCGCGCACCAGTGGTGATTCCACATGTCGCAGATGAGGATCGCCGTCTCGGAGACGGCAAGCTCCTCGACGATCTCCACCTCGCGCCAGCAATCGGCCCCCTGCCAGGGCCGCACCCGGGACCGCAAGCGGAGGCGCAGCACGCCGGGGCGCTGGGGGCGAAACGCCGCTGTCCCTGCGACACCGCCCTCGTCGCTCTCCACTAGACAACCTCCCGTCTTGCCGGACGCGCGATAGACCACCTTGCCGGGGCGGCCCCGCGCCCCACCCGGGCCACGCTCGCGCGACGCTGCGCACCCCAGCCCATGGCCCGGCGCCACGCCCGCCGAGCACCCGCCGCGGCCACACCGCGGCACCGGCCGGCCCGCCGCCTGCGGCCGGTGCCGCGTCCGCCGAGGCTGACGCGCCCCAGTCCGGCTGTCGCGCCGACCGCCAGCCACCCCGCCGCTGCCACTTCCGCCCCCGATCCGTTCGCCCACCCCTGCCGCGCCCGCCCCGCCCGACCGGCGCAGGCCCGCACCCGCCCGGGGGCCGTAGCGGCGCCGGTGCCTGCCCCGCCTCGGGCTCCTCGCCTTGCGCCGGGCTCCCGCCCCCTCAAAGGGGGACGGACCCGTGCCAGCGCCACCGCGCCTTCCCCGCCCACGCCCCTTCAACCGCCCGAGGCCTGTTGGGCCCGGCCCACCGCCCGGTCGCGGGCGTCCCGGAAAAACGCCACCTCTGCCGGGAGCAGAGAGGCAAAGTCCTGCCCGGGCGGCGTCTCATACTCGGCATGGACACTGAGCGGTCCGTCGAAGCCCCGCTCTACGAGCGTGTCGAACACGGCCGGCCAGTCCACATCCCCCTGCCCCGCAGGCACGAAGTGTCTGCGACCGCGGTGCCCGTCCTTCAGCGCGACGGCGCGCAGCTGCCCGGCCACCACGGCCGCGGCGAAGGGGAAGGGCTCCCCGCAGAAGACCAGGTGGCCGGGGTCGAGGTAGCCGGCCACCGCGGCGGGGTCCAAGCCGTGGATCAGGTGCATCAGCGCGCTGGCATTCTGGCCCACGTCCCCGGAGTGCGTGTGGTAGAGGGCGGTGATCCCTGCGCGGGTGGCCAGGTCCGCCCAGCCCGCAAGGGCGGCGCGGATGCGCTCCACCTCCGCCCAATAGTCCCGGCGGCGGTTGAAGCCGAAGTAGCCGATCTTGATCAGCCCCACCCCCGCGTCGCGCATCGCCGTGAGGTAGGCGGCGGCCCTCGGGTCTTCCGTGCTCTGCAGGTCGGTCGGCGCGGTGATCAGCGGCACATCCAGTCCCGCGCGGCGGAAGGCGGCCACCGCCCCGGGCAGGTCGCGCAGGTTCTCAGGACCGACCACGTAACCAGGCCGCACGCAGAGGTCGTACCCCTCGAGGCCGAGCTCCTGCGCCTTGGCGATCAGCCCTGGGACGTCCAACCCCTGAAGGAACTTGGAGAACAGGATAAGCCGCACCGCGGCGCCCCCACTCGCAGCCTCTCGGGCCAAGGGGCGGGTCACTCCCCCCGCAGCAGGGCGTGGGTCAGGATCTTCTCAGCGACGGCCATCGTCTTCACACAGTCGCGGAACGGCGAGGACGTCACATCGCGCCCTGTGCTGAGCGAGTCGATGAACTCGCGGTCTTTGACCCTGAATCCACCGTATACGTGACTCTGGTCGCTGCCGGCCACTTCCTTGGCGTCGTACGCAGGGTGGCGTCATTCCGGCGGGGGGCCTTCGCCCAGACGGCGCCACGAGCGAGGGTGACTGCGGAGCGGTACGCCGGTCCGCTCGCGCGGCCACCGCTTGCTGCGCCCAGATTCGGCGCCACGATGCGGCCGCGGCGCCCGTAGGGTCACGGGGGCACTGACGGCCGTACGCCGCGAATTCGGCCTGCGCCCGCAATCGCCTGTGGCGCAAGCGACTCGCCCAGAACGACGCGACCATGGCGTCGTACGTGACCCCGGCGGAGTCGCCGGCGGCGTACAGGTGCGCGCGGGCCTCCACCTCGGCATCGACATGGACGCCTGGGGCATGCATCTGCACCCGGAACACGCGGAGGCCGCTGCACCAACTACGCGGGCGAGGGGGCGGTCGGCTCCCGCCCTGTGCCGCCCCTCCCCGTCCCGCCAACCAATCCCCTGACCCCGTCCTCCCCCGTCCCATCCCTGCCGCCCATGCCCCCGCCCGCTGCTTACTTGGCGGTCAGGGCCGCCGGATCGGGCCGTGGCGCCGTCGCGGCGACGACCTCGCGAACCGAAAGGAAATGCAAGGGGCCCGCAGGCGCTGAGACGGGGGATGTGACCGCGGGGCTGGCCCGTCGCACCACGCATCGCGCACCGCCGCACACGGCCTTGTCCCATCGGCGCGCGCCGCCCCGCCCTCCGATGGGGCAACGTACCCCAGTGAGGCGGCGGGGAGGGCCGCCGGAGCGGCCCCCGTCGGGCCGGGGCCGCCCATCTACCCCACGCCCTCTTCGATCGGCAAGGGACGGTGCTCCAGCACTTCCTGCACCACGTCGGCGGCCGACCGGCCACGCAACTGGCTTTCCGGCTTGAGCTGCATCCGGTGCGTCAGGACGTAGGGCCCCAGGTACTGGATGTCGTCAGGCAGGACATAGTCCCGCCCGCGCACCGCCGCCAGGGCTTGCGCGCTCATGAACAGGCTGATGGAGGCACGCGGGCTGGCCCCCAGGGAGATATCCGCGTGATTGCGGGTCGAGGCCACGAGGTCCACGAGATAGCGCATCAGGTCGGGGTCCACGTGCACCGTGCGCACGGCCACCTTGGCGCGCTGCAGATCCTCGGGCCCGGCCACCGGGCTGAGGGCGTCGGGATGGGCGCCCCGGACCTGGCGCAGCACGATCTCCCGCTCCTCTCCCGCGTCGGGGTAACCCATGTGTACCCGAAGCAGGAAGCGGTCCAACTGCGCCTCGGGCAAGGGGAAGGTGCCCTCGAACTCGATCGGGTTCTGGGTGGCCAGCACGAGGAACGGCGGCTCCAGCTTGCGCGTCACCCCGTCGACGGTCACCTGGCGCTCGCCCATGGCCTCCAGCAGCGCCGACTGGGTACGCGGCGTCGCGCGGTTCACCTCGTCGGCGAGCACGATCTGGTTCATCACCGGGCCCGCACGGAACTCAAACTCCCGGTTGTTCGGGTTGTAGACCGAGGTACCGATGATGTCCGCGGGCAGGAGGTCCGGCGTGCACTGCACGCGCGCAAACCGCAAACCGAGCGAGGCCGCGAGGGACCGCGCCATCATGGTCTTGCCGACGCCCGGCACGTCCTCCAGCAAGACGTGCCCGTCGCAGAGCAGCGCCACGAGCAGCAGTTCCACCACTTCGGTCTTGCCGACGATGACCTGCGCAATGCTCTCCCGCACCGCGGACGCGATCCGGCCCAGATCCGCCAAACCGCCGGTATCCCGCTGCATCCCGGTGACGCTTTCGCCTGTCGCGTGCCCGCTCCCCACCCTCGATCCCGTCGCCGCCATGCTCCCCCGTCCTCCCCAGGCCGCCCCTACCCGGGCGCAGCCGCATCGACCTCGCTACCGGCCCACGGCCCCGCCGGTGCACCGCTGCCCCCGGCTGGCCCCCGCCCCCCCCGGCAACCGGAGGGAGCGGCACCCCTTCCGGCGCGCCTACCGCCAACCGGCAAACCGCGCCGCCTCCCCGCGGCTGCGGGCCCACGGCGGAGCCGCCCCGACTTCCTGCGCTCCGCGCGTGGCACTCCCTCGGCGGGCCCATGTGACACGGCGGTCATGCCCCGGGCGCGCATCCCCCGACCACCGTCGCGGGCAGCGGCCGGCGCGGCGCGCCAGGCCCTTGCCAGCCTCCCGAAGGGGCCCTACCGCCTCCGCGGCCGGGACTCGGGCCGGATCGCGACCGGACGTTCTTTCCCAGCGGCCGTGGACCCTGCCGCAGGCATGCCCGACGGGGTGCGCTGGCGCGCCCCCGCACCCCGCTGGACGCTGGATGGCGCGGCACGGCCCTCGTCCGGGCCGCCGCCCATCCGCGGCACCGCGCGGCGGTGCCCGAGGAAGCCAGCCACGGTGTTCCAGGCGTGCTCGGCGGTGCCCACATGCTCGGCGGTCACCGCCTGTTGGCTGAAGCGCGCGTGCTCATAGGAGGAAGTCAGGGCGGCGAGCACACCCCCCGCGTCGGGTTCGGCCGCCGTCACCATGCGGCCGAAGGCCTGCGGCGTCTGACTCGCCCGCCGGCCCAACCCCACCTCTGCCGCGCGCAGCATGAACTCCCGATACATCTCCCGGATGCGGCGCCGGGGGTCGCCCGGTGGCAGGCGCCACGCGGCGCCCGCAGCGGTGCGCGGGCCCGTCGCGATGGCGAACTCCGCCCCCGCCCGGTGCGCCGCCGAGCGCGGTACCAGCACGCGCCAGACGTTGCCGCGCAGCATGCCGCTGAACGCCTCCAGCAGCCAGCGCCACCAGCGCCGCAGCAGGCGGCTGAGGCCGCGCCAGTCGCCCTCGCGCAGGCCCTCGCGCACCAGCTGGTAGAGCCCGGTGAAGAACACGGCGGCCTGCGCGCCGATCGCCCGCGCGCGCCGCCAGTACTCCCCGACCAGTCCGTACGCCCCGACCCCGAGCCGCCGCATCATGACCAGGCTGCGGATGACCTCGACGACGATGAAGATGGCGACGAGGGTGAGGAACATGTAGAGGCCGAGCTCGCTGCGCGGGATGGGGCCGATCTTGGCCGCTCCGTGCTTGTGCGGCGTGGTCGACTGCGGGGCCAGGTTCTGCGGCCCGCTGCTGGTGGTGGTGCGCTGGGCCACGGCCAGGGCGGCCGCGCCCACCTGGTGCAGCGTGATGACCGAGGGCGGCGGCGGGGCCACCGCCGACACGATGATGACCGCGGCGATCACCCCGGCGACGGGACCCCACCAGCCCACGCCGAAACCGGGGTCGACCGCGACCTCCCCGCCGCGGAAGCGCGCGCGCATCACCTCGTACTGTGCCCCCGCGACCAGCATCAGGGCGCAGGCGCCGCCCACAAGGGCAATGGGCGCAAACCCCCAGTGGAGCAGGGAGGTCGAGGTCTCCAGGCGGCTGCCGAGGCCGCAGAGCACCATCGCCATGCCGGAACCGAGCGCCAGCCGGTTGAAGCGCCGGTGCAGCCGGTTCGCCTCCGGGGCCCCGCCGCGGTCGTACAGATTGATCATCAGCGCGGTCAGCCCGCCCATCTCGGCACGCAAGAAGACGCAGAAGGCCAGGCCGACGAAGAACGGTAACGGGCGCTGCGTCAGCGCCAGCAGCGCGCCGCCGCCGACGAGGATCTCCACCATGGCCAGGCTGGGATCCATGGGGCTGCGGGTCAGGGCGCGAAAGGTGTCGTTCACGGCGAAGAACGCGATCAGCAGGCAGAGCGCCGTGAAACCGAAGAGGCTGGGCGCGCCGCCCGGCCACAGTCCGTGCCAGATGGCGGCAAAAGCGGCACCGAGTGCCGTGCCGAGACCGACGCTCGCGATGCTGTACCAGGGCGGCAGGTCGTTCAAGCCAGACGCACCTCCGCGCCCGCCGCCTCCACCTCGTACACCGGGAAGGGGGTGCGCATGGTGCGGCGGGGCTCGAAGACAAGCAGCACGACGGGGTGGCCGCGGCGCTGCAACAGGGACGCCGACTCCACCAGCGCAGGCGAGTTGCTCGGGGCCAGCACGACAACGGTAGAACCCCACGGCAGCGCGCTGGCCTCCGCCTGGAACCATTGCACGAAGGGCGGGCCGTCCGCCGGTTGCAGGCCAGCGAGCGACTCGAGGATGGCCCGCCGGTGCGAGGAGCCGGGGCGCGCCGCGACGCGCAGGATCCCAGGCTCCTCCACCTCGCGCCCGATGCCCTCGGGCACGGCGCGCACCACCTGGCCATAGGCGACCATGCCCAGGGAATGGTGCGGGTCCGTGTCCCACCACACCAGGCTGGCCGCCACGGTGAGGGCGCGCTCCATCAGTTCGTAACGCCCGCCGGCGTCCCAGTCGCCGCGCACCAAGTCGAGGAAGTAGGTGGTGACGCGCTCGCGCACCAGCGGCTGCTCCTTGACCATCAGTTCGCCGCGGCGGGCCGTGGCCTTCCACGCGATGAGCCGCAGGGGATCCCCGGGCAGGTAGCGGCGGACGCCGACCGGTTGGATGTCCTGGAACGGGCTGGCGGGGTCGCGGCGGGGACCGAGCGGCAGGCGGGCGGGCAGCCGCAGCAACGGCGCGCTGCTCACACGCGGGTAAACCGTGAGCCAGCGTTCCTCGTCCACCGTTCCCCCCAGCTCGCGTAACCCGAACCAGTCGCCGAGGGATACCTCGATGTGGCCGACGCGGTAGAGGCCCCGCTGGGTCGCCTGGACCTCGTAGCGGTGGACGCGCTCGGCGCCAGGTGCCAGGGTGGAGACGTGGCTCAGCGCGGGGCCATGGAGCAGCGCCGCGGGCACCCGATCCTCGACCCACACCCAGGGGGCCGGCAGAGGCGAGCCGTTCCGCACGCGCAGCGTGAAGGTCACGCGCTCGCCGGGAAAGAGGTGATCGCGGTCCATGTCGTGGGTGACGTGCAGGCGGCGCAGCGTGAGACGCACCACGCCGCGGGCGGCGAGCCACACCAGGAAGATGGCGAACAGCCAGAACGAGTCCGAGCGTGCCCGCACGAGCACGGCCGCGACGAAAAACACCGCCAGGGCCACGACCCAGTTCAGTGTGGCTCACCCACCTGTGTGGGATCTTCAGCACCGGGCGCGCAACCCCTGCGCTTGGGGTGAAGCGGGCGAAGAAAACGTCACGTCGGCCAGGCGTCAGCGTGGGCCTGGCGAGCGCGGCGCCCCGTCGGCGTCCGGCTACCCCGCGGAGGCCGCGACGCCGCGCCTCCGGCACCACACCGCCCCAGGGGCGCTGGCAACACGAACACAGTCCGTGAGCGGGCACCCAAAGCCCGCCGACGCGGCGAGCCAGCCGTACAGCGGCCTCGCGCCAGAGCGAGCGCGGGCGGAGCGGGCGGAGCGGGCGGCGGCCGCGTGACCACGGCCCCCACGGGCCCTCCGCGCGGCGGCGGGCCGCGGTCCGCGGGACCCGCCCGGGAGAGGCCTGGCGACGGCTGTCGGCAGCCGCCAGCCCGCCCGGCGCGGGCTGGCGCCGAGCCCCGCGCGACCGGTCGACGCGGCATCAGGCCCCGCGCTCCCCACGCTCGGTGCCGGCGCAGCCACGATCGCGATGCCGGCGAGGCCAGCGGCGACGGGCGTCGGCGCTCGCCCGCGCACCCGCACCCTTGCGCCCCGCGCCGGGCCTCCTCCCGCGCGGATGTCGGCGGATCGGCGTGCCGGGCCCCCGGGCCGCCCATCTCCGAGAGACGGCGGCGTTCAGCCGGGGGTCGTCCCGGCGACGAACTGCCAGTAGCTGCGATGCGTAGCCCCGCGCTGGCCGTCCATCTCGATCATCAGCGGGACCAGCAGGTCGAGCGTGAGGGCGTGCTGCAGCCCCCCGCAGTCCTCAGGGGCAAAGCCCGCCGCCCGGGCCAGATCGGCGGCGACGGCCTTGGCCGCGGCGTCATCGGCCGCGAGGAGGCACGGGCGGGCGCGGCCGTCGACGGCCGCGATGGTGCACCAGAAGTTCGTCTTGAAGGCGGCCACCCAACGCGCCGGCCGGCCGAGCGCCGCCGCGTGCACGGCAATGCCCGGCATCCCGGCGGGTGCGGCCCCGAAGGGGTTGGTGATGTCGACGATCACCTTGCCGGCCAAGAGGCCGGCGTGCCGGCCCACGAGCTCGGCGGTGGCCGCGAAGGGGGTGGCCAGCACCACCACGTCGCGCGCCGCCGCGTCGGCGTAATGGCCGCAAGCGAGGCGGGAGGCGGTGGCGGCAGGCAGGCGGGCGCGGGCCGCGGCCGCGTCGCGGCTGCCAAGGGTCACCCGGTGTCCGGCCGCGGCCCACGCCAGAGCGAGTCCCTGCCCCATGTGCCCGGTGCCCAGGATCCCCACGTCATGGAGCGCCATTGGCCGACCTCCTCGAAACCCGTTGGATCATGCCGGTCCGGTGCGGCGCGCCAGCGGCAGGACGACGGAGGCAGCGTGGACGGGCGGCAGCCGCGGTGGCGCGTACGCTCCGCCGGCACGGCCACGCCCGTTGCGCTTCGAGCGGCGCTCGCTATCCCCTGCGCCCGGGGGACGGCGACCAGGATGGCTTCACTCCAGCTGGGGGCCTGGGGGTACGGCCTCGCCACTGACCCGCCCGTATCGGGTCTGGATGACGCGAGTGCAGCGAAGCGGCGGTCCGAGGCGCCTGCCCGCCCTTGTCCCTGAGACCGTCTGCGGAGAACGCCGCGCCGGGGGCCGGGAGGTCCGCGCGGGTCCATTCATCGTTATATCGCGATATACTGGCCGGCGTCCCGTGCGCCCGCCGGCTGCGCCGCGCCCACACAGGGAAGCGGGTGGAGAAATGGAGGGTCCGCCCCGTGCACGGCCCACTGGCCGTCCTGCTGTTCGTCGGCGTCCTGGTCCTGGTGATCTGGCAGCCCCGCGGCCTCTCCATCGGCTGGCCGGCGGCTGTTGGCGGCGGTTTGGCCGTGGCGCTGGGCGTCGTCACGCCCGCCGACGTGGTGGCGGTCGTGCGCATCGTCTGGGATGCGACGGGCACCTTCGTCGCCCTGATCCTGATCTCCCTGGTGCTCGACCGCATCGGCTTCTTTGAGTGGGCGGCGCTGCACATGGCCCGGGCCGCGCGTGGCAGCGGCCTGCGCCTCTTCATGTACACCCTGGCCCTGGGCGCGCTGGTCGCGGCGTTCTTCGCCAACGACGGCGCGGCGCTGATCCTGACCCCCATCGTCTACGAGCAGGTAAAGGCCCTGCGCCTGCCCCCGGCGACCATCCTGGCCTTCGTCATGGCCGGCGGCTTCGTTGCCGACAGCACCTCGCTACCCTTGGTCGTCAGCAACCTCGTGAACATTGTCTCGGCCGACTTTTTCCACATCGGCTTCGTCGCCTACGCCACGCGCATGGTGCCCGTGGACGTGGCGGCCTTCGCCGCCAGCCTGCTGGCGCTCTACCTCTACTTCCACCGTCACCTGCCGGCGGCCGTGGACACCGCCGGGCTGAAGGCCCCGGCCGAGGCCATCAGCGACCCCCGGCTGTTCCGGCTCTCCTGGCTGGTGCTCGGCCTGCTGCTCGCCGGCTACCTCACCAGTCAAGAGCTGCACCTGCCCGTCTCCGTCGTGGCGGGGACGGCGGCGGCGTTGCTGCTGCTGTTCGCGGCCCACAGCACCGCCGTGCGCGTCGGCAGCCTGTTGCGCGAGGCGCCCTGGAAGATCGTCGTCTTCTCCGTCGGCATGTACGTCGTGGTGTTCGGCCTGCGGCAGGCTGGGCTGATCGCGCTGCTCGCCCGGGCGCTCTCCGTGGCGGCCGGCCACGGAGCCGCCGCCGGGATCTTCTTCGCGGGCTACCTGGCGGCGGCCCTATCCGCGGTGATGAACAACATGCCGACGGTCATGGTGGGCGCGCTGTCCATCCACGCCTCAGGCGCCACGGGGCTCAGCCGGCTGGGCCTGGCCCTGGCCAACGCCGTGGGCAGCGACCTCGGGCCGAAGATCACCCCCATCGGCTCGCTGGCCACGCTGCTCTGGCTGCATGTGCTGGAGCGGCGCGGCGTACGCATCGGCTGGGGATACTACATCCGCGTGGGCGTTGTGCTGACGCTGCCCGTGCTGGCCGTGACCCTGGCGGCGCTGTGTCTGGTGCTGGGGGCCCGCGCTTGAGTGGGCGGCTGCTCAAAGCCCCGCGGGGCAGAGGGGCCCCGGGGCGCGACCGCTCTGCCCCGGGACGCGGACGCTCTCCGCTCCTGCGAAAAAGGCCGCGGGTGCCACTACCGGTAGTAGGGGCGCCCGCAGCGACCTACTCCGACGGCGGTGCGCGAGTCGGTCCCGCCTTTTTCATGCCGCGTGGTGCCG
>JAJZZC010000131.1 GCA_021797775.1 Bacillota bacterium
CCCCACCCCTCCCGAGCGCGCCCCCCTGGGGCCGGCGCCCAACGCGTCCCGTCTCGCCCCGGCCCGGAAGCGCGCCCTCCGTCAGATGTAATACATCGGCGCCCGGTCACCCACCCGTTGCCAGTCCTCCACCAAGTCCGCCAGGCTGATGTTGTCGACCACCTGCTCGATCCCCTTGCGTACCTTTATCCACACGTCGCGGTCCGGGCAGACGTCGGGATTGGCGCAGCAGCGGGCGAAGTCGAAGTTCTCCAACGCGCACTCGGTCGGGCTGACGGGGCCTTCCAGCACGCGCAGGATGTCGCCCACGGTGATGGCGGCGGGGTCGCGGGCCAGCACATACCCGCCCTGGGCCCCACGCACGCTCTGCACCAGCCCGGCCTTGCGCAGGGGGGCTGCGAGTTGCTCCAGGTAGTGCTCCGACAGACCCTGGCGTTCGGCGATCTCGCGCAGGGCCAGCGGCCCGGCACCGTAACGCAGCGCCAGTTCGAAGAGCGCCTTCGTCCCGTACCGGCCCTTCGTCGATATATACAAGAGCGCGACCTCCCTCGGGCTGCCGGCGCCTATTCCGAGTAAAAACGCGCCTTTAGGTCCATGGTAGGCGGCAGCGGGGGTGGTGTCAACGGAACCGTGGCCCCTGCGGACGCCGCGCGGAGGGTGGGCCGCACGCGCCGCAGAAGACTGAGGCGCAGAGGCGCGAACGCGGGCGGGTTCGCTGGGGGCGGGGCGCGGGCCAGCGCGAGCCGGCCTCGACGGCGGGCGCCTTGGCCCTGCGGAACGCGCCGCCCCGGGCTCCCGGCTTTTCCGGCTTTCCCCGGTGACCGGGGCGCCGGACAGCGCGCCAAACGGCTCCAGCGGCGGAGGCGGCTCTTGCGCGACCAGAAGCTCCTCACCTGGCTGCTCGGCCTGCTCACGGTGCTCGCGGGCGCGGCGGTGCTCTGGCTGGCCTGGCGTGTGCTGCGGGCGCTCTCGCCCGTCGCGACGGTCACGGCGGTCGGGGTGCTGTTGGCCATCCTGCTGCAGCCCCTGGCCGACCGCATCCAGCGGGCCATCCGTGTGCGGGTCCTCGCCGCCCTGGCCGTGGTGCTCTTGGTCCTAGCCCCCTTTGTCGTCTTCGCCGCATGGCTGGTCACCACCGTGCTGGACGAGGCCCAGGGTCTGCTCGGCCGGCTGCCGGCGCAACTCGCGTATGCCAGCACGTTGCTGCGCCAATGGCAGGACGCCCTGCTGCGGCTCGGCTTGCACGTCGACCTGGCCGGTCAGCTCGCCGCCGCGAGCGGGGGCGTGCTGCGGCACTCCATCCTCGTCCTCTCCAGGGCGGCCACGGTGACGGCCGACACCGTCATCGCCCTCATCGTCGCTTTCTTCCTGATCTGGGACGGGGCCGCCATCGTGCGGGCCACCAGCAACCTGCTGCCGCGCACCTGGCGGCCCGTGGCCACTGACGTTGGCCGGATCTTGGCCGCCGCCGTGGGCGGCTACATCCGCGGCCAGGTGGTGGTCGCGGCGGTGTTCGGCGCGCTCATCGGTGTCAGCATGGCGCTGCTTGGGCTGCCCGATCCCGTGCTCCTGGGCTTCCTCGCGGGGCTGTTCGAACTGCTGCCCACCGTGGGGCCCATCCTCGCGGGTGTCGGGCCCGTCGGCCTGGCCCTGGCCGAGCCATTCCCCCACGTGCTCTGGGTGGTGCTGGTCTTCGTGGGCGCCCAGCAACTCGAAAGCAACTTCCTGGTGCCGCGCATCTCCGGCGGCGCGGTGGGACTGCACCCGCTCACCGTCATCCTGGCCGTGTTCGGCGGCTGGAGCCTGGCCGGGCTGGCCGGCGCCTTCCTGGCGGTGCCCATCGTGGCGGTGGCGCGCGAACTCTTGCGACGCTGGTGGCAGCCGGCCATCCCGCCGGTCCCCGCGGCGCGCTGGCCCGCGCCGACGGTCTCCCCGGCTCGCACCCCGGCCATGGAAGCCCCGCTGACGGGCCCCGCCGTCGCCGGAGGCGGCAGTGGCATGCCCGCGGTGCTGCACGGGCTTGGCCACGCACCGGCGCCCGGCCCGGTCCCGGCCCAGCCGCCGCCCCCCCCGGCCCCGGTCGTCGCCGGCCGCTCGGGCCGCGCTGGCCGGAGGCGGGGCACACCCAGCTGACCGTCGGCCGCGCACGGGTGCCCGGGCATGGGTTCACCGCGGTACCCGCGCATCCTCGGCCATGCCACGGGGGGGCACCCGGCGCCCTCCGTGCCGCGGCCGCGGCCGGCACGCGGCGAAAGCGGTGTCTCTGCCGCTGGGCCACGGGTAGAGCCCGCGGGGGCATCCTGGCGGGCACCCCGCGTTAGGGGACGGAGGCGGAACCGTTGGGCGGCAGGTCGGGCCCGCCTTGGTTCAAGCCCACGGGCGGTTGGTTGGTCACGACGATGTCTACACTGCGGTTGGCCGCCAGGTTAGCGGGGGAGTTGTTGGGATAGCGCGGATGCCACTGGCCGAAGGCGTCGGCCTCGACCAGATGGGGCGGGACGCCGCAGACCTCGGTCAGGTAGCGCAAGACGTGGACCGCCCGCGCGGCCGACAGCTCCCACGCGGTCGGGTACTTCTGGCTGTGCAGCGGCAGATCGTTCGTGAAGCCCTCGACGCGAATCTCAAAGGGAAGCGGCTTGAGCAGCGGCGCCAGGCCGCGCAGCGCGCGCTGAAAGGTCGGCGTAAGGGTGGCACTGGCTGAGGCAAAGTAGACGGCGTCGCCCTGGAAGCGGATGTCGACGGAGACCGGGGTGACGTGGACGGTCGCCCCAGCCTTGTCGCGCTGTAGTACGGCCTGCGCCTGCTGGGCCAACTCGGCGAGCATGACGCTGGCGACTTGCGGTCCGAGGGTCGCGGTCGGCAGAGGGTTCGCGGTCAGGTGGACCAAGGCGTTGTTGGTCGCCGCCGGCAGCCCGCGCTGCAGCGGCGCGCCCGTCAGGGCGGCGTGTAGGGCGACAGCGATCTCCCGGTACTTGGCCACATCAGTCTTGCTGAAGGCGTAGAGGATGATGAAGAAGGTCATTAGCAGGGTGATCATGTCGGCATAGGTGAGCAGCCAGCGCATCGATCCCGTGTTTTCGTTGTTGCGGTGTTCCTCCACGCCCCACACCCCTCCGATGTGTTATCGAACGGGGGACAGCGGCCCGTGAGGGGGGGAGGCCGGGGTGGTGGGCCGCGAGCCCCCGGCCGTTGTGCCTGCGCGGGGGTGGGATGGACAAGAAGCTGCGGGAATGGCGCGTCCACGCCGCCGGCCCGCAGCAAGGTGAACGGCCCGGGACGGGCCGCCGTCCATGCGGAGCGAGTGCTTCCGCCCCCGCAGCGGAACAGCGCAGGCGAGCTTCAGACGCCCGCCTCCGGGTCGGCCGGCGGGACCCGGTCGCCACCGGAGAGGCGGGCGCGCAACTCCCGCAGCGTGGCCGCGAACCGCTCCTCGCGACCCCGCGTCCCGGGCTCGTAGTAGCGGCGCCCGGCCAGCTCCCGCGGCAGGTGCACCTGCGCGGCGACACCGCTCGGGTCGTCGTGGGCGTATTGGTAGCCCGCGGCGTAACCCTCGGCGCGCATCAGCCCTGTCACGGCGTTGCGCAGGTGCAGCGGGACCGAGACCCCGGGGTGCTCGCGGCAGTCCGCGGCCGCCGCGCCGTAGGCGCGCAGTACGGAGTTGCTCTTGGGCGCCATGGCCAGGAACAGTGTCGCCTCGGCCAGCGGCAGGTAGCCCTCGGGCATGCCGACAAAGTGGGCCGCCTGCCAGGCGGCTACCGCGACGGACAGCGCCGCGGGCTCGGCCAGGCCGACATCCTCCGCGGCGAGGATGACCAACCGCCGCGCGACGAAGAGAGGGTCCTCCCCCGCCTCCAGCATGCGTGCCAGCCAGAAGACCGCCGCGTCGGGGTCCGATCCACGAACGGACTTGATGAAGGCAGAGATGGTGTCGTAGTGCTGGTCGCCGCGGCGGTCGTGCCGCGGGCCGTGCTGCTGGGCCGCGTCCTCCACCGCCGCCCGGGCAACGTGCCGGCGGCCGGTGCCGTCCGCCTCCGTGGCCTGGGCCGCGAACTCCAACACGGTCAGCGCCACCCGCGCATCCCCACCGGCGATCTCCACGAGGCGCGAGGCCGCGTCCTCCGTCAGCGCAACGCAGAGCGGCGCGAGGCCGCGCTCCTCGGCCAGGGCCGCGCGCAGCAGAGCCAGGATCTCCCCGTCGCTCAACGGGCGCAGGTGGAAGACCCGCGCGCGTGAGAGCAGCGCCCCGTTGACCTCAAAGCTCGGATTCTCGGTAGTGGCGCCAATCAGGGTGAGCAGGCCGCTCTCCACGTGGGGCAGAGCCGCGTCCTGCTGGGAACGGCTCCAGCGGTGTAGCTCGTCAACAAAGAGCACCGTCCGCCGGCCCTCGGCGCGGCGCGGCCGCGCGTCGGCTACCACCGCGCGCAGCTCGGCCGTCCCCGCCTCCACCGCGCTGATGGCGGCGAAGTGGGCATCGAGCGCGCCTGCCAAGAGCCGGGCGATGGTTGTCTTGCCGCAGCCTGGGGGCCCCCACAGAATGACGGACGGCATCCAGCCGGCGGCCAGCGTGCGCCGCAGCGGGCTGGCCGGGCCGACCACATGGGCCTGGCCCACCACCTCCTCCAGGGTGCGTGGGCGCATACGTACGGCGAGGGGGGGCCTCGGAGCCGGGTCCGCGGCCCCTGGCTCGGCCGCCCTTGCTTGGTCGACGTGGTCCGTCCCCTGCCGCCCGGGATCTGCCCCATCGAAGAGGCTGTGCCGCCAGGGACGCTCTGCCATGCCCGTCACCCGTTTTCCCACGGATGGGATCCAGCGGCCACGCCCACGCAGGTCGCCCCCGACCCGTTGGCCGTGCCCAAAAGGACGTGAGTGCGGCTCGCTGGAATGGCGCGGCTCGGGTCTCCCGCGCGCGGGGCGCGATCCGCACCGCATCCTTTTTGAGGAGCCTATGGAAGAGCCGCTGCACAAAAATACAGGCCAGGGCTTTCACCCTGGCCTGCCCCGCCATGCCGTAGGCATCGAGTGTTTGAACCTGCCCTTAGGCAGGTGGGCGCCTCCCGCGGGCGCGATGCGCTTCCGGCCCTCCGGCTCGGCATGCACCCGGACCCGCGGAGTCCAGCTCCCTTGTTGTTGGCAGAGGTTCAACAACAACGACGCCGTCTCGCACACAGCAGGATCGCAAGGTGAGCATAGCACCTGCCGGGTACCGCCGCAAGGCGGTGCGGCACTTGGCGATACGCGCCAGTTCCGGGGCGAACGGCCGGGCGACGGAGACGCGCGCCCGGGAGAGGACCTCCGTGCCCCGGGAGACCGCCCCGCCGGGGCCAGGCCCGCGCCATGACTGGGTCGCCGCGCCCCGCGCCCGGCAGCCGCCAGGCGAGCCCCCTCCCAGCGGAACGCCAAGGGAGGGAGCTACGTGGCGCCGGGCCTGCCGCGGGCGCGGCCGCCAGGTGTAAGGAACGGGAGTGGCTCCCCTTTGCGGCGTGGGCCAGCCGAGTATGCGCGATGCGGCCAAAACGGTGGCACATCCAGGCAGCGGCAGACGAGTTCGCGCGGCACGCGGGTCCCACCCACCAGGCAGGGGCCACACCGACCATCCATCCGCGCAGAGCGGCGCCACGCGACCGCAGCGCCGCCGTCCCCTCCGTCCTTTACCGCTCCCTCGCGTCTGCCGCCAACAGCCGGTCGACCGTCCGCGGCAGGATGCCGCCGGCCTGGTAGCAGTCGACGTCACGGGCGCCATCCAGGCGCGCGAGGGCAGCGAACGCCACGGTCGCGCCGTCCGCGCGCCGGGCTGTCAGGCGCACCCGTTGATGTGGCGCCAGCGGGCCGTCCCAGTCCAGGTCGATAACCTCGTGCCCGTTGAGCCCCAAGGACTCCGGGGTCTGGCCGCCCTGGAACTGCAGGGGGAGCACGCCCATGCCGACGAGGTTGCTGCGGTGGATGCGTTCGTAGCTGACCGCGATGACGGCGCGGACGCCGAGCAACTGCGGGCCCTTGGCCGCCCAGTCGCGCGAACTCCCCTTCCCATAGTCGCGCCCGGCGATGACCAAGAGCGGCGTCCCCTCGCGCCGGTAGCGTTCCGCCGCCTCGAAGATCGTGGTCTCCTCGCCGTCGGGCAGGTGCAGCGTGGTTCCACCCTCCCGTGCCACGAGCCGGTTGCGCAGGCGGATGTTGGCGAAGGTTCCGCGCACCATCACCTCGTGGTTGCCGCGCCGCGCGCCATAGGAGTTGAAGTCGGCGGGGGCCACCCCGTGCCCCTGCAGGTAGGCGCCGGCCGGTCCGCGCGCCGGGATCGATCCCGCCGGGGAGATATGGTCGGTCGTGATGGAGTCGCCGAGCAGGGCGAGGACCCTAGCGCCGCGCAGGCCACGCTGCAACGGCTGCCCGGTCCCGTCCAGGAACGGTGGCCGGCGGACGTAGGTAGAGTCCGGGTCCCACGGGAAGAGCGCCTCGCCGGACCCCTCCGCCGCGGGCAGGGCCTGCCAGCGCGGATCCCCGCGAAACACCTGCCCGTACTGCTCGCGGAACAGATCGGGTCCCAGCGCGGCGGCGAGAGCGGCCCGCACCTCCTCGGCGCTGGGCCAGATGTCGCGCAGGTAGACGGGCTCGCCGCCCTGGCCCTCCCCCAGCGGCTCCCGGCCGAGGTCGCGCAGGACCGTGCCGGCCAGGGCGTAGGCCACCACCAACGGCGGCGAGGCGAGGAAGTTAGCGCGGACCGCGGCGTGGATCCGCCCCTCGAAGTTGCGGTTGCCGCTGAGCACGGCCGCCAGCACCGCGCCGCCCGCCGCCGCCCGCGCGGCCTCGGGGGTCAGTTCGCCGCTGTTGCCGATGCAGGTGGTGCAGCCGTACCCGACGACCTGGAAGCCCAGAGCGTTCAGGTAGGGCTGCAAGCCGGCGCGCGCCAGGTAGGCGCTGACGACGCGCGAGCCAGGGGCCATGCTGGTCTTGACGTACGCCGGCACGCGCAGGCCACGCTCCACGGCCCGCTGGGCCAGGAGGCCCGCGGCGACCATCACCGAGGGGTTGCTGGTGTTGGTGCAGCTGGTGATGGCCGCGATGGCGACCGCCCCGTCGGCGCAGGCGCTCGGCGCGGCCTCCAGCACCGCGACCCCCGCACGCGCGGCAGACCCGGACCCGTCGGCCCCCCCGCGCCCGGCGCCCGCGGCGGGGAAGGAGCGAGCCATGCTTCCCGGCACCTCGGACAGGCGCAGGCGGTCCTCCGGCCGGCGCGGTCCGGCCAGACTGGGCTCGACGGTGCTCATGTCCAGATCCAGCACGTCGCTATAAAGCGGCTCCGGGTCGCCCTCGGCGCGAAAGAGCCCCTGCCGGCGGCAGTAGCGCTCGACCAGGTCGACGCGCCGCGGATCGCGCCCTGTCTCGCGCAGGTAACGCAGGGTTTGGGCGTCCACGGGGAAGAAGCCGACCGTAGCCCCGTACTCCGGCGCCATGTTGGCCAGGGTGGCGCGGTCGGGCAGCGCCAGGGCGGCGAGGCCGGGGCCGAAGAACTCGACGAACTTCTCCACCACACCGCGCCGGCGCAGCATCTCCGTGACGGTCAGCACCAGGTCGGTGGCCGTGGCGCCCTCGGCGAGCGCGCCGGCCAGGCGCACCCCCACGACCTCCGGCAAGCCCATGGCGTAAGGTTCGCCCAACATCACCGCCTCGGCCTCGATCCCCCCGACGCCCCAGCCGAGCACGCCGGCCCCGTTGACCATCGTCGTGTGGGAGTCGGTGCCGACCAGCGTGTCGGGGAAGGCGACGGCCGCGCCCGCGGCATCCGGTCGCACGTCGACGACCGAGGCGAGGTACTCGAGGTTGACCTGGTGGACGATGCCGGTGCCCGGGGGCACGACCCGCACGTTCTGGAACGCGGCTTGCGCCCAGCGCAGCAGCGCGTAGCGCTCCCGGTTGCGGGCGAACTCCAGGTCCACGTTGGTCTCAAAGGCGGCACCCGACCCCCAGGCATCCACCTGGACGGAGTGGTCGATCACCAGGTCCACGGGCACCAAGGGGTTAACGCGTTCGGGGCGACCACCGCGGGCATGCACCGCATCCCGCATCGCCGCCAGGTCCACGATCGCCGGCACGCCGGTCAGGTCCTGCAGCAGCACCCGCGCGGGCCGAAAGTCGATCTCGGCGCTCACCGCGGCAGCGCCCCAGCCGCCGAGCGCCCGCACCGAGGGATCCTGGGTACCCGCCGCATGCCGCAGCGCGTTTTCCAGCAACACGCGCAGCGCATAGGGCAGCCGCGCCGGATCGGCGACGCCTCGCTGGCGCAGCACGTCCAGATCGAAGATCTCCACGGTCCCGAGCGCCGTATCCAGCCTGGCCCGCGCGCCGAACGGATCGCCGCCCACGCCATCGCCCCCCCACGTGCGCCCGGGGACCCGGGCGCCGCCCCCATCCTACCGCCGGTGTCAACGGGGGAGAGGCCCGCGGCGCGGGCCTCTCCCCCGTGCGGCTCCCTGGCGCTAGATCGCCCGAAGGCGGGCCACGACGTGCATCTGCCCCTACCGTCGGTCGCCCGCACGCGGATCGGCCGTGTGGGCATGCTCCTCTGCCGAGAGGTGTTCTGTGCGCCCGCGGCGCTGCGCGGCGCGAACGTCGTCGTCAACCCCATCGGCGTAGGCATGTTCAGTGAAGATCAGTTCACTACGTGGACCGAGCGCGCCCACGCGGTCGCGCTCTCCTGCGCGGCGCCGGTCGTGGGCACCAGCCACGCCGATGGCCGGTACAAGGATGCGGCCGTCTCCCTGCCGCTGGCCTTTGCCTTCGCGGGCGACGGGCGTACGCTCGCGCTCCGCCGCTGCGATCCGCGCCCTGTGGTGGTCGACACCCCGTCAGAGGGAGGCGACGGGCGGACGGGCGACCCCGCCGCCTGCAGGTAAACCCGTGGTGGCGTTGTGCGCGGGCGTCGCGTTGGCGGTGCCGCTGATGGCGGCTGCCAAGCCCATGCCGCTGCGGATCGGGATGGTCGTGACGGCCACCCTGGCCGGCACGGCCGCCGACCGCGCTCTTCGGGCTGGCTGTTCCGATCGCCTACCGCCGCGCCCGATCCCTCCAGCGTTCCCGTGCCGCATGGAAGCGCGACTCCGTGGGCAGCAGGGTCAGTGCCGCCCGATAGGCAACCTCGATCTCAGATGCCGTGTCGCCCAGCCACTGCAGCGTTTCGGCCAGGTTGAACCAGCACCAGGCCTCGCGGGTTTGATCCTGGGAGAGGCGGCTGAGCGTGCTGGCGCGCCGCAGTAGTTCTGCGGTCTCCTGGTTCAGCCTGCGCTTGGCCTCCCACCGCTCTGGGTGCTGGTCGCGCCCTCCGGCGGCCTTGGCCAGCTGCATCTTGGTCTGGGCAAACTCGTGCACCGTTCTGGCGCTGGTGGCGCCGCCTGCGCCAATGCGGAGGAAGAGGCGATGGGCACCTTCGAAATCACCGGCGCGCCGCGGGTTGACCGTCCGGCGCGACGATGCCGAGCACAATATAGCCACCATTAATATTCTGCATGTCGTTGGCGAAGGCACATACCGTACGCACGACCTGGGCCTTCGTCGGCCCGGCCCAGGTCGCCTTGAACTCTAGGCGCTGGCTCTCAATGGTACGCGCATGGAGAAGATCCTCTAGGTTGAAGGGCAACCCGGACTCTGGCAGTTGTCCCACCTCCTCGCCATACGCCCTCGCCGGAGCCCCGTTGCGGGCGGGCGCTCGTGCCGACCCCCCGTCCCAACCACTGGCACGCGCCCGCCCCATCGTCCCCGTAGACGCCCGGCCACGCTGCCTATGCCAGGCGCCGCCCAGGCCGTACCACAGCCTTCGTCTCTAGGAGGCTCCTGCGGACACGGCAGCCTCAGGATCGGGGGCTTGTGCCGCAAGGCTTTCGTTCCCGCCCGCGGCAGCGGTAGGGCTTCTTGCAGCGCCCTCCTAGGGCCACCCGCCGCCACCGCCACCCACTGCCTGCGGGCGTACCAGTCGGCGCCGGACGCAGCGGGTATCCGGGCGCGGGGCGCCATGCGGACCACAGGGGAGTCCACGGCGCCGCAGGTGGCGCGCAACGGGCCCAAGGCCCAGGCTCCGTGGTCGCCAGCCCCGGGCGTCGACACCCCGGGTACAGCGGTTCGCGAGCCTGGGCCCGCAACTCTGCCGTGCGCCCTGCGCAGCGATAGGCCGCGCCGATCCCCGGTCGCAGTCGCCGCCGGGCCGAGGGGTCCCGCGCGCGCTGTCTGTGGCACGCGGCCGGCCGCTCCACAATCGCTGGCTCTTCCTCAAGACCCCATCTACCGCGACCATGATTGGCGCGGAAGGCGCAGGTCCTGCGGGGTAAGTATACCGTCCACGCTTGCGTGCGCGGCCAGCCGAACCCCCGTGTGTTCCGGCCCGGGCCGTCAGCACAGCGCGTCTGGCGGACCGGCGCAGCCGGGTGAGCGAACCCGGGACGCGGCCTGGGGCCTGGCGCAGACGTGTAAGGCTGGCAGTCCCATGTTTCATCCCCGGCAGCGTGGGGACCGCCTCGCCGCGGCGCGCCCGCTCTTGCCGCGGCGGCCGGCACCGCCCGATGGACGTCATCGCTGACACGCAGGCGCTGCGGCGGCCCGAGCCAGCGCGGGCGGGGCGGGCCTCTCCGGCGCCGCTCTGGCGCCACCCCGGGCACACAGGGTCCCACAGCCGACCGGGGTCGCGGCCACGGGCCTCCCGCCGACGATGCATAGCGGCCGTCCATCAGCGAGACACCAGGCGCGCCCGCCGGGCTGCGTCGTTCTGGGTGGATGGCCTGGGCGAACACCGCTTCCAGCACTTTGCTGGGTAGAGGGCCCACGGTGGGGCCGGATGGTGAAGGCGCTCGCCGCCGCCGCTTCGGCCCGCGCCCACGCAGCCGCCAGACCCGCAACGGCGATCCCTCCCATCCGCCGATTTGCCCTGTAGCCTGCTGCGCATCCGCTCGACCACCACCGCCGCCGGAGCGGCGGTCAGCGGTGCGCTGCCGGGCCGCCGCAGGGACGCGCCGGTCTGCGGCGAAGCCGCCGCCCCGGCGCTCCACATCCGAAGGGAGTCGAAGCGATTGGCGAACGCGCGGCTGCAGGCGCTGCGCGCGGCACTGGCGCGGCGGGTGCCCAAGGCGGGCGCCCTGCTGGTGAGCGGCGAGGCGAACCGCCGCTACGTCAGCGGGTTCCGGGGCGATACCGGCTGGCTGTGGGTCACGGCGACCGACGCGGCCATCCTGGCGGACTCCCGCTTCTGGGAGCAGGCCGCCGCCGAGTGCCCCGACTGGCGGCTGGTCAAGGTGGAGAAGGCCGGCACCGACGAGCTCGTCGCCCAGGAGTGCCAGGCGGCCGGCGTGACGGCCCTGGCTGTCGAGCCACCCCACCTGACATGGGCCACGTACCGCACCTTACATAGGCGGTTGCGCGGCGTGCGCCTGCTAGCCGCCCCGGGCCTCATTGAGGATTTGCGGGAGGCGAAGGAGCCGGCGGAGCTGGACGCCATCCGCCGCGCCGCGGCCATCGCGGACCGCGCGCTGGCAGAGTGGGTGCCGCTGGTGCGGCCCGGCGCCACTGAGGCGGACCTGGCGCTCGAACTCGACCTGCGCATGCGGCGCCTGGGCGCCGAGGGCACGGCCTTCCCGACGATCGTCGCGACGGGCGCCCACGGCGCCATGGCGCACGCGATCCCCGGGCCGGGGCGGCTGCAATCTGGCGACGTGCTCGTGGTCGACTTCGGCGCGGTCGTAGACGGCTACCGCTCGGACATGACGCGCACGCTGTTCGTGCCCGGCGCCCCGCCGCCGGACGAGGCGCGACACGTGGTGGAGGTCGTGGCGCGCGCGCTAGGGGTCGGCCTGGCCGCGGTGCGGCCAGGCGCGCGCTGCCTCGCCGTCGATACCGCGGCGCGCGAGGCCATCGCCGCCGCGGGCTACGGTGACTACTTCGGTCATGGCCTCGGGCACGCCGTCGGCCTCGATATCCACGAGGGCCCCTCGTTCTCGCCGCGCACCAGGCGGGAGGTGCGGGTGCCCGCGGGCGCCGTGATGACCGTGGAACCCGGCATCTACCTCCCCGGCCGCTTCGGCGTGCGCCTGGAGCAACTGGTGGCGGTGGGCGCGGACGGAAATGAGGTGCTTTCCCGGGCGCCGCTGCTGCCCGAAGCCCTCGCTGCGGGGTGAAGCCACGGCTGCCGGTGGGGGCGGCGCGTCCCCAAGGGGGAGCGAGCGCCCCCCCGCCACGACGTGACCGCGCCGCGCTGTCCCCCCGGAGGCCTTGGCCACGGGGCGAGGGGACGTGGGCCGCCACGGAAGCCAGAGAAGCGTTCGCGGAGTGGGCTGCCGGGTCTCGGCCGCGCCGGGGGCAGCCACGGACGAAGCGGCCGTGCCCCTGAGTCCTGCTGGCCTTGCCGTCAGACGCCGTCAAACTAAGGGACATCCGCAAGAGGACCCGTAGCGGGGAAGGGCCCGCCTTCCCCCGCTACGGTCGTCGGTTACCGGGCGTAGACGGTGTGATCGATGACGGTGGTCACCGGCTGGTTGTAGATCCAGCCATTCGTGACGCCGGGACCGGGATCGAAGAAGTAGAGCGCGCCATTGGTGGGGTCCCAGCCATTGAGAGCGGCTTCGGTCGCCCGCAGCGCGGTCTGTGAAGGAGTGACGTTGTAGAAGTATCCGTTGACCACGGAGGTGAAGGCCCAGGGCTGGTAGATCACGCCCGCCACCGTCTTGGGAAAGCCCTTGGCGTTCAGCCGGTTGAGCACGACGGCGGCGACACCGACCTGGTCGGTGAAGCTCCGATTGCCTTCCTCCGCGGCCACCACCTTGGCAATGAGCCAGGTGTTGTACGAACTCGGCGCCGCCGCGTACATCGGCGCGGCAACCCCCAGAAGGGCCACCGCCGCCGCAGCTGCGGCCAGCCAGGCACGCATGCGCCTGATCAATGTATCGACCTCCTTCTCGCGCCGCCGAGGTTAGTTGATGGGTTCGGGCGAGGAGCCCTCCCTACCGGTCGCGGGCCGACCGGATTCACCCCGCAGAGGGGCCGTCCCCCGGTTCCCGGACAGCGGGCACTTGGCGCGCCGCCCCGGGAATTAGGCGCCGTTTGCGCCGCTGACGATAGGCAATGGGTGCGGGGGCCGTCGACGACTGGCGTGCGCGCTCCGCGGCGCTGGGCGTCACACCAGCCGCGTCGCGTGCGGCCGCACGCCCCGAAAGCCGACGATCTGAGGGTGCTGTGAACGGCCGGCATGGCTTCCAGCGCGTCTGGGCCGCGTCCAACCGACAGATGGCGCCTCACGCAAAGGCGCGGTGGCAAGGGCGAGAAGGCGGCCGGGCCGGACGAGCCCGCCGCGGCCCCTGGCAACGTTTGCACGTGGGGGCCGCGCCACTGCCGACATGTGGCAGCTGTGGGATCGGCGCAGGGGAGGCGGTCGGGCAGGTGCCCCCGCCAGAAGCGGTGGCGTCGCGCCAGGGCGCCCACAAGGCACGGGCCTCTGCGCGGTGCGAGGCAAACGGCGCATCGAGGTCCTGCGCCAGGTCGAACGGCACGCGTGATCCCTGTGCAAACGATGGTACACGTGTATCGGCGCTGGCAAGAGGACGACAGTGTGCGGAGTATGGCGCGGCGCCTGGGGATGCATTAGCGCACGATCCGGCACGACTGTTGTGGGTCTCCTCACGTACCCGCTGGTGGCTCTTGCGGCCGCGGAACGGGGTTGTGACGAGAAAACGTGGTCTCATCTGGCCAGCGCCGTTCCGGGTCTGCGGCGGGGCCGAAATGAATGCAGCGAGCCACGATGGCCACGTCTCCTCGATCTCCTGCCGCAGCCGACTGGACGCGCCGGGATGGGTCCCACTCCAGGCATCCACCAGCCGTTCTGGCGCCGCCCGGGCGGAACGGCCGTCCGCCACCGCCGCCCACGCGTCTTGTAGCGTCTCTTCTGCCCACCCGCGCCCCTGGTGCGGGTGGTGGGCCAAACACGGCCACGCTGACCTCCTGCTGGCAATGGAGCACCCAGACCTGCTCACCCCACTGCTGGCTCAGCGTCTGGCCCAGCGCCCGTTCCGCCCTCGCGACCGGCACCCAGGGCAGGCC
>JAJZZC010000132.1 GCA_021797775.1 Bacillota bacterium
CGCGCCGGCGCGCGCCGCGGCCGGGCCGGGCTCGGCTGGAGCGGAGGCGGCGCCGGGCGGAGGCACCACCGCCGGCCGTCCAGGCGCCGAAGGCCGTCGCGACGCCAAAGGAGGGCTTACGGTCGGGGGGCCCGGGCCGGCTGAGCCCGGCGCCTCCCGGACGCTTCAGGAGGGGGCCGCCGCGGCGCGTCGCCAGCGGCAGATCGCCCTGGCCGCGCTTGGGAACCTGCCCTTCGTCGTCGCCATGGTCGGCACCCCGGTGCTGCTGCTGCGCGCGGGCGCGGGCTACCGCCTGATCGGACTGGTCGGCGCGCTGGTGGTCCTGGCCAACATCGCCGCCCAGACCCTGGCGGGACGGCTGAGCCAGCGCTGGGGCAAGCGCCGGGTGCTGGGCGTGGCCGAGGCCGCGGCGGCCCTCGCCCTGGTGGCCCTGTCGCTGGACCGCGCGGTCCCGACCACCATCCTGGCGTGCGTCCTGCTCTCCGCCGCCCTTTCGCTCGCCACCCTGACCTGGCTCGCCTGGGTCCAGGGCGGCGTGCCCGCAACGGAGATCGGCGCGGTGACCGGGCTCTTCCGCGGCGTGGGCGACCTCTCCTCAGTCGTGGGCTACACGGCATTCGGCTTGATCAGCGCCCACTTGGCCGCGAGCCTGCGGGTGCTCGCGGCCGTCGCCGCGGCGACGGGGGTCGGCGCGCTCCGCCTACACGAGCCTGGAGAGACAGCCCGAGGGTGGGGCCCCGGGCGAGGGGCACCGTGAAACGGGACCCACGGAGCCCCACCCCACGACCCGCCCCTTCGCACCCGCGATGGCCATAACCATAGCCACAGTATCGCGGCTGCACGGTCCAGTATGGCTGCCTGGACGTGCGTGCAATCCGCCTCCGCGCGATGTGCGCCGTCTTTCCGCACGATCGACGTCATGGCCACGCGCGTCCACGTCCAGACGGTCATCCTGGCGGACGCCAAACTGCAGAGCCCGGCCCTGGCGGTGCGCGACGCCGTGCCCGGTTACTGGCACAACCGGCTGGCGCTCGGCGGGCCCAGCGGTCACGAGGTCCGGGTGTCGCTTTAGCCCGCACCTTGATCGGGCGCGGGGCACTTGGGGCGCCGCCGGGTACGCCTGCGCTGAAGTCCGCATCAAGTGAGCGAGATGTGGTCCAATCTCGCCCAGGGACGCCCCAACCCACGTGTCTTGCGTCCTGCGGTCGCCATGCCGGCCCACGGCCGGTACACCAACGGACCGGCGGACGCGGGAACCTGGGTTGGGGTACAACCGATCCCCGGGCGCCATCGGACGCGCGCCGGGTCGTCAACCCTTTCTCCACGCATGGCATAGTCGGCGCAGGGCCTGCCCGCCTCGTGCGCAGGTCCGAGGGCATCCCGCGGAGGGCGGTCATGGCCATCGTCTGCCCCGGTTGCGGCGCATACGGCACGCCGGCCGTTGCTGTAGCACGCGAAGAGGTCGCCGCACAGATCGCCGGCCGGGCGCTCTCCGGGTGGCGGGCCAGCGGGAGGCGCCTGGCGCGCGCGCGGCTTACCGGGCCACCGCCTGTTCTTGCGCGGCCTGGGCAAGGCGCTCGAATGTGATCGAGTCGATAGACTCCCCCAAGCGCTCCCTGGCGTCGAGGACCTCGATACCGACGACGTGGCCCGCGGCGTCGAGGTCGGCGGTCACACCCTCTTCCAGATCCACGCCGCGTACAGGCTTGATGGCGCGAAACTGGATGTAAAGCGCATCGGCTTCGGGGTCATAGGTGATCCGCATGGCTACTCCTCCCGCCTCGGCTGATGGGCGAACGGCGTCACCGTGATCACCGTCACGCCACCCACTTCTTTGATCCATGTCACGCGCAGCCATTCCCCGGCGCACTCTGCCCATGTGTTCGTGCGCCCCTTCACGGACGGAGCGCTTCCGGCGGGGGCGGAGAGTGCGGCGAGCACGTCTGCCTCCCCCAGTGCATACAGGCGCAGCCGGTTGCGGGCGTGCCTCGTGAAGCGGACCTGCTCCCCCACGGGCCGCCACTGCTCTTCACTCCAGCGCTCCAGGACTCGTCAAGGCGCGCGACGTCGGCCGGCGGGTGCAGCGACCCATGCGCCACAGTGCGCCCGGCCACGCTGCGCCGCCCCGCTGCCGGGCCACGGAACAGGGACGAGTTACCATCCCGATGAAGGGGAACCCGGTAAGGAGCCGCGCATCATCAAAGCTCCTCGGTTGACAAGCGGCGGGCGGTGCACGATGGTATCGTCGGGATGCTGGACCTTAACCTCGCGCCGGGAGCTGACACGTTGGGGCGGAGAGGACAAGTTCAGCGCGTCTGGCCTTGGACTGGCACGCGAGACCCCGAACCAGTTCTCTTGGGGAGAGTCGCTGGGAACTTCGCATTCCGGCCACACCCGGGCTCAAATCTAATATTTCGCGGCTCCTAAGTCCCCGAAGGAACCTCCGCCCGCGCCATGCGCGGGCGGGCACGCATCCGGCCCCTCAGCTGATAGTATACCGGCGCGGCGCGGGTGTAGTGAGGCCTGCTGCGCCGTCCGCCGTGCCGTGGCCGCCCGCTGCAATGCGCGGGGGGATCTCCGCCGTGCCGACCATGCGCGCGCGCCTCGCGTGGGATGAGTTCCTGGCATGCTGCCCCGAGAACCGCCTCGCCGAGTGGGCGTAAGGGGACCGCGCTAGAACAGGTGACGACGGGTGTCCCCACCGGGCCGTCCCTCGCGGTTCGGCGGCACGTCGCGTCGCGCGTGCGCCAGACCACCACGTCCTCCGCCGCGGACTGCTCTCTCTGGCCCGGCGCCAGGGGCGGCCGTACCTTGCCGCCGCGCAGGGGGTGCCCTCGCTCGGGGGCCGGGGAACGCCACCCCCGGCGGCCCGCTGCCTGGCGGCGCCAAGTCCGTGATTCGCCGTCACCGCCCCACCGGCCGCGGCACCGCCCCCGCGGGCTCCCCCGCCGTGACCCCCACCCTGTCCCCCACATCCCGTCCTTGAGCGGCAGGCCTGCCGCCGCCGCCGCCGAAGCAGAGCGAGGAGACCGACAACGGGCCTTCAGCCCGCCCGGGAGGGTTGCGCTGTGCCGCTCGACCCCGCGCTCACCGACCCGCTGTCGCGTTTCCAGGTGGCGATCCCCTCCTGGGGGTTCTCCCCCATGGGGACCCGCTTCGCCACCTTCACCCTGGGCGATGAGGCCCGGGACGTGTACGGGCGCATCGACCGCGCCGCCGCCGTGCAGCACGCGCTGGGCATGACGCCGGGCCTGGCGCTGCATTTCCCCTGGGACCGCACCGACGATCTCGGGGCGCTGGGTCGCTACATCCGCGACCGCGGGCTGCGCGTCGACGCGGTGAACCCCAACACGTTCCAGGATCCCGCCTACCGCTTGGGCAGTGTGGCGCACCACGACCCGACGGTCCGCGCCCAAGCCCGCGAGCACCTGCTCTGGTGCGTCGAGGCGTGCCGCCAACTGGACGCACCGTTCCTATCGCTCTGGTTCGCCGACGGGACGAACTACCCGGGCCAGGCCGATTTCCGCCGGCGGCACGAGGCGCTGGTGCAAACCCTGCAGCCGGTGCACGCGGCTCTGCCTGCGGGCTGCACGATGCTGGTGGAGTACAAGCCCTTTGAGCCAGCCTTCTACCATACCGACATCGCCGACTGGGGCACGGCCATGCGGATATGCCAGCGGCTGGGCCCGCAGGCCAAGGTCATCGTGGACACGGGCCACCACCTCCAGGGCCACAACGTGGAGTTCACCGTGGCCCTGCTGCAGCAGGCCGGTCTGCTCGGCGGTTTCCACCTCAACAACCGCAAGTACGCCGACGACGACCTGATGACCGGCAGCATCGACCCGTACGGCCTCTTCCTGATCTTCCGCGAGCTGGTCAAGGGCGAGCGCCTCTACGGCCGGCCCCTGGAGTCCGTCTCGTACTGCCTGGACCAGTCGGCGAACGTCGAGGAGAAGGTCCCGGCCATGATCCTCTCGGTGCTGAACACCCAAGAGGCCTTCTGCAAGGCGCTGCTGGTGGACGAGCGGGCCCTGGAGCTGGCCGAGCGCGAGGGCGACGTCATCCGCAGCCAGGAGATCCTGCGCGACGCCTTCCTCACCGACGTGCGGCCGCTGCTCGCCGAGTTCCGCCGCAGCCGCGGCTGGCCGGAGGACCCGCTGGCCTATAGCCGCCAGGAGGCGCGGGGGGCCCGGACCGCGTGAAGGGCGACGCGGTCCGCCCCGCGCGAATAGCCCTGCTGGTTACCTGCCTGGCGGAAGCCTTCGCCCCGCAAGTGGCGGAGGCCTCCGCCGAACTGGTGGCGCGCACGGGCGCAGAGGTCGATCTGGTCGGCCACCGATGCTGCGGCCAGCCGGCCTGGAACGCCGGCTACCCGGACGAGGCGCGCGCCCTGGCCGCGCGCCTGCTGCCGCGCCTCGCGGGGTACGACGCCATCGTCGTGCCCTCGGGGTCGTGCGCCGCCATGCTCTTGCGCTACTACCCCCACCTGTTCGCTGAGGGCACGGCCCTGGCGCGCACGGCCCGCGCCGTGGCCGACCGCACGCGCGAACTCTCTGCCTTCCTCGCCACATCGCTGCCGCCGGGGGCGGTGGATCCGGTGCCGGAGGGGAAGTCGGAGGGCGCGGCCGACCCGGACGCTCTGGCCTTCCACCCCTCCTGCCACTCCCTGCGTGGGGCGTTCGTCGGCGACTCCGGCCAGCGCTGCCTCCGCGCCGCCGGCTGCCGCGTGTGCGTGCAACGCTGGCCCGAGGAGTGCTGCGGCTTCGGCGGGCTCTTTGCCACGAAGGAGCCGGCCCTCTCCGCCGCCATGGCCGACGCCAAGCTGGACAGCATCGTTGCCACCGGTGCAGCCAGCGTCGTCAGCGGTGAGCTCGGGTGCCTCCTGCACCTGGAGGGCCGCGCGCGCCGCCGCGGGCTGCCCCTGAGATTCCGGCACCTCGCCGAGGTGCTGCGGGAGCGGAAGCACCATGGCTGACGGGCAACCGGTCGTGTATGCGCCAGCGGACGCCGCGCTGGCCGGCGCCGTGCGCCGCACCACCGACCGCATGGCGGAGGCGCGCCAGGCCGCGCTGGCCGAGATGGCGGAGGCCCAGGGTGCGCGCGACCGCGCCCGGGCGGCCCGGGCCGCCGCCGTGTCGCACCTGGACGGTTCGCTCGCCCGCTTCGAGGAGGCGGCGCGCCGCAACGGCACTCAGGTGCACCGGGCGGCCGACGCGGGCGAGGCCCGCGCCGTGGTGCGCGCGATCCTGGAGCGCGCGGGCGCGCGCCTCATCGTCAAGTCGAAGTCCATGGCCGGTGAGGAGATCCGCATCCGCGAGCACCTGGAGGCCGACGGGCGCGAGGTGGTGGAGACCGACCTCGGTGAGTGGCTGGTGCAGCTCGCCGGCCAGAGCCCTTCGCACATCATCGCGCCGGCCGTGCACCTGGATCTGGAGCGCATCCGCCAGTTGCTGTCAGCCGAGGCCGGCCGAGAACTGCCCGCCGAGACCCAGGCGCTCGCGGCCTTCGCTCGGGCCCACCTGCGGCAGAAGTTCCTGGAGGCCGACGCCGGGATGAGCGGCGGCAACCTCCTCATCTGCGAGACCGGCACGGTGATGATCGTCAGCAACGAGGGCAACGCGCGGATGTGCACCACCCTGCCGCGCCTGCATATCGCCATCGTGGGCATCGAGAAGGTCGTGCGCGGCTGGCGCGAGGCGCTGGACGTGCTGGCCGTGCTGCCGCGGGCAGCCACCGGCCAGCGCATCACGCAGTATGTGTCGTTCCTCAGCGGCCCGCGCCGCCCGGGCGATCCCGCGGGCGACGGCCCGGACGAGGTGCACGTCGTCCTGCTGGACAACGGCCGCTCCCGCCTCGTGGGCACCCCCGCCGAGGAGCTGCTTTACTGCATCCGTTGCGGCGCCTGCATGAACGTCTGCCCGGTGTACCGCACGATGGGCGGCCACGCCTACGGCACAGTATACCCTGGTCCCATCGGCGCGGCGCTGATGCCGCGGCTGACGCAGGGCCGGGAGGGCCGCGACCTGCCCTGGGCCAGCAGCCTCTGCGGGGCGTGCCGCGAGGCCTGCCCCGTCCACATCCAGTTGGACGACCAGCTGATCGCTCTGCGGGCGGAGTACCCCAAGGCGGGCGCGGAAAAGGGGGCGATGACCGCCTTCGCGGCCGTGGCCGGCCACCCCGCTGTCTTCGCCGGGGCGCTGCGCGTGGCCCGCGTGGTCCTTGGGGGGCGGACCGTCGAGCGCCTGCCCGGCCCTCTCGCTGGCTGGACGGATGCCCGCTCCCTGCGCCCGCTAGCGCCCGCCCGCCGCCTGCGCCGCGTGGGCCCGCCCACTGGCGCGGCGCTCGTCGTCCCTCCGCCCGTCCCGTCGCCTGCGCATGCCGCTCTGCCGGCGGCCTCCGCGGGCGACCCGCTCGCGACCTTCGTTCAGCGCTGGCGCGCCAACGGCGGTACGGCCGTGGTCGTGGAACGCGCGGCCCTGGAGCGCGCGGTGCGGGAGGCGGTGGGGCTGGGCCCGGTCAGCGCCGACGCCTTTCTGGCCGGCCTGGTGGACGGCGTGCGGCCGGCTGGGGCGCGTGAGGCCGCCGTCGGCCTGGTCTGGGCCGAGGCCGCCGCGGCGGAGACATGCACCGTCGTCCTGCAGAGCGGGGGCCATAGCGAACGGCGCCGCTCGCTGGTTCCCCCGCGCGTCGTGTTCGTGGTCGCCGAGGCCACGCTGCACCCCGACCTGCAGGCCGCCTTCGCCGCCCTGGAACTGATGGAGGGCGGAGAGCGCGCATCCGCCGTCACCCTGGTGTCCGGCCCCAGCCGCTCCGCGGACATCGAGCACGACCTGGTGATCGGCGTGCACGGGCCCGGCGAGGCCTGGGCCATCGTCGTGCGCGGACCGGCGGGGCTGGCGGAGCGGAGCGGTTAACGCGGCCGGGCGGCGGCCCGGGCACGGGCGCGCATCGGCGGTAAACGCGGTTGCCGGTCGCCAGGAGGGCGACGCACAGGTCGCCGACGACGACGGGCACACGACCCGTTGCCGGGTCTTAACCCTTCATGGTGACGAACATACGCGAACACGTGCAGAGATGCGCGATCGGCATCCGCTCATTCCCTGGCCTGAACGGCATCGCCGCTGCCGGGCCCGTCAGGATACGCCGCTCCGGTCGCAAGGGGGCCGGACGGGTTCCGATGCACCGACAACGAGCGGCCCCTGGCTCCCGGTGGCACGGGGGCCCACTCGACCCGCCATCCCCCCATCGTCACCACGATCTCCGCATCCACATCGCCGTTTCGTCACCATACGGCAGCCGACATCCAGCAGCAGGCGGACGGACCGTGCCCGCCCGACGTCGGACACGGGGCCAGAGAGGGGGGCCCACATCGCGGCGGCCAGGGCGGTACGCCCGTCACCCGAATCGCATCCCGTACCGGTGCCAGCGCGCGTGCGCGTGGATCGCGTAACCGTCGCGGCCGGTCGCCGGGTTGCTCACCGCTACAGGGAACGCCTGCCCGTGCTGTTGCACAAGGCGGGCCACACCTTCGGCGCCTGCCACAGAACTCCATGTGCATGGTGTCGCCACTGCCTTAGTCTCGCGGTGGAGGGGTACGCCGCGTGAAACGGGCCCTGCGGGCGGCACTCCAGCCCCGCTCGGATCTGTCCCGGCCATCGCCCGCCACAAACGTTGGCACACAAGCAGGCTGACCCGCGGCTTCTGTGCCGCATGGCTCGTCGGGATCCACACCCTTCCCGGCGCGCGCGCCAAGGGGCAGATGCGCCGGGCGACCCGATCCACCAAGGGGCGGGCTATCCACATGCCCCCACGTGGGCCGGAGGCACCCGGTCCGAGTGCGGCCGGGCGAGTTTACCACGAAGCGGTGGCAGGAGAGTCGTCACCTCCGGCGTAAGCCGCGTAAGCCACACGCGCGAGAACAGGTCCCACAGATGGGCTGCAGGTAGGAGGACGGCGTATGCCGCTTTCGCTCGGATCTCGGTTAACGCGACGTTCCCTGGTCCAGGGCGCTGCGGGGGCCGCCGGCGCCCTCGGGCTCGGCGCTGGTATCCTCGGCACGGCGCCGGGGGCACTGGCCGCCCCGAGCGCCAGTAACCCGGTCACGACGGTGTCCTTCCTGCCCTGGTGGGTGTACTGGACCCCGGCGGGCAAGACCCTGCTGGCAGAGGCCTGCGCGGAGTTCGCCAGCGAGCCCGGCCACAAGGGCCTGCGCGCCGTGGCGCTCCCGGGCCCACAGGGCGGCGCCACCTCCACCGGCAACGTGATCACGGCCATCCTCTCCGGGACCGGGCCCGACGTGATCGCCGATTGCTGCAGCGCCTGGGTGGAGTATCTCGGGGTCAGCGCCTTTGAGAACCTGACGCCGTACCTGCAGCGGGATAACATCCCGCTCGCCACCTGGTCGGCGGGCCACATGCAGGCGCTGGCCACCCCGAGCGGCCAGTTCGGGCTCCCCGTGTACGACGGTCCGATGGTGTTCGTCTACCGGCAGGACATCTTTGACTCGCTGGGGTTGGCCTATCCCAGCCCCGAATGGACGTGGCAAGAGGCCGCCACCCTGTGGCGGCAGTTGTCCGGCACCATGCCTGGTGCGGGCCACACCCGCCGCTACGGCGCGGCGATCAGCAACTGGTTTCCCTCGCTGTTGCGCGGGTTTGGCGGTGCGGAGATGGATGCCTCGCACACCAAGTCCCTGTTGGGGGACCCCGGGTCGATCACGGGCGGGGAATGGCTCATGAACCTCATCTGGGACAACGTCGTGACCACCAGCGCCGACACCGGGTACACCAGCACGGACTGGTTCGTCACCGGCCAGAGCCCGATGATGATGCGCGGCGGCTGGAACGTCCACGCCGATGCCACCAACTTCGGAACGCGCTTTCCCTGGAACTATCTGCCGGTGCCCAAGTATCCCGAGGGGCGCGCCACCTTCGCCAACAACGACTTCTGGGGTATGAACGCCGCCAGTCCGCACAAGGAGGCGGCATGGGAACTGCTTAAGTGGCTCACCTACGAGGACTACTGGCAGGAGTTCGTCATGAAGACGACGCTGTTAGAGCCGTGCAAGCTCTCACTGTGGGACAAGTGGGAGAGCTACTGGCAGCAGGCCGCCCCGATCTTCCGCACCAAGGACATCAAGTGGTACCGCGACGCTGCGCTGGGTGGGTACGGCTACGCCGAACAATTCTTCAAGTACCAGGCCAGCCAGGCGGAGAACATCGAGAACAACATGCTGACGGAGCTGGCCGCCCAGAAGATCGACGTCGTGGCGGGCTTCACGCAGGCGGCGGCGCAGATCAACGCGCTAGAGACCGTGGGCGCCGCCAGCGAGGCGCGCCAGCAGGTCCAGGAAGCCACGATCATGGGCGAGATCACCCGGGTGAAGCCCGGACCGCGCGTCCAGTACTCCACGCCGGCTCCCGTGCAGGGGGCGGGGGTACCGCCCTCGTCCGCCGACAGTTGGGTGGTCCAGGGACCCGCGGGCCAGTACACGCTGCTGGGAGACGGCTGGGATGTGTGGGCCACCTCGGACAACGCGGTGTTCGCCTGCCTGCCGGTTACGGCTACGGAGGGCGAGTGGACGTGCCGGGTGACCGGCATCACCAACCTGACCTGCAAGAGCGCGACGGGGCCTGCCCTCAGCGTGTGGGCCAAGGTTGGCCTGATGGCGGCCGGCGACCTCTCCGATGATCCCCCCTACTGCTCGCCGCACGTCACGGGGGCCAACCAGATCGAGTGGCAGGCACGGATCATGCCTGGTCTGTACCCCTCGGGCGCCGCCGGCCTGCTGCCCCAGGGCGTACAGAACCTGACGAGCCCGGTGACCAAGCCGGCCGCCAACTTCCTGCTGAAGCCGGTCTGGCTCCGCCTGCGCCGCGTGGGCGATGAGTGGACCCCCTTCGCCTCCATGAACGGCGCTCAGTGGACGCAACTCTCCCCTCCCACCCTGGTACGCATGGCCGCCTGCTGGGTCGGGATCTTCGCCTGCGCCCACAACGCCGACTTCGGCAACCAGGGATACATCCGCGCCACCTTGGACAACCTGAGTTTTCGACCGGCGCGCTTCGTACAGTTGGGCAACACCGGCACGCCTCCGGCGGCCGGCGCCGTGCCGAAGAACTGGGCGACGATGACGCCAGCGGGACTGTAGGGCAACGGGGGGCAGGGGCCCGCGGACGACGCGGGCCCCTGCCCCCCTCCCGCTGAGTGACGCCGCTCCCTGCCCGTATGCGGCGACGCCTTACGGTGACCACAGGTCTCCCGCAGGCGTCGCCGCATTGTCATCGGCGGCTCAGTTGCCTCCGCGCGTCCCCCGTCGTCGTCACGGTTTGCCCCGGTTGCGGGTCGGCTTCATCAGACCCGGTTGCCGATGCTCTATGTCCCCGCCGGCGTCCTCCCCCGCACCGTGGATCACCTATGGGCCGTTCCCTCCGCCGCGGTCGCAGGGTCCCGTCCCCCGGGCCCGAAGTGACCATCCCTTCGGACCACGTGCCGTCACCGGGGGCTCAGGCATGGCAGCGGCTGCGGACCCGGGCGCGGAGCCAGGCCGCGCCCTGCACCTCACGGGGCTTTCGGCCCACCTGCGCCTGTCGTTCTTCTGGTTCTGCGGCAACGCGATCTGGGAAGCGCTGCCCACGGCGGTGTTGCCCTTCCTCGTCCTGCGCGACGTGGGCGATGCCCACAAGGCCGCGGCACTCAGCCTGCTGACCACCCTCGGCACCCTGCTGGCCAGCGTAGTCCACCCGCTCGGCGGCTGGGCCTGCGACGCGGTGCGCCCGCGCTTCGGCCGGCGGCGGCTGTTCGTCCTGATCGGCGGCGTGGGGGCGACCGGCGGCATGGTGTGGATAGGCCTCGGGCACGGCTTCGCCCAACTGGTCGGGGCCGTGCTGCTGGTGCAGTTGGGATACAACACGGCGCTGGCCGCGTACCAAGCCTACATCCCCGAACTCGCTCCCGCGGGGGCTCGCGGGGAGGCCAGCGGCTTCCTGGGCCTGATGAGCACCACGGGCGCCCTGGTGGGCGCCTTCGGGGCGGCGTTCCTGGTCCGGTCTGGCACCTACCCCTACCTGTTGGCCTCCCTCGCAGCCCTGCTGCTCGCTGGCGTGGCCGTGACCGTCTGGGGGCTACCGGAGCCGGGCCGGCCCGCCAGCCCTACCGGCCGCGACCCGGCCGGTGACGCGCCCCCGCAGGCCGGGCGCCGGAGGGGACGCCAGAATTACAGGGACTTCTTCTGGGTCGTGGGGACCCGTGCCCTGGTGATGGTGTCCTTCTACTCGGTGCTCACGTACCTCGCTTACTACATGCGGGACGTCGAGCACTTCACGCGCTATGTCTCCGTGACCTCGGCCGTCGTGGCGTTGACCATCGCGGCCGCGGCCGCAGCCACGCTGTGGGCCGGTCGGCGCTCGGACGCCATCGGCCGCCGGGTCCTCGTCAGCGCCGCCGGCGGGCTCATGGGTCTCGGCGCGCTGGCCTTCCTGCTGGTGCGCGGACTGCCGGGCCTGCTGGCGCTGGGCGTCGTATTCGGGCTCGGTTACGGCACGTATGTGTCCGTCGACTGGGCCCTCATCACCGACGTCCTGCCCGACCCGGCGGCCGTGGCGCGGGACATGGGCATTTGGGGCATGGCGATCACCGTGCCACAGGTGATGGCGCCGCTCATCGGCGGTGCCATCTTTCTCCTCGTGCCCCAGAGCACGTCCGCCTACGACTGGCTCTTCGGACTCACCAGCCTCTTCGCGCTGGCGGGGTCGGCCCTCGTCTGGCAGGTGCGGGGCGTGCGCTGAGCAGCGACGGGCAGCGGGTTTGCCGCCGCCCGTCGCTGCCAGCGGTGCGGCAGGTGGCGTCGCGACAACCGGCGGCTGCGGCCGCCCCCATGAGGGCGCGGCGATGCATGCGGGCCCCCCCGGGCCGGCTGGCCCGGTCCCCCCCCGACCGACAGGCGTCGCCGCCCGTCTTCACCCAGGGACCGGCTGCTGCCAAGGCGCGGGTCGCGGCGGTGCTCGACGTGTGCCTGCGCCTCCTTGCATCAGAGTCGACTGCCGCGCTCCGGACGGCCAGCGGTCCTGACGCGCCCCCTACGGTGCCACGGGCCCGCTGGCGGTCCGCGCGTAACTTCGCGGTCGGGCACCGGGCCCTTAGGGTCCCTGCCGCATGCGCCTTCCCGGGTGGGCGCGCACCCCTGCCAGAGGCTGGCGCGTACCGGCGTAACGTGGTTTCGGTTCAGAGTCGTGGCCCGACCCCCCGTCAATGGCGCATTCGGCTGCCGCCGCCGGCCGTGCCGCGGAGACGATCCACATCAGGCACACGCAGGCCGCACTTCCGACACCCGGCGCCCGTGCCCAGAGGTGCGGCCCGAGAGCTCACGGCTTCCGGCGTGGGGCGGAAGTGCGCCCGCGCCAGCAACAGCCGCCCTCAAGCGCCGCCGCCCCTGGGACGAGGTCCATGGCGCGCGCATAGCGTGCGGACAAAGGGGGCGGGCCGCATGCGCAAGGTGACCTCGTGGAAACGGTTGGCGCGTCAAGACAGGGTGGCGGCGTCCGGGGGAACGCTCCAGCCCAAAGACATCGCGAACCTCTACGGGCTGGACGCGTTCTATCAGCGCTCGCTGTACGGGCAGGGACAGTCCATCGCCTTTGTGGAGTTCGCCGGACCCAACGCCCCGGACGACGCGCGCTTCTGGACCGCATACAGCGTGGCGCCGGGTCTCAACCGCCCGGTGAGCGCCGTGTCGATCGACCGTGCACCCAACGACCCGGCCGCGCTGGACGAGACCGACCTGGACGTTCAGTACGCCGGGGCACTCGCCCCGGGGGCCCGCTTGGCGGCCTACGTGATCTCCGACCAGAGCGATCTGCCGGACTTCCTCGGCCAGATGTACGACGCCCTGACGCAGATCGCCGCTGACGGCATCCGCATCGTATCGATCAGCTTGGGGACGGGCGAGCGCGCCTTCGTCGCGGCCACGGACATCAGGGCGCCGCTCGCCGGGCGCTCCTGGAGTGACGCCCGGGCCTATGGCGCAGACCTGGACGCACTGATCCGTGACAACGGCCTGCTGGTATTCGTGGCGGCTGGCGACTCCGGCGCGTATGCCGGGTTGCCGTTCGGTGACCACACCCCGCAACCGTCGTGGCCCGCGACGCAGCCGGCGGTCCTTGCGGTCGGCGGCACGCAACTCATCACGCCTGGCACACTGGGCTCCGGCGAGCAGGCCTGGGGCGGGCAATGCATGGACCCCCTCGCGCCTGCCTACGACCCGTCCAACACCCTGCCCCAGGCCAGCGGCGGTGGCGGCCTTAGCACGGTGTTCGCTGCTCCCGCGCGCCAGGCGGGCCTGGGCCTGGGCCACCGCGCCACCCCGGACATCGCCGCGTTCGCCGGGCCCCTGGTGATCGCCGAAGGTGCGAGGGAAATCACCATCTGGGGCACCAGCGCCTCGGCCCCCATCGCCGCGGCCGGGGCGGCCCTTCTCGCGCAGGCCTCCGGCGCAGTCCCCACGGTCGAACAGCTGTGCACAGCGGCGCGGGACGTCTCGTCTGGAAATAACTGGAACAACACCCTCCTCCTGAACGGGCTAAGCGCATACGCTTCGGCCGGCCCCGGATACGACCTGTGCACCGGGATGGGCCGCTTGGCGCTGTGAGGGTCCCGAACCTGGCCCGCAACACTGGCTCGGTGGGACTCCGGGGTCTTCGGCCGGGCGCGTCCGGGCCCCAGCGGCCGGCGGCAACAGCCACATTGACGACATCATTCCCAGAGCCCGGTGGGCCAGGCAGGGCAGGGTCGCGTCGTTCTGGGCGAGTCGCTTGCGCCACCGGCCGAATTCGGCGCGTACGGCCGCCAGTGCCCCCCGTGACCCCACGGGCGGCGCGGCCGCATCCAGGCGCCGAACCCGTGCGCAGCAAGCGGTGGCAGGCGCGAGCGGACCGGCGTACCGCTCCGAAGTCACCCCCGCTCGTGGCGCCGTCTGGGCG
>JAJZZC010000133.1 GCA_021797775.1 Bacillota bacterium
TGATCGGCCCGGCATCGATCAGCCCGATGCTAATGAACGTATACGTAAGCATCCGGCTCAGTGCCTCAGGCTGCCGGGCGATGCCCTCCACCAACTTGCTGGTCACCAGGCCGTCACCGACACCCGCCCCGACAGCCGCCAACCCGAGGCCGACCCCGACCGCAAGAACGTGGGCCGCAGCAACAGTCATGAAACCGCACCCTCCTCTTTCGCCTCCGGGCCGTCCGCACAGTCCGTCGGATGCATTCCGTCAACCTAGTCTTGCGCCGCGGCCTGCGCCTGGACAGGGCCGCCACCGCCATGTTCCTCGGCCGCTGTGGCCTGCCTAACGTAAGACAGCGTCAGGATAACGAAGATGAAGGCCTGGACCACGGCCACAAACACACTGAATAGCAGCCAGCCCACATGCGGCACAAAGCCACCCGCGTAATAGTACCAGCGCCCCAGGGGGATCAGCCGCAGCAGAATCTGGATCAGCAGCTCGCCGGCAAAAATGTTGCCGAACAAACGAAACGACAGTGTGAGAGGCTTGGACAGTTCCTCGACCGCGGCAAAGACGAGCATGACGTAGCCCATGACCCCGGGCACGTGGAGAAACTTGCGACCGTAATGTGCGCCATGACGCCGAATCCCGGAAAGGTGCACAAAGAAGAATACAAGGACCGCCAAGGCCCCGGTGGTATTCAGGGTATTGGTGGGGGCAATGTAAGGAGGAATCACATCGAGAAGATTGGAAAGCAAGATGAAGAGAAACAGTGTCGCCAGAATCTCAAACAGCAAGCGTTGACGAGCAACGGTCTCTTCAGGCGCGGTATCACTGGACACAAAGCCGGCGATAAACCCGATGATCGCCTCGAAGCCGTTCTGCAGGCCTTTGGGCACATCGCTGCGGGCGGTCGCGGCCGCGACGACCCCGAGGAGCGCGAGCAGCCCCATGACCATCCAGGTCTGCACGAGAGTGGTGCTACAAAACGATAGCCCGCCCCAGTGCCACAGACTGCCGTCGCAGTGCAACCCACCCAGCCCCGTCATTCAGCCGCCAACCCCCCGCGCGAGACCGATCATGCGCACGACCACGGGTGCGAAGAAGCTGAGACATCCCCAACCTAGGCCAGCATGAGGCCACAACCGTTCTGCCACGGCGAAGGTCAGTAGCACAAACACGAGGCGGCCGATGGTGCCAAGACGGGCGGCGAGGACAGCACGGCGCACCGGCAACGCCGCACTCGTCCGTGTGCGCCGCCACAAGAGCCATACATAGGCCGTGCCGACCAGCAGGCCTACGGAAACACCCTGCAGGACGGTGGTAGCCGCACCCAGGCGCGCGACAACCAGGAGCGCCGCCGCCACGCCACACCAAACCCACAGCGATCCCGACTCGGCGCGCATCACTCCCGTGGCTCTCCAAGAATTCGCCCAACCTCGCGCACGAAAACGACCACCCCCACTCCCAGACCAGCAAATAGGCCCACGGCAGAAAACAGAGGCGCTGTGTGCATATGCCGGTCCAACCACCGACCGCCCAGCACGCCAACCGCAGCAAGCAGCGCCACCGTCAGCCCGTAAGAGGTCGCCACCGCCAGCGCCCGCCATACCTGGCCGTTCGCCATGGCCAACCACCCTCAATACGACACGCGCTCACCACCGCGACGCGCCCAAATGCGCAAGACAACCCCAAGGCATCCCAAGCCCCCCAAGATCCTAGCACGGACCTGGTCAGGCGTCAATCGGCAGCCCGCTCTGGCGCCACGAATGGGTCGGGTGGCCGGGACCGGAGCCCGAAGTGAAAGAGCAATCCCTCCAGCGTGCGTCGCGCCGCCTGCCCATCCCCGAAGGGACTGCCCGCAGCGGTCATGCGCGCATAGGCCGCCTCGTCTTCCAGCAACCGCCCCACCTCGGTCAGAATACGCTCGGGGTCCGTACCCACCAACCTGCCTGCGCCGGACGCCACTACCTCCGGACGCTCGGTGCTGCCCCGTAAGACCAGCACCGGCAGGCCCAGTGCTGGCGCCTCCTCCTGCAACCCTCCGGAGTCCGTGAGCAGCAGGTCCGCCTCAGCCAGCAGCCGCGCCCACTCTCCGTAAGCGGGCGGCGTCCGGAGGTCTACGCGTGGCTGCCCCTGTAGCGCAAGCCGAACCGGGCCAGCGACCTCCGGATTCGGGTGCACCGACCAGACCACCTCGACGTCGGGGCGGGCGTGCACGAGGCGCGCCACCGCATCCGCGATACCGCGCATGGGCGCGCCCGCGTTCTCGCGACGGTGGGCCTCGACCACAACCAAGCGTGGGCGGCCTGGCGGCCGACGCCTGCGGGGTCCCGCCAAGGCAAGCAGCGCGTCGATGCCGGTGTTTCCCGTGACATATACGCCAGCGGGGCCGATGCCCTCGGCGGCCAGATGGGCCGCCGCACTGCGCGTGGGGGCGAAATGCAGTTCGGCGATGCGATCGGCGAGGAGGCGATTCATCTCCTCGGGAAAGGGGGAGTAGCGCTGTCCCGTGCGCAAACCGGCCTCGACGTGCCCGACAGGGATGCGCTGGTAGAAGGCGGCCAGCGCCCCCACCATGGCCGTCGTGGTATCGCCGTGCACGAGGACGACGTCCGGGCGGATGTCGTCCAGGGCCCGGGCGATACCCTCCAGGGCCCGCGCGCTCAGGGCGGGGAGGCCTTGCCCCTCGACCATGACGCCAAGGTCGAGGTCGGCCCGCAGGCCGAAGACCGCGAGGGCCTGCGGCAACAGGTCACGGTGCTGGCCGCTGGAGACGACGATGACGTTGGTCTCCGGGCAGTCCCGCAGGGTCCGTACAACCGGCGCCATCTTGATCGCCTCGGGACGCGTCCCAAAGACGGCGGCCACGCGAAGCACACCATCACTCCCCCGCCTGGCGGTGGGCGGTCCGCCGGGCCCCGCCGATTATGCCCGCGGGGTGGCCTCCCGCGGGAATCGCCCCGTGGGCGGCCATCCGTGACCGCGGCAGCCCCGTTGGACCAACGGCTCTGGCTCCCGGGCCTTATGGCCGCCTGCGCCCGCCCCCAGCGGCCGGGCGGGGGGCGCCCCCGGTGGCGGGGAACTGGGGGCCGCGGGACCGCCTGCAAGCTCCTTGGCGCACGACGCGGCCCTTGGGCGCGCCGCCGCAGGGCAGTGGGCCCGTCAGGGCACCTCGACACACGGACGATGCGCCCGCTCACAGGCTGCGGCCACGGCCCCGCAGGACCGCCCGGGGGCGGCCGGCACGGAGGGGCCAGGCCCTTCTTGCCTTGAGGCGCGCCGCCCAGGACCGACAAGGGGCGGGCACCCGTACACATCCTCATGCCGCGTGGTGGCGGCCAGCCGGAGCGTGGGGTTTCGGTGGTCCCCCTCCCAGCCCTAGGGCGCGCACGACCACGAGCACGGAGGCGACAACGAGCGCCACCACGGCCAGACCGAGTCCGGCCCCCACGCGGGCTACAGTGATCGCGGCGAGCCCGAGCCAACCGCTGGCGACATAGAGGACCAGAACCGCGTCTCGATGGGTCAGCCCCAGATCGAGGAGGCGGTGGTGCAGGTGGCCGTTGTCCGCGACGCCGGGGAGCTGCCGCGCCCGCCAGCGGCGCACAATGGCCAGCGCCGTGTCCAGCACGGGGATGCCCAGCGCCAGCGCAGGCACGACCAGACTGACCGCCGTGACCGTCTTCAACTGCCCGACGATCGAGACAGCCGCCAAGGCGTAGCCGAGAAAGAGGGCGCCAGCGTCCCCCATGAAGATCCGCGCAGGATGGAAGTTCCAGGGCAGGAAGCCCAGGGCGCTTGCCAGCAAGACGGCGCAGATCACCGCGGCACCCGTCGCGACGTTGTGCGGAAACTCCAGCGACACCACCAGCAGGGTGGCGGCCGAAATCGAGGAGATGCCCGCAGCCAACCCGTCCAGGCCGTCTATGAGATTAACGGCGTTCGTGACCGCCACCACCCACAGCACGGTCACCGCGAAGGCGCCGTACCACGGCAGGTACCAGTACGGATGGGCAGCGCTGGTAGCAAATGGGTTTTGAATAAAGGTGATCCGGACGCCGTACAGAAAGAGCGTCACACCAGCGCCGATCTGCGGGATCAGCTTGAACAGCGGGCGGAGCCCTCGGCGCTCTCGGTCCGCCAGCCAGGGCAGACGTGCGCTCCACATCCGCCCGGAGTCGTCGAACAGACCCGTCGCGACGACGAGCAGGCCGCCGAGGAGGATACCCCACGCGCTGTGCCGGTCGAGTCCCCGCGGATCCAAGATGGTGGCGGCGAAGAGTCCGCCGGCGAAGGCCGCAAAGATGCCGACACCACCGAGGAAGGGGACGGCGCGCTTATGGACGCTGCGGGATCCGGGGCGGTCGATGGCGCCCACGCGCAACGCAAAGCCGCGGAGCGCGGGCGTCAGCCCGAACGCCAGGGCCAGGGCCAGGGCGCCGGGGAGGAGCACGGTTTCCATCCCGCTGAGGTCCCCCTGTACGCGTCCCTCGCCGCGCCGATCAGAACGAGCGGGGCGGCAGTTCCCGTCCCCCCCGGTTGCGCCGCCCACTATACCGAGCGGCCCGCCGTTCGGGCAACGGGTCTTCCCTGGAAGGGGATCGACCGCCTCCCCCTGCGGCTGCGCCGGCAGGGCCCGTCCAGGGACCTTAAGCTTCGCCGTCGGTCCGCAGGTACCCTCTAGCCGCCAGCTTGCGGACGTGCTCTTGTAACAGGGCCTGCAGGCTGAGCCCGTGCTGCTCTTCCAACACGAACATCATGGTCACGGCGGTCTGCGCTACGTCCAGCAACTCCTGGCCGATGGCGGTCATCGCCTGCCGCGAAGGGCGGGCCCGCCGCTCACCGGACAGGGCGCGGTACTTGCCGATCGCCTCGGCGAGTTCGCCCGCTTCCTCCAAGAGCTTGAGCGCCGTGGACTCCAGGGTCGGGCGCAGGCCCGTCAACCGAGGCAGCGCGAGGGTCTTGGTGTCCAGCACGCCGGGGGTGGGACCTCCACCCGCGAACTCCCTGGACCAGGCTCGCACCAAGGGGCCCAGCGCCGCGCGCAGGAGGGCCGCGACGGCGTGGTAAGCCTCGTCGGCTTGGCCGAATGGGTCGTCGACCGCGTCGCCGGGGGGGAGTTCCGCGCCCCTGCTGCGGGCGTATGGCAGCAGGGCCTCAACCGGACTATCGGCCGCGGCTCCCCACACCTGGATCCGGGCCCGGGCTTCGGCAGCCAGCGCCGGTGTCATGGCCAGCACGACCGTCCGGGCATCGAGGGCTTCCTGGCGCAAGCCCCGGGCCTGATGCGACTCCAAGCTAAGCCCCAGCGCGGCGGCCGCGCGGACGGCCCCGGGAGCGGCCGGCTGGCCGTCGACGGCGTGCAGCCCCGCAGAGCCGACTTCGACCAGACCGAGGGCCGCGTCCTGCAATAGGTCGCGGGCAATAACCTCGGCCAGCGGGGAGCGGCAGGTGTTGCCGCTGCACACGAACACGACCCGGCGTGGGATCAGCCGGTCCACCCCCCGTCGGAGGCGACCCTAGGAGAGCAACGAACCGGCGGGTCGCACCGCCGGCACGCCTCGCGGCTGCCGGCGGGCGGCGCCACGAGCGCCCGATCGGGGCAAACCGCCCTGCCCGCCGTGGGGTGGGGCAGAGACAGACCCCCACCGCGGGGAGGACGCCCTGCGGGTGGCCGCGGGTGAACGCGGCCCTCGCTGCGACCTTCAGGCCACCAGATCCGTCCAATTGCCCGCGAAACGGCGCGGCTCCATCAGGTACGCCAGCCGCTCGGGGTGCGCCACGCCGTCAGGGTACATGGGCCGGCCCGCGCGCAGGCCGGTGGTCTGCTCTGGGCAGAGGGGACGGCAGAGCCGCGCCGCGGGCACCCCAGAGTAATGAGGGTTCGCCGGCCAGCGTTGCTCGCCAGCGCGGACCTGCTCGTAGTGGGAGGCACCATGGCGCTCCCGGTAATCGCCGTACTCCGAGGAGAAGGCTCCCGCCACCCAGTTGGCCATCACCAGAGGGCTAGCTCCGGCGTTGATGGTGACGTGGCCGTATCCGGGCAGCATGAAGACCTTGTCGCCCTCAGCCGCGGGGATTACGAGCACATCGTCGATCGCACCAGCGGGGCCGCGATGCTGGAGCAGGTAGATCGCCCGACCGGAGATGACTTCATATACCTCCGGGTAATACTCCCCGTCCGGGGCCAGCGGATGGTAGTGCCCGTACGTCTTGGCGTGCTCCTGGCCGAGCAGGGCTGGCGCGACGACGGTGATGTCGTAGCGCAGGCCGGCCGGCGCCGTGCGCGCCTTGTCCTCTGGGCGGCCCACGTCGCGATACATGTGGTACAGGTTCTCGGGGCCCACCGCCAGAGGCTCGGCAAGGACCTCACGCATCGCGGCCAGCGTGCGCACCGCCGGCTCCACGGCCGGCAGGCCCGGTCCGAAGTCGAGCAGTCCGTCATCGCGCAGCCGCAGGGGCAGGCCGCTGGTCGCCGACAGGTCCTTCATCACGCACCGTCCCCTTCCGCTTCTGGAAACCGCCCACGCAGAGAGGCACACGGAGCACTCCAAGTGTACCAGGACCAGCCCGCTTGCGTGCAGCGGCGTGGGCCTTGCCCGAGGAGCCGGCAGGCAGCGGGGCCGATCGGCGCGCGCTCCGGGTCTCGCAGCGGGGATCCGACTCTGCAGCAGCACCCCGCCGCACGGCGCTACCCGGCGGGCCCGGCAGGACCGACATCGCGGTCCGCGGGCGCACCGCCCCCGCCGCACGGCGGCCACGCCGTCGCTACCGATCCCGCCGCTCGGCTCAGGCGATCCATGGTGGCGGCGTCCCGCCCCTGCGCCGGCAGGACCTCCGCGAGGATGCAGGGTGCCCCGCTGCGCTCTAGCCGGCGCAGTGCCTCGTAGAGTTCCGCCGCGCGCGCGGCCTCGCTGACGGACCACACGTGAACGCGTACGCCCGAAGAGAGACCGAGGCGCGCCGCGGTGGACGCAGAGCAGAGAACGGCGGCCCCGGGGCAGGCCGCCCAGGCCGCGCCCATGTCGACCACAAGGCGCAGGGGCACGCGGGGTGCGTAGTGCCGGTGGCGCATGCCGGGGCTGGCGGCCGGGACGTCGGGGTCTGGCAGCGGCGGCAGGCCAAGAGCCTCGGCGGGCAGCGCCCCCGGGCGCAGTAGACGCAGACGGGGCCCAGTGCAGTCGACCACCGTGGATTCCAGCCCGAGGGCGCACGGACCGCCGTCGAGCACGGCGTCGATCCGCCCGCCAAGCTCCTCCCACACCGCCTGGGCGGTCGTCGGGCTGGGCCGCCCTGACCGGTTGGCACTCGGGGCCGCGATGGGGCGCCCGGCGCGCCGGATCAATTCCAGGGCGAGCGGGTGTGCGGGGCAGCGCACCGCCACGGTGGGCAAGCCCGCGCGCACCTCGACCGGCACGGCCGGACGCGCGGGCAGCACGAGGGTGAGCGGGCCCGGCCAATGGCGCGCGGCCAAGGCGTGCGCCTGCGCGCTCCAGAGGGCCAGGCCCGAGGCGCCATCTTCGTCGGCGACATGCAGGATCAGGGGGTTGTCGGCCGGCCGGCCCTTGGCGGCAAACACGGCTCGCGCCGCGGCGGCGTCGAGCCCGTCGGCGCCCAATCCGTACACCGTTTCGGTGGGAAAGGCCACCAGACCACCGGCGCGCAAGATGGCGGCGGCGGTCTCGGCGTCCTGCAGGAGCCTGGTCGCGCGCGTCACGGCCGCCGTCCCTCCACCACCCGCGCGATGCCCGCCAGATCGCGCCGCGCACCAACCGCACGCAGGCCCTCGGCACGGAACAAGGCGCCGACGGCGTCCGCCTGCCCCGCGCCGACCTCGCAGAGTAGCCAGCCGCCCGGTTTCAGCCAGCGCAAAGCGCCGGCCGCGAGACGACGGTATAGCGCGCGCCACCCTTCCGGCGCCACGAGGGCGGCCGGGGGCTCCCAATCCCGCACCTCGGGCGGCAGCCTCACCCAGGCCGCAGGATCGACGTAGGGCGGGTTACAGGTGCAGAGGTCGTACCCGCCGCGCCGCACGGGAGGCAAAGGGGTGAAGAGATCACCTTGCCCGGGCACCACGCGGTCCGCCAACCCCAGGAGCCGCGCGTTCACACCGACGGCGGCGACGGCCTGCGCGGCGATGTCCGTCGCGTCGATACAGGCGCTCGGGCGGGCACTCCCCAGCGCCAGGGCCACTGCGCCGCTGCCCGTGCACAGGTCACAGGCCAAGGCGCCCTCCCGGGGCAGGTGGTGCAGCGCGGCATCGACGAGCGCTTCCGTCTCGGGACGGGGAATGAAGACCCCGGGGGCCACGGCCAGCTCCAGCCCCCAGAACTCCCGCCGGCCCACGACGTAGGCGAAGGGCTCGCGCCGGGCGCGCCGCGCCATCGCGGCCGCACAGGCCGCCGCGTCGGCGGCGGAGAGCGAGCGCTCGGGGTGCAGCCGCGGATCGACCCCGGTCAGGGCCCGAACCAGCGCCACGGCTTCACGCCGCGCCTCGGCCAGGCCAGCGCGCACCATGGCCTGCGCGCCGCGGCCAGCGGCCTCCCCGGCGGTCATCCCTGGGGCACCCCTCGCAGCAACTCGGCCTGACGGCGGGCGATCAACGGCTCGACCACCGGGTCGATGTCCCCGTCCAGTACCTCCCGCAGTTGGTAGAGGTTCAGGCCGATGCGCTCCTCCGTCACGCGGCTCTGCGGGAAATTGTAGGTGCGGATGCGCTCGCTGCGCTCCCCCGTGCCAACCTGTGCCCGGCGGCCCTCGGCGAGCACCCGGTCCTGTTCCTGCCGCCGCAGGGCGTACAGCCGCGCGTAGAGCACCTTGAGCGCCTTGGCGCGGTTCTTGATCTGGCTGCGCTCATCCTGGCAGGTCACGACGATCCCGCTCGCCCGGTGGGTGATGCGTACAGCCGAGTCGGTCCGGTTGACATGCTGCCCACCGGCACCGCTGCTGCGGTAGGTATCGATCTCCAGGTCGTCCGGCCGCACCTCGACCTCCACCTCGTCGGCTTCGGGCAGGACGGCCACCGTCACTGTGCTGGTGTGGATACGGCCATTCGCCTCGGTCTGCGGGACGCGCTGCACCCGGTGCACGCCGCCTTCGAACTTCAGGCGGCTGTAGGCCCCCACACCCTCGATGCCCAGCGCGGCCTCGCGAAACCCCCCGATGCCGGTCTCATTGGCGGACAGCAGTTCTGCGCGCCAGCCGCGCCGCTCGGCGTAGCGGCTGTACATGCGCAGCAGGTCGCCGACAAAGAGCGCGGCCTCCTCGCCTCCTGCGCCGGCGCGGATCTCGATCACCACCCCGCGCTCGTCCGCGGGGTCACGCGGCAGGAGGAGCAGGCGCGCCTCGTCGCGTGCGTGGGTCAGCTCCTCCTGAAGGCGTTGGGTCTCGGCCCGGACCCAGGCGCCGTCACCGCTCTCCTCCGCGAGTAGCGCCCGGGCCGCCTCGATGTCCTCCTCCAACGCCAGGACCCGGTCCGCCTTGGCTTGGACGGGCTCCAGCCTGGCACGCTCGCGCAGGAGCTCCGTACGCAGGCGCCCGTCGGCCACGACACCCGGGTCCACCAGGGCGCGTTCGATCTCCGCGAATCGCTCGCGCGCCGCCTGCAGCTGGAGCGCAAGGTCGTCCGCCAAACCGTCCGCCTCCCCCGCGGCACGGCGGTGGGAACGCAAAAAGGCAGGTCGCCCCTGCCTTTCCGCATGGAAAGATCGATCGCGCCGCTACCGCCCGCTCGCGGCAGCGGCCGCCTTGCTGCGCTCGTACTTGCGCAGAAAGCGCTCCACGCGCCCGCCGGTGTCCATGATGCGCTGCTTGCCCGTGTAGAACGGATGGCAGCGCGCACACACGTCGATGCGCAACGACTTCTTCGTACTCCCCACGTCGTACGTGGCGCCGCAGGCGCACGTGACCTGGACGCGCTGGTACGCCGGGTGTATCGCCGGCTTCAATTGCACCCCACCCCCTGCGCCAAGGGTCTCCACCATGACGCGACCTATCATACTAGCGCGTAGCCGCCGACGCTGGCAAGCCTCGCTCCAAGGACCCCGGACGCGCCTCAGTCGCTCGCGATGACCGGTAGACGCCGGGAGAGCGAATGGTGACCTCGCCGTTGCCCGCCGCGCATCTATGGCCGCCGCACCGCCAGGACCAAGCGCAGGAGCGACCGGCCACGCACGCCGTGGCCGGGGCCCTGGCCCCCCAGGTCCTGCCCTGGACGCGCACGCCGGAATGGACATCCTCCCCACGGCGACAGGCGAGGGGTTTCCCCTTGTGGCAACGGCACTCTTCACGGGCCATTTTCCTGTTGCCGCGGGAGGCCGGCGCCCTTGCGATACATACGCAGCGACCACCTGTCAGGGCGGCGCAGATGCTCTCAGCCCATCGCCTGGCGGGCAGCGAACGAGTGGTGTTCGCTGCTTCCAACAGCAGCTGAAGTCGCGGCCCTCGCGCCCCATCGGCAGGAGCGGCAAGCGAAGTTGCAGGATCGTGGCGGGAGTCGTCAGCCCGTGCGCCGTGCCTCCCGCTGGATGAGCTCCAGAAAGTCGCGATTGTCCTTGGTCTTTTGCAGCCGATCCATGATCAGTTCCAGGCAGGCCGAGGGGTCCATGTTGGCCGTCGTCCGCCGGAACAGCCACATGACCTCCAATTCCGCCGGGGAGAGGAGCAATTCCTCGCGCCGGGTGCTGGACTTCTTCACGTCGATGGCGGGGAACAGGCGTCGCTCGGCGAGCTTACGGTCGAGGTGGAGCTCCATGTTACCGGTGCCCTTGAACTCCTCGTAGATGACGTCGTCCATGCGACTCTCTGTGTTGACCAAGGCCGTGGCGATGATGGTGAGGCTGCCACCCTCCTCGATGTTGCGCGCCGCGCCGAGGAAGCGCTTGGGCTTGTGCAACGAGGCTGGGTCGAGACCGCCGGACAGGGTGCGGCCGGACGGGGGCGTCACCAGGTTGTAGGCCCTGGCCAGGCGCGTGATGCTATCGAGCAGGATCACCACGTCGCGCCGGTGCTCGACCAGGCGCTTGGCCCGCTCCAGGACGATCTCCGCCAGTTTGACGTGGCTCTCCGGCGGGTTGTCAAAGGTCGAGGCCAATACCTCGCCGTTGACTGAGCGCTCCATGTCGGTGACTTCCTCGGGCCGCTCATCGATCAGCAGAACCATGATATGGGCGTCCGGGTGGTTTTGGGTGATGCTGTTGGCAATGTCCTTGAGAAGCATGGTCTTGCCAGCCTTGGGCGGGGAGACGATCATCGCGCGCTGGCCCTTGCCGACGGGCGCCACCAGGTCGATCAGGCGCGCAGAGATCCGGATCGGGCTAGTTTCCAGAGTGTAGCGCTCGGTCGGGAAGATCGGGGTGAGCGTGTCAAACGGCAGCCGCTCAGCGGCCTCTTCGGGCGACACCCCGTTGATGGCTTCGATGCGCAGCATGCCAAAGTAGCGCTCGGGGCTATTCTCTTTGGGCGGACGCGCGTGACCGGCCACTAGGTCGCCGGTGCGCAGGTCGAAGCGGCGGATCTGTGAGGGCGACACGTACACGTCCTCGTTGCTGGGCAGGTAGCCGACAGGCCGCAGAAAGCCGTACCCCTCGGGCATAATCTCCAGGACGCCCTGCGCGTAGATGAGCCCGTCCTTCTCGGTGCGCGCCTTGGTGATCTCGATGATGAGTTCGCGCTTGCGCAGGGCGGAGTACCCGACGACGTCCAACTCGCGCGCCAACTGGTATAGCTCACGCAGGGTCAGGGCCTCCAGGTCGACCGTCTCGGCGGGAGTGGTCCTGCTCACCTTGACCTCCTCCAGATGGATACCTCCCTTGATACGCGTGCCGCGCGGAGCGGTGTTCCCTGGCGGCCGGCCGCACGGGCCGGAGGCGCGCGCCCACACGCACGCAGGCAGGCCCCGGAGCCACCGGGGACCCCCCAGGGACGGCCCGGAAGGGGCGGCTTTCCGGCCACAGCGGGAGGATATGGAGGTGCGGGGAATCCCGCGGTAGCGGTCCGGGCAGGGCAACCCATTGCCAAGCCAACCGCACAAACGGGCCCCGCTCGACCCGCGTCTATTGGGAAACAGATCGCCTCCTGCGGTTCGGACCGTGGAGCGGAGAGAGGTGGACCGGCATACGGGGGACCTTTCCGGGTGGGTAACGCCATTCGCCCGCCGCCGCGGTTCTCCTGCACTAACGATGCCCCGGGCCCGAGAGCGCGATGCGATCGGTGGCGACATCCCAGTGCCCGGGGCCACCGGACAGACTGCGCTGGCCGCTCCGTTCGGCCGCGGCCACGGAGCTCGAGGGGGCGTGGACCGCGCCCGCACCCACAGGACCAGGCGGCACAACGCTCGAGGGCCCTGCATCCATCAGGCTTTGCCAGAGGGGCCCGAGATTCCAGAACGACAACCCGGCTCTCTGCGGGCCCCGTCCAGGACCCGTGGCGGGCACCCCGCCTACCGCGACCGCGCCGCCGGTCGCAAGTGCGACTCGGGTCCCGGCCGGCAAGGGCGCGTAGCCCAACGGCGCACCGCTGGGGCTGAGAAAGAGCAGGCACGGCGCACCGCCCTGGCAGTTGTCCACCGCCGCCACCACGCCGTTCTGCGGTCCGAATGCGACGTCCAGCAGTGCCACGGGCGCCCCTGGTGGGGAGGGGAGCGTGTCCTGCCATAGCATCGCGCCGTTGCTGGCACGGTATACCGCCACCGTCGCGCCACCGCCCACATCCCACACCGCGATGTTGCCGTTCGGCGCAACAGACAGGAGGTTGCTGCCTCCGGGCGCTAGCGGCTCCGTCCACACCAGGGAAGGCGAAGCACCCTGCAAGGCGAACTGGTAGAGGGTATCGTCGCCCTGGCCAGTGGCGGCGGTGACGTGCAGCCCATCCGGGCTGAGCGCCAGCTGGCGTACCGGTACGCCCGTCCGCGCCCGCACGGTCCAGAGCGGCTGCCCGCCCTGTGGGGAAAACCACTCCACGCCCTGCTGATCGTACAGCAGCAGGTCCCCGGAGTTGTCCAACAGGGCTCCAGCGCTGGGCCCCAGCACCCGAAGGGCTGGAAGGGGTACGCGGCTGACCCCGCCGGGCTGCAGCGCCAGCAGGGCGCCGCTCCCCGTCCCCGCGTCCAGCACCAGGATGCGGTCGGTGGAGCTGACCACGCTCACCGGCCCCACCGCAGCCTGCGACCACACGACGCCCGACGCGTCGTAGAGACCGACCGCGCCGGCAGGACCGGAAGGCCCGGGACCGACAGCCACCATCCCTTGATCCGCCGCAAACACGGCACTGCCCGGCGCGCCCCCGAGGGGCACCGACTGCCCGTTCGCTTCGAATGCCCACGGTCCTGCCACGCCGTCTCCGGCCACGACCGAGCCGTCTGGGGAGACGGACAGGCTGGAGGGCCATGAGAGCGGGCGCGTCCAGGCCGCGGTCAGCGCCACGCGTCGCAGACCGCTGAACGACGGAAGCACCTGCGGCCACCCGAGCGGCGCGGCCCCGAGGGGGCGCCCACAGGCGGCCAGCACCAGCGCGGCAACGCCCACCGCGAACATGGCCAGCACCCAGCGTTGCGGCCTCAACCCGCTCGCTCCCCACCTGGCGACCAATGACGATGCCAGCGCCCTCGATGGCGCGGCCGCAGTGCGACAGTCTGCAGACAGCGGAGGAACGCTGTGAGTATATGCACTGCTCCGCCAGGGAGAAGTGCCCAGAGCCAGGCGTAATCGACTTGTAACGCTGGGAACGGCAGGAGGCCCGCCCCTATCCCGGGGGCGGGCCTCCTGCGGACCCTTGCGAAAAACGCTCCGGCGGCGACCGACTCTCCCGGGCGGTTGCCCGCCAGGTACCATGGGCGCTGAAGGGGGGCACGGCCGTGTTCG
>JAJZZC010000134.1 GCA_021797775.1 Bacillota bacterium
CACCGTCTTCGGCGGCAAGAGGCGCTGGATGCCCTGCGCGCGGACCTGCGTACGCTCCCGGAGAGAGCCAAGGACTACGCTGTCGCTGTCGAGCGCATCCGCGAATGAGCTGATCGGAGGAGATCTGGCCGTGAGCCCGGCGCCCAGTTAGTCGCACCAGCGCATCGTGCAGCGGATCAACCGGCTGCTGAGCCGGGCCGAGGAGATGGGCTGGGGCCAGGCCGCGGCGGCGCCGATCGACGTGGTGCTCCACCCCGAACAGTCTGCGGTGCAGCCGGACCTTTTGTTCATCGCGCGCGATCGCTTGCACACCGTGCACGCGGGCGTGGTGGCCGAGACCCCGGATTTGGTGGTGGAGGTGCTTTCCGACACCACCCGCCGACGTGACCTCGGCCTTAAGCTTCACCTGTATGAGGGCCACGGTGTGCCCTTCTATTGGGCCGTCGACCCAGAGGAGGAGGCCGTGCGCGTTTACGTCCGTCGCGGGGGTGGGTACGGGGACCCCGCCTTCCTGCGCCCGGGTGGCCTCCTGGGCTGTCCGCTATTTCCTGCGGTGACCATGCCGGTGGAAGATGTGTTCGCTGGTTGAGCCAGCGGAGAGAATCGGTGTGCCGTCTGATCACCCGCCCCGCGCCTGCCCCTCGGGTGTCCCTCTACCAGGGACAGGCCCACTACCCCATGGCGTCCCGGTGGGAACCGCGGACCACGGCGCCCCCGGCGTGATCGTTGCGGGAACCCGTCCGTCCGGGTTTCCCGTGCCGTCTCCGCGAGCGTTGCGGCCAGGCACAGGAACCGCGTGCGGCCCAACCGGGCAAGCGCCAGGTGCCTCCGCACAGGGCGGTGTTCGGGGGCGGCCGGGCGCCATCCCATCCTCAAGCGGGGCGGTCCTAAGCGCGTTGGGATTCTTCTGTGTCCTCCCCCAGCCCTGCCACCCGCATGAGTTCGTCGTCGCCGATCGCGGTCGTTCGTCCCTGCTCGTACGCCGCGCTCACCCATGCGACCAGGCGGCGCACGCGCGGGTCGTCTTTCTCCACCGCCTCACCCCGCGTCTGCCGCCACCATGCCGCGATGCCCGCCGCGCCGGACCGATCGGTGACGGTCACGCCCGCCCTCGCACCCACGACAGCCTCCGGGTCGAAAGGTAGATACACCGCCGGGTCCTTGAGGAGGCCGTCGGCGTGAATGCCCGCCGCCGTGCGGAAGGCCTGACCGCCCGCCAGCGGGGTCATGGGGGGCACGGTGTAGCCAGATGCTTCCATCTCGCGGGCGATGTCGCCGACCGCCGTGGTGTCCGGGGTGCGATCGCCGGTTAGGCCAACCCAGTGCAGGACGAGGGCTTCGACGGCCGGGTTGCCGGTGCGCTCGCCGTACCCGAGCAGGGTGCCGTTGGCCGCGCCGCAACCGGCCAGCCACGCGGCCAGCGCGTTGGCGACCGCTAGGTGGTGGTCGTTGTGGCCGTGCCACTCGAGCTGTTCGGGCGAAAGGCCAGCCGCGCGCAGGCTGCGCACCAGGGCGGGCACCCCGCGCGGCGCCTCCACGCCGTCGAAGGGCAGGCCCAGGCCGAGCGTGTCGCAGAGGCGCAGGCGGAAGCCCCGCGGCCCGCAGACACGGCTGAGCTCGGCGACCAGCGGCAGCACGAAGCCCTCTAGGTCGGCCCGCGTGACGTCCTCCAGGTGGCAGCGCGGGAGGATGCCCGCATCCGCGGCGAGGCCCGCGAGGCGCGCGTATTCCGAGAGGGCGCGCGCGCGATCCCAGCGCAGCTTGCGGAAGATGTGGTAGTCGGAGCACGACATGAGCATGCCCGTCTCGCGCAGGCCTGCCGAGCGGACCAACGCGAGGTCCTCGGCCCGTGCACGGATCCAGCCCGTGACCTCCGGATGCGGGTGGCCGCGGGCGAGGCACGCCTCCAGCGCCTCCCGGTCGCGGCGGGCGTAGAGGAAGAACTCGCACTGGCGGACCGCTCCGTGCGGCCCGCCCAAACGATGCAGCAGGTCGTAGAGAGCGAGCACCTGGGCGGGGGTGTACGGGGCCCGAGCCTGCTGGCCGTCGCGGAAGGTGGTGTCCGTCACCCATAGGGCGTGCCCGGGCCTGGCCGCGCCGACCCACGCCGGCGGCGCCGTGAAGGGGAAAACCTCCTCCAGATACCGGGGCCCCCTGGACATCATCCGCATCACCCCGGTCCACCCTACCGCACCCGGGCGTGGACGAGAATTGAACGGAACCGGCCGTAGCGTTCACATACAATGCATAGCCGTGGACGTTGACCTGTTGCGCACCTTCGTTGCCGCCGCCCGGGCCCGCAACCTGCGCCGTGCCGCAGAGGACCTCTTCCTGTCACCGTCGGCGGTGACTGTGCAGATCCACCGCCTGGAGCGGGAGGCCGGTTGCCAGCTGTTCGCGCGTGGCGCGCGCGGGGTCCGTCTCACGCCCGCGGGATGGTGGCTGCTGCCCCGGGCGGAGGCCGCCCTCGCCCAACTCGACGCGGCCCGCCAAGGACTGCTGGCCTTTCGCGAGGGCGTGGCGCAACGCGTGGCTCTGGCGGTGTCGCCATTCGTCGCGCGTACCACCTTGCCGTATGCGCTGGCCCACTTGCGCGCCGAACGCCCGGAGCTCGACTACGCCGTGGACGTCGTGCAGTCCGTCGACATCGCGGCCGCCGTCTCCCAGGGCCGCGCGGACCTCGGCCTCTCCCTGCTGCCGGCGCCCCGCGGCGGTCCGGTGACGGCCGAACGGCTCTGGTCGGAGCCTGTGGTGCTGGTCGTGTCGGCCGGGCCGATGGAGGAGGCGGAAGGTGGCGATTGGCGGCACGTCGTGTCGCGCCAGCGCCTGTTGACCCACAGCCACCCGGCGTTCTGGGAGGACCTGCTGGGCAGCCTACGGCACATGGGGATCCTCGGCCGCACCATGCCTGTCACGGATATGGACATCACCCGCCGCTTTATTGGCGAAGGCCTCGGCGTGTCGTTTCTGCCCACCTCGGTCGTATGGGAGGAACTCGCCACAGGACGGATGGTGGCCATCCAGACGGACGGGCTGACGGCGCCGACCTCGGAGGTGTTCGCCCTGCGCGCCGCCGGGGCTGCGAATGAGGGCGGGGAGGCCCTGGTGGCGATGTTGCGCCGGCTGCGTGGCTGAGCCGAGGGAGCGGGCGACTGCTGAGCGACGGACGCGCAGGCGGGGGGCTTGCGCGCCCGCCCCGCCCGGCCCGCGGGGACGGCCGCTTGGCCCGGAGCGGCGCCAGGCGACTCCAGTCCGCGAGGCGGCGGGCCGGAAGGCCCGCCGCCCGCAGGGGACAGAGCGGATCGTCCGCGACCGGGACAGCAGGCGGCCACCGCCGCCGAACAACGCGGGTAAGGCTCGGGATGCTCCAGCGGCGGCCTATGGACCCGCCGTCCGCGAGAGCCCCGCGAGAGCCCGCCGGATACGGGAACCCCCGGGCTTCAGCCCTGGGGAGGCTCAGAAGGGCTTGGTACGCATGGCGACAACCCGGGGCGTTCGACGGCTCGGGGGGCTGCTCCGTGCACCGCCACCGTGGCCCGCCTGGCCGAAAGCGCGCGGCCAAGGCGGTGGCGGGCACCGGGGCCGGCACCGAGGGTGCCCCGTCCACCACCGCACGGTGTGTGCGCCACCGTCCGTACCCCCAAGCCCCCAAGCCCCCCGCCGGAACGACGCGACCCTGCCCCGCCACTCAGGGCCGCGGCGTTCTCGGTAGACGGCCTCAGCGACAAGGGCTAGCAGCGCTTGGCGACAACTCGGGGCGTGCGGCGGCTCTGGGGAGCCCCTCCGTGCACCGCCGCCGTGGTCCCCCCTCCGCCGAAATCGTGCGGCCGTTGCGGTGGCAGGCACCGGGGCGGGCAGCGGGTGCCCCCGCCCCCCACCGCACGGCTGCGCGCGCCATCGTTCGACCCCCTAGCTCCCCGCCGGCATGACGCGACCCTGGCCCCGCCCCTTCCTCCCGCAGGGGTGCCACGGCCCAGGGCGAATACCCCGCTGCCGGTTCGGCGCAGCCTGTGCCGGATCCAGGGCATGGATGACGGGCGCTGCCCGCGCCCGGCGCGGGCGTCCGTTGTCGAGGGGGGGCGCGGCCATGGCGGTCGCGAGCGAAGTCGGCGCTTCCACGGCGTGGTCCGGCCGCCGCCGGCGGGCGGGGGCCCAGTACGTGATGGACTTTCTGCAGGCGGCGGGCGTGCCGCTGCTGGTGGGGATCCCGGGCCACGGCAACGTGAACCTCTTCGACGCCGCCCTGGACGCCCCGGGTATTCGCTCGCTTTTTCCGATGCATGAACAGTCGGCGGCCCATCTCGCCGACGGATACGCGCGTGCGGTGGGGCGGCCGTTGGCGGTGACGACCTCCATCGGCCCGGGCGCCATGAACACGGTGGTGGGCATCGCCACCGCGTTCGTCGACTCCGTGCCCATGCTGGTGTTGACGGGCTCGACGCATACCTACCTGCGTGGCCACTCCGTCCTGCAGGAGTTCGAGCGGCGGCGCTTCACCGAGAATCCCCGGGTGATGGAGCCCATCACCACCCGCACCTTCCAGCCCTCGCGCATCGACGAACTGCCCTTCGTGCTGGCGCGCGCCTGGAGCGCGGCCACCACTGGGCGGCAGGGGCCCGTGCTCGTCGACCTGGCCATGGACATCCAGGCGGAGGACGCGGAGTTCGAGGCACCGGCACCGGGGGCGCACCGCGCCGCCGGCCGCCCGCGGCCCGACGCCGAGGAGGTGCGGCGCGCGGCGGCGATGCTCGCCCGCGCCGTGCGGCCCGTCCTCGTCGCTGGCGGCGGGGTGATCCTGGCCGATGCCGCCGCAGCCCTCGTGGCCGTGGCCGAGCGCCTGGGGGCTCCCGTCGCGACCACCTGGATGGGGAAGGGCGCGATCCCCGAGGACCACCCGCTCTTCGCGGGCCAGCTCGGGGATCAGGGCAGCGCCTCGGGCAACGCGATGACCCGCGATGCCGACGTCATCCTCGCGGTCGGCTGCCGCTTTACGGACTGGGCCTCGTGCTCGTTCCGCCAGGGCGTGACCTATGCCATCCCCCCGACCACCCTCATCCAGATCGACATCGACCCGCAGGAGGTCGGCAAGAACTACCCGGCGGTCGGGGCGCTGGTGGGCGACGCCCGCGCGGCCCTGGCCGACCTGGACGCCGCCCTGGCGGAGCACCTGCCGCGGGCCCGGGCCGTGGGGGATCTGGCGTGGCACGGGCGGCTGCGGCAGGAGCGCGCTGGCTGGCTGCGCCTGCTGGAGGAGCCCGCGTCCTACGACGGTTGGCCGACGACGATCTCTCGAGCCCTGCGTGAGATCCGCGCGGCGGCGCCGCGGGAGAGCCTGGTCGTCACCGGGGCGGGCCTGCCTCAGGGCCAGGTGTACGCCGAGTTCCCGGTATACGCAGCCCGCTCGCACATCACCAGCGGTGGCTTCTCCACCATGGGATTCACGCTGCCGGCGGCCGTGGGGGCACGCCTGGCGCGCCCGGACCGGCCCGTGCTGGCCATCGCCGGCGACGGCGACTTCCTGCAGACCGTACAGGAGCTGGCCCTGGTCGCCCAGGAGGATGCCGCCGTCACGGTGATCATCCTCAACAACCGCGGGTGGCGTTCCATCCGCAACTTCCAGATCGGCGCCTACGGGCGCGTCAACGGCACGGAGTTCACGCGCAAGGGCGAGCCCTATAGCCCCGACTTCGTCGCGATCGCCCACGCCTTCGGGCTCCCAGGCCACCGGGCCAGCAGCCCTGACGACCTGCGCCGCAGCGTGGCCGACGCCATCCGCTCCCAGGGGCCCGCCGTCATCGAGGTGCCGACGGCCGGGGAGCCCCCGCTGTCTCTGGCACGCAAGGTGGGCTGGTGGGACCTCCCGGTGGGGCGGCACCACGAGGCCGCGCGCGCCCGCTACGAGGAAGGCCGGCGGGAGGAGCGACTGGGGTGAGCGCGGGTGTGCGCCTCGGTCTGGCCCCGGTGAACTGGAACAACGACGACGTGTCGGAGTGGGGCCAGACCCTCTCCTACGCCGACCTGGTGGCGACCGCCGCTCGCCTGGGTTACGCGGGGGTGGAGGACGGCACTGGGGCGCCGGCCAGCGCGGGCGAGTTGGGCGCGCTCTTGGCGCGCCACGCCTTGGCGCTGCCTGGTGCCTACCGCTGGGCCACGCTGTCAGACCCCGCGCGCGTGGCGCAGGAGATCGAGGCGGCGCTCGGGGTCGCCCGCCGCCTGGCCGCCGCGGGCGGGGACGTGCTGCTGGTTGCCGAGCACTGGACCGCGGCGCGGCGCGCCGTGGCCGGGCGGGCCGCCGACCACCCCGACCTCGCCCTGGAAGCCGGCGCGTACGCCTGCCTCGGCGGCGCCCTGAACGAACTCGGCCGGCGGGTCTCCGCGCTGGGGATGCGCCTGGCCTTCCACCCCCACGTGGGGACGCCCGTCGAGACGCCCGCCGAGCTGGATCGGCTCATGGCCGCGACCGACCCCGCGCTGGTCGGTCTGTGCCTGGACACCGGCCATACGGCCTACGCCGGCGGGGACGCGTTGGGGGTGGCCACGCGCTACGCCGCGCGCGTGGCGTACGTGCACGCCAAGGACGTGGACACGGAGGCCCTGGCCGACGCGCGCCGCCGCAACCTCGGCCTGCTGGACGGCCTGCGCCGCGGCGTGTTCTCGCCGGCCTACGGGACGGCGGCGGAGCGCTCCGCCGTGGACCTGGACCGCGTGGGGGCGGTACTGCGTCAGGCCGGGTTTGCCGGCTGGGTCATCATGGAGTGCGACCGCAACCCCCGCGTGGGCGACCCGGCCGCCGAAGCGGCGGCGGCCCGCGACCGGCTGGCCGCCGCCTTTGGCGCGGCATGAGGGGCGACCCTGGGTCGGCCGGCGGCGGCCCAGTGCACGCGCCGGTGTTACAATAATGGTCGGTAATGGTCGGTGACCAACCTGGGTCGACCGGCGGCGGCCCAGTGCACGCGCCGGTACCCCGCTGACGGCCCCACCGCGCGCCCGGAGTGGGGGGCGGCCGCTGCCGTGGGGCTCTCCCCTCCGCTCTCTGGATACGCCTCGCCATGCGGGGCGGGCGCAAGGCGGGCGGGGCGGCTGTGCGGGTAGCGTTGCGGAGGGTGAGCGTCGTTGGCGCGTAGACGGGCCAAGGGCCAGGAGACCACCGGAACGCGCAGCGCGCAGTGCGAGTGGTTTCCAGCCGACCCGACCGGGGGAGCGGGCCCCAAGCCCTGGCGGCGGGGCAAGGGGAGTGGGCTGGAGACGGAAGCGCGCCTGTTCGGGAGCGCGTTCCGCACGGGATGCAACCTGAACCGACTGCCGGGGAGGTTGACGAAGGCGGCGCGCCGGGCAACGGCCGCGGGCCACGCCACCGCTTCCCGGTCCGGCCGGGAGTCCCGGTCCGAGTCCGCCCGTAGCCTGGCGCCCCGCGAGGGGCGAGTCCAAGGCCGAAAGGGGCGAAAACCTGGTCGGGCGGACGGTGTGGCAGGCCGAGCGATCGGTGTGTCCACATTTTTCTCACCAGGGCAAGGCACGTGGGCATCCGCGTCGCGCCCGCCGACGATCCAAGGTGGCGGTACCTCGCGCTTCCCGGCCGCGGCGGGGGCGGGGATTGGGCCGGCTTCGCGTTGGCGCACCTGGAGCCCGGCGCCGCGCTGGACCTGCCCGTGACGGATCTGGAGGCGGTGGTGGTCCCGCTGCGTGGCGCCGTGGCGGTCGATGGCGCGTGGGGCGCGCTGGCCTTGGCCGGTCGTTCCGACGTGTGGGACGCGCCCGGGGACCTCGCCTACCTCCCGCCAGCCCGCGCGGGTGGCCCCGTGACTCGGCTGCGGGCCGGGTCGGCCGCGGTGGACGTGGCGGTGGGCCTTGCCCCGGCCGGGGGCGGTCCGGCGGGGCCTGTGCACGTGCGAGCCTCCGCGGTTGCCACGGAGCGCCGCGGCGCGGGCGTGACGGAGCGCGAGGTCCGGCACCTCTACGAGGCGGACCGCCCGGCGGGGCACCTGCTCGTGGTCGAGGTGCTCACCCCGCCCGGGCACTGGTCGAGCTTCCCGCCCCACCGCCACGACGAACCGCGGGCCCTGGAGGAGTTCTATTACTGCGAGGTGCAGCCGACGGGCCGCCTGGCCTACCTGCACGTGTTCGACGACCCGGTGGCCGACGGGCGGCCGGCTGGGGGGCACCCCGTGGACGAGGCGGTGGCCGCGCGCCACGGCGACCTGGTGCTGGTGCGGCGCGGCTACCACACAGCGGCCTGCCCGCCCGGCAGCACGCTGTACTACCTCAACGTGATGGCGGGTCCCGACCGCTCCTGGAGCCCGACGTTCCACCCGGCCTACCGCGATCTCGTCGTGGGGTGGGAGCGCGCTCCGCTGGCCCGGGGCTGAGGCTGCGCCCGAGGGGTCGGTTGGGTTGGACCCCGCCGGGATGGCCAAGGCCAGCAGTGCCGGCGCTGTGCGGGTCCGGCCCACGCATGGCCGTGGTTGCAGCGCCTCCCGAGCCAGGGGAAACCGGGATCCGCGCGCGTTGTCGCCCGTGCCGCCTGGCAGCGCGGGCAACGCCCCGGCTTGCTGCCGCCGCCCGCCCCTTGCCGTTCCCGTTAGCGTACTTGGCGCCGGGGGATTCTGGTGACCCGGCGTTGCTGCGGCCTCCCGGGCCCGGATGCGCCGTTGCCGCGTGAAGAGTGCCGGCGATGGCGGGGGGCCGTCGCCCGCGGGTACCTCGCGCAATCTGTGGCACCGCATCTCCGGCCTCAACAGCCTCAGGTGCGCGCGCGTGCGGCGGTTGGATCCCGCGTCTCGCAAGGCGTCAGGCGGACGCCGCTGGCGCAGCAAGGACCCTGCGCCGCGAGCGGAAGGCGGTCGGGGCGAGGGGCCGGCCCCCTGGGCGCCAAGGCGACGGGCCGGCCGCTGGCGAACAGCGGGTGGATCAACGGCCCGAGGCGGCTGCGGGCTGCAGCGCGTGCAGCGGGCCCGGCGCGACCCGGGTCGAAAGGAGCGTGGACCCCGTGGCTGCGCGTCCCGGCGGGACCCCGGCCGTGCCGGCCGTCGAGGTGCCCGTTGCCGATCCCACCGTGCTGCGCGCCCTGGCCGCCCGTGGCCGGCGCCACGTCGTCGAGGCGGTGGCGCGCGCGGGTGCCGGCCACATCGGCGGCCCCCTGTCGGCGATGGATATCCTGGTCGCCCTCTACTTCTCGGTGCTGCGCGTCGATCCGCGGCACCCCGGCTGGCCCGAGCGCGACCGCTTCATCCTGTCCAAGGGCCATTCCGCCCTGGCGCTCTATGCGGTGCTCGCCATGCGCGGCTATTTCCCGGAGTCCTGGCTCGGTACGTTCGACGCGCTGGGCTCGCCGCTGCAGGGGCACCCGGACATGACGCGCTGTCCCGGGGTGGAGATGTCAACCGGCTCCCTGGGGCAGGGCCTGTCCGCGGGGCTCGGCATGGCCCTTGGCGCCGAGCGCCTTGGCCTGGACAGCCGGGTGTTCGTCCTGCTCGGCGACGGGGAGTGCCAGGAGGGGCAGGTTTGGGAGTGTGCCCACGTCGCGGCCCGCTACGCTGCCCGGCGTCTGCGCGCGATCGTCGACTGGAACGGGTTGCCCCAGTATGCGTGGCCGGGCGCAGCGCCCATGGCCGTGGAACGGCTGGACCTCGCCGCGCGCTTCTCTGCCTTCGGCTGGGAGGTGCGGGAGGTCGACGGGCACGACCCCACGGCCCTGGTGGCGGTCCTCGGCGGTGAGCCGTCCGGGACGGCGCCGCTAGCCATCATCGCCCGCACGCACAAGGGCGAGGGGGTCTCCTTCATGCGCGACCAGGGGGCGTGGCATGCCCGTGTGCCCACGGCGGAAGAGCTGGCCGCGGCCGTCCGTGAGCTTGGCGGGATGGGCGACCCCGCGGGCCCGGTGGCGGTGGACGCCGAGGGAACCTTCCGGGCAGCGGGTGCGCGCGGTGCGCCTGCCGCCCCGGGCGCGCGGATCTCCCCCGGGCGGGGGGATGGTGCGGGGGCCATCCGGGCGGGCGCGGCGCGAGACAGGGACATGGCCTCCCCGGCGGGCGCGGGGGACCGAGCGCCCTTGTGGGCCGAAGCGGGGCGTGATCGTCCGGTGGCCGACGCCAGAGGCGGCCTTCAAGGGCGGCACACGCCTGCCGTCGCCGCGGGGCCGGTGGCGGGGCCGGTGGCGGGCCCGGTCGGTGGGCCGGGCGAGGTGGGGACCTTCGGACCGGATGCCGTAGGCGGCCGAGTCAGGGGGGTGGCCGCCGCGCCGCCGGATGGGGTGGGTGCGCGCGACGGGGCGGAAGACCCGGATCTGCTCGGTCCACCGGCGGCGACGGGCGCTGGGGGAGCGTACGGGCCAGTGGCGAGTCCGCATGCGTTGCCCAGCGCGAGCGGTGGGCCGCACACCGCTCGCGCCCGGGCGCCTGCGGGCGCCGGGACCGCGTCCCGCCCGGGGGGTGCTGGGGCGTGAGCGTCGCTCCAGACGAGGCGCAGCGCGTGGTCTTTGGGCGCACGCTGGTGGAACGCATGGAGACGGATCCGCGCATCCTCCTGCTCGACGGCGACCTGGCGAACTCCACGCGCGCCGACATCGTGGCGCTGGAGCGGCCCGACCGCTTCCTGGAGATGGGCATCGCCGAGCAGAACCTGGTGGGCGTGGCGGCGGGCCTCGCCGCCATGGGCTACCGGCCCTGGGTCAGCACCTTCGCCGTGTTCGTGGTCAAGCGCGCGCTGGACCAGGTGCGCATGCAGGTGGCCCAGACCCGCCTCCCCGTCCGCCTGGCCGGCGGCTACAGCGGCCTGCTCACCGGATTCACCGGCAAGACCCACCAGGCGGTGGAGGACCTGGCGGTGATGCGGGCCATGCCCGGGATGACGGTGCTGGCCCCGGCTGACGCGTGGGAGTGCGTGGCCGCCATTCACTGGGCGGCGGAGCACCCCGGTCCCGTCTACCTGCGCCTGGCGCGTGATCCGGTGCCCCCGGTGTTTGCGTCACCGCCGGCTGGGTACGACCCCTCACGTGCCACATGGCTGCGCCGGGGCCGCGACCTGGCGCTGGTCAGCACCGGGACGCAGAGCGGTCGGGTGCTGCGGGCGGCGGGGCTCCTAGCGGCCCATGGCGTCGAGGCCGGGGTTCTCCACCTGCCGGCGCTCAAGCCCTTTGCCCGGGAGGCCCTGCTGGAGGCCGCGGGATGCGGCCTGGTGGTGACGGTGGAGGAGCACACGGTCCTCGGGGGGCTCGGTTCACTGGTCGCCGAAACGCTGGCGGACGGCCGGCCCACCCGTGTGGTCCGGTGGGGTCTGCCCGACGTGTTCGGCGAGTCCGGCCCCAATGCCGCGTTGCTGGATGCCTTTGGGCTGTCGGCGGAGCGCGTGGCCGAGCGCGTGCGGCGGTTGCTGCGTGGGCAGCCCGACCTCCCCTGTCCCGCCATCCCGACGTTAGACGGGCTCCAACCGGCCCCTGGGGGGAATGCGCCGTGAGGGCTCCGCTGCGGCTCGCCGTGGTCGGCGCCGGACGCATGGGCCGGCGCCATGCCGAGAACCTGGCCGCGACCAGTGCCTGCCGCGTGGCCTGGATCGTGGACCCCGACGCGTCGGCGCGCGCCTTTGCCGCGGGGCTGGGCGCGGGGTGGGCGCCGGACTACACCCCGCTCCGCGACGTGGACGCGGTCGTCTGCGTCTGCCCGACCGCGCTGCACCCACAGGCGGTGGGGGCCGCCCTGGACGCGGGCAAGGACGTCTTCTGCGAAAAGCCGCTGGCGCTCGGCCTGGACGCCACACGCGCGCTCGCGGAGCGCGTCGGCGCTTCCGGCCGTTACTTCCAGATCGGCTTCATGCGGCGTTACGACCCCGCCTACGCCGCGGCCTGGCGCGAGGTGCGCGCCGGCGGGCTGGGCCGGTTGCGCCACCTGCTGGCGGTCAGCCGCGACCCGCAGCCGCCCCCGGAGTCCTACGTCCGGGTGTCCGGCGGCATCTTCCTCGACCTGGGCATCCACGATATCGACCTCCTGCGCTGGCTCTCGGACGAAGAGATCGTGGAGGTCCACGCCCAGGGCAACGTCGGCGAGGCCGCCTACCTGGCGCGCTACGGTGATGTGGAGGAGGCGCAGGCGCTGGTGCGCTTCGCCGGCGGGGCGACGGGTACCATGCTGCTCAGCCGCGCGAGCCTCTATGGCTACGATGTCCGCACCGAACTCTGGGGCACGGCCGGCAGCCTTGCGGTCGGGTACCTGCGCGAGCCCGCGGTCCTGCGCGGCGACCGCTCCGGCCTGCACGCGCAGGCGGTGCCGGGGTTCCTGGAGCGCTTCGCCGAGGCGTACCGCCTGGAGATGGCGGACTTCGTCGCCCGGCTGGTGGACGGCCGCCCGTCGCCAGCGACCGAGGCGGACGCGGTGGCCGCGGCGGCGGTGGCCGACGCCTGCCAGCGCTCGCTGCGGGAAGGCCGGCCGGCGCGGATCGGGGGGGCATAGGGGTGGGCGGGCGGGGGTCCGGGTGGCCGCGGACGCCTGCTGCTGACCACGCCAAGTGACACCGAACACCGTGCGTGCTGCTCACGCTATTTGACAGGCCTGCCGGCTTGCGAAGCCCTGGCGGGTGACTGCTGCGCCGCCGCAGGCTGCCTCGCCGGGCGGCATCCCCCTCAGCCCCCCATGCCGGCGGGGTCGGCACCACGCGGCATGAAAAAGTGGACAGGATGGCGAAGGGCTCTTGCACTGGCGGTGGGTGAAGCAGGTCGATCATTACTTTGGTGCTCAGACCCCGCTCCTCAGTGATCCCGCTGCCGCCGGAACCGGCGGCGCCAGAGGCTCGCCCGCCAGGGCCGGCAGGCCGATTAGCGTCTGCGTCCGTGGCGTGGGAGCAACTGGAGGAGTTCTTCTCCCATTATGGGGTTAGAATCCACGTGGTGGACGGGCAGGAGGATCACAAGTCGGTTCAGGAGGAGCCTGTCGATCACCTGATCGCCATTGTGACCAGCGCTTCTCCGGGAAGGTGTGCGGGCAGCGAAGCCACGGCAAGGCGAAGGCCCTGGTGGAGGTGCTGAAGGGGCATGTCAGGGCCGAAGCAGGCACGGTTGCCGCACTGACGCGGACGCGCACGGGGACGGCAGCCGCGGCGACGGGCGCCGGCACAGGTCAGCCGTTCGCCCGTCGGTTGGCGCGACGCCCGCTCGTGGTGGTCTCGGCGGGGTCGGCTTCGCCTCCCGAAAGGCGTCTGGCGCCCGTCCTCCGTTCTCAGTCCATGGGCGACCGCCCGTGTGGCGCTTGGCCAGGTGCCTCCCCGCGCCGAACGCGGGCGCTCAAGTCAATGACTTTCGCGGGGGTGCGTTTCGCTCGTACGGGGGCGCGGGGCGGCGTCGGCGCGGGCACCATCGGGCGCACGGGCTCACGGCCTGCCCAGCGATGTCGCGGCTCGGCGCCGCGCGGAGCGGCTCGCCGGCGGCGCCCCGAACTCGGCGACGCGCGACCACCAGGGAATGCACCGCTCCAGCAACGCGTCCAGGCTGTATCGACTCGTGCCGGCGGTGGCGTTGAGGGCCAGCAGGACGAGCGCCGCCAGAGCGTAAGGAGCCGCGCATCATCAAAGCTCCTCGGTTGACAAGCGACGGGCGGTGCACGATGGTATCGTCGGGATGCCGGACCTTGACCTCGCGCCGGGAGCTGACACGTTGGGGCGGAGAGGACAAGTTCAGCGCGTCTGGCCTTGGACTGGCACGCGAGACCCCGAACCGGTTCTCTTGGGGAGAGTCGCTGGGAACTTCGCATTCCGGCCACGCC
>JAJZZC010000135.1 GCA_021797775.1 Bacillota bacterium
TGATTTTCGCAAAGGGGTTGCCCGGCGCCTTCGCGCCCAGGCGCCGGCCCCTCGCCACGACCTCACCCGCTCGTACGGCAGAGTCCTTCTGCGACAGCGGCGCCCGCCTGACACTGCGAGATTCAGGTTGAAGCCCGATCGCCCAGTTGATCTCGATGCAGCACGGCGCGATGCGCGGCAGGACGCTGCCGACCGCTTTGCGCGAGAGGCGGCCCGTGCCGCGGTGGAGCAGGAGTCTGGCCCGCGGGAGCAGGCCGCCGCACATGCCGGTTGAGCCGGGGCTCCTCGACACGAATCTCATCGTTTACGCGCTGACAGGGGAACCAGCCCCTTTGGCGGGCCGAGCCACCAAGCTGCTGCGGGAGGCCGAGTCTGGGCGGGTCAGCCTGGTGGTTCCGGTGGCCGTAGTGGCCGAAGCGGTGTACGTGCTCGGTGGCCGGCACTTCGGCTTCGACCGCATCCGCATGATGCGCGCCCTGTGCGGGTTGCTCCGCACACCCGGAGTGGTCTGCGACGACCTCGATGCAGTCCTCGATGCTCTTGCGGCCTATGCCTTGGATGGGATTGACTTCGTGGACGGTTACCTCGGGGCCCGGGCCACAGCCGCCGGAAGCTGCGTCTGGACGTTCAACCGCCGCCACTTCGAGGGCCGCGCTCGGCTTGGCGAACTGCCGGCCTGAGCGGATCGCGCCCGGCAACACTCTCTGCCGTCGCCCGTCAAAGCCACGAGGGGCGTGGCCCGCGCCCAGGCTCGGGCGGATGGCAGCGTGGCGCGCCTGGAGAGGCTGATCCGTCTGGGCGTGGAGCGCGGGGCGTTCCGCGTCCCGGATCCGGCTTTGGCCGCCGCCGCCGTGGCGGGCATGGTCACCTTCCCGCTGATCCTGTTCCACAGCGGCCGCATCGCCGACCCTGGCCTGCGCGACCGCCTGGTGGCAGAGATGCTGGACGCGGCGATGGGCTACCTGAGCGCAGGGAGGGGATAGCCGGGATGATGCACGCAGCGGCGCGTGCGGGCGAGGACAGGTGGGCGGGCGCGGTCTCGCCGGACCAGGGTGACGTGGCGGAGGACGCCGGGGCCGCCCCGGCGTTCAGCACAGACCACCCCGCGGCCCGCCACAGGCGGGCCGGGATGCACGGCCGGCGCTACGGCGAGGTGCTGCTGGTGACCGGCGGGCTCACCCGCTTGACGGCGACCGTCTACAGCACGATCGGCCTGAGCGACTGCCCGCAGGGCTTGTGGGAGCAACTCGATGCCCAGGCCATTGCGCGCGCGCACGGCGCGCACCGGGCGATCCTCAACGGGCCGCGGTATTTCCTGATGGACGAGATCGCCAGCGCCGACATGACGCATGACATCGTGACCTTCGGCAACCTGTCGGTGCGGCGGGTGGCCACGCTACCGCTGCACCCGGGCGCGGCCCTCGGCGAGCCGTACGTCGAGCGGATCGTCAACCGGACGACCGCGTACGTGTACCGCAAGGGCCGCACGGTCTACGCGTTGGTGGCGCCGGAAGGCTCCACGTACGTGATGCAGAGCTACGCGCTGGTGGTCGACCCGACCCTCACGGAGGCGGGCCTCGCCGCCCTCGGGGGGCGGCTGCGTCTGCCGTCCGGGTGGTCGTACCACGTCGGCGCGTTGGGCGAGGACCTGGCGATGCGGGTGGAGGGCCAGGCGTGCCTGGTCCAGGATGACCTGGGCAACTCGTACCAGCGCCGGTTGTGAGGGCTCGCCCCGGGCGGGCCGTGTCCGGACCGACGCTGCCGCGCGCGCCGCGGCGACCCCCAAGCCCCGTGTCGGCGCCAGCGGCGCCAGGGTCGCCCCCCGCACGTGGCGCTGCGGCCTTGGTGGCGGCGTGCCCGGCCGAGGTGGTGGCGCCCGAGCGGGGCGCCGCGTCGCCGGAGGGATTGGGCGTGGGACGAGTGCTTCGCCATGTGCGGGGGCTGCCGCGCCTGCGGTCTCGCCCGCCAGGCCGGGCGGGCAACCAGGCAAGGCGAGCCGCGCTCGGGCCACTGCGGGAGCGGCGGGGCAAGCGCGTCTGGCAGCTCACCCGATCCGTCCCGCCTGCCGTGGTGGAGCCGATTGGGTCGCGCGTTCGCCCGGGAGGCGGCCGCTGTCGTGGGCGGGGGGCTGTGGCCCGGGCGCCCGCGCAAGGAGCCACCGACATCCACCGCCGCGCCGTCGCGGGCATCGCCATCCGCTCCGGGGTGTGTCGCCCGCCCCCGCTCTTGCCAGCAGGTATGGCGGCGCCAGCGCTGCTCGATCTGGGCCGCTACCCGTACGGCGGCCGACAGGCCTGAGGCCGCCAGGATGGCGGCCCGGTCTGCGTCCTGCTGGGCATGATCGGCGCGGGCACGGTCGCGGCCCGGGGGACAGACGTTCCCCAGGGCGGGCACATCGGGCACGCGGTGCACCGAATGCCGCCTTCCCGAGGCCCCCCTCGCCTCGCTGGGGGCGCAATCGGTCGCCAGCGGCAAGGTTTCGTGGCCAGGGCGATTGGCGGGCAGCCACGACTCGCCTCCTCAGCCCCCCCAGGGGACTGGGGCCACTGCGTATTCACCTTCCGGCGTTTCTACCCCCGGCCGGGCGCGGCCGGAGGAGGGGACGGGAATCGGCCCAGGTTGGCGGTGGCCCCAAGGCCGGACTGCATGCCCACGACCAGTTGCGGTACGGGCAGTTCTGGCCGCTGCGCATCGCGCGCCACGGCCGTGCCGACCGCCGCGAACTCGATGACATTGGTATCCCAGGTCCAGGAGCCCTCACTGAGCGTGACGCCCACCACGAGGTCGCCGCCCGCTTCGCGCGCCTCCTCCCCCATGCGCTGCATGGCCAGTTCGCGCGCGCTGTAGGTGGCCTGGGTGAAGGCCTCCATTTCGGCGTTGCGCCCCACCTGTTGGACCCACTTAGCCAGTCCGAGATGCGCCACATGGTAGACGCAGCAGCCGAAAGCCAGACCGGCTGGCCGGTAGCCGTACCGCCGCAACTTCCAAAAGTCTTGACCGCTGAGGTTAGAGGCGAACGGTCGGCCGCGGGCGGGCCGGAGGCGTTCGCCGCGCGCCCGGATCGCCGTGCCCGCCGCGATGAACTCCAGGAGGTCCGGACCCCACGCGTACTGCTGGATCACCAACCGCACGGCGATGACGCCGTCGGCGTCGATCTCCGCCGCCTCCGCCTCCCCAAGGAACGCGCCGTGTGCATGGCCTGACTCAGCACGGGTAGTTCCTGGTTCTCGAAGGTACCTGTTCGGTGAACTGCGTTGGGACCGCTACGCCTGGTGGGTCGACGGCAGCCCCGTGGCGAGCGCGTACCACAGCTAGTGGCTCGGCACGCACTTCACCGAATGCTTACTCTCGAAGAGACGAGCCCGCTGCCAGCCCACGTGGTAGATGGAGGAGCCGAAGACCAGACCGAGGGGTTCGATGTCGAGGGTCTCCAGGAGCGCGAGTTCGTCGACGGACAGGTCGCTGGTGCGGGGGCTCGTTTGCAGGCGTTGCCGCGCCGCCTCGGGAATGCCGGCCGCTTCGGACATGATGATCCCACCCTTCTGGTGTTCACTATCGCCGTTTGCGGCAGGTATTTCCACCCCCCCCGCTCGGCGGCCCGCGGCGGGCTCCAGCCTCAGCAACCTACCTTGGCGGTGCCACCGGCGCCGCCTGTGGGTCATGGGCCGAAGCGTCTCGGGATCGGCCAGTGGTTGGACGCCAACGGCGAGGCGATCTTCGGCACGCGGCCGTGGAAGGTGTACGGTGAGGGCCCGACCCGAGTGCAGAGCGGCGGCTTCACTGACACCAAGCGCGGTGCCGGTGTCAAGCGAGAAGGGGACCACCGTGACAGCCGAAATGGGGACCAGGGGCACCGGTGTTCCCTTCCCCTGCCCCGCCTCCCCCCTCGGGGGGAGGCGGGCGCGCGATGGAAGGATATGGGTCTGAACCAGGGACCACCCCCCCTTCGCTGCCCCTTCGGCGCGCCGCGTCACGTCGACCCTGACAGCGGTCAGGATGCTCCTGCTGCCGCTCGGGGTTCGCTCCGCCGCCGGCTCTCCTTCGCGCGGTAGCTGTCGCCGTTGAACATCAGCACGTGGCTGCGGTGGGTCAGCCGATCCAGCAGGGCCACCGTCATCGTCTCGTCCCCAAAGACTTGCGCCCACTGGGCGAAGGGCAGGTTGGTCGTCAGCGCCGTCGCCCGGCGTTCGTAACGGTCCGCGAAGAATTCGAAGAGCAACTGCGCCGCCTCGCGGCTGAAGGGCACGTAGCCGAGTTCGTCCACGGCCACCAGGTCGAACCCGCCGTACTGCTTCAGCACCTTGGGTACGCGCAACTCCTGCCGGGCAAGCAGCAGTTCGTTCACCAGGGCCGACGCCGTGAGGAAGCGCGCGCGGAACCCATGGCGCACCGCTTCCAGGCAGAGGGCGGAGAGAATGTGGGTCTTCCCATTATGTAAAGCTTTACATAATGGGAATTATGCAAAGCCATCAGTTATGCAAAGGAGCGGAGCCCGAGTGGCCACCTTGTTGAGCTCCGCTCCCGCCCACTTGGCATAACATGAACCGTTACGGGGCTGGGGCGCAGATCTGGCGGAGCCACTTCATGAGATCTGGACTTTCGGTCCAATCGGAGTGGGACTCTTCCACCGAGGTGACTCGGGTGGCCTGGGCGAGGGCCTGGCGCTTGCGTTTGTTGGCCCAATGGAGCACGAAGTCCCGGGGCAAGCTGGCCTCGCGGAGGCCGACTGCGACACAAAACCGATCCAATGGGATAAGGTCGTGCGCGGTCGCGTCGTACCGATAGCCCGCTCCGCGCTTTTCTGCGATCAGACCATAGAAGACGGCCGCTAGCGGTCCGGTGAAGCTCACGGGCCGCTCAGGTGATGGGGTCGGCACAGGTCAACACCTCCTCTGGATCGAGCGCGCAGCGGCGCAACGCCTCAAGGTCGACGTGCAGGTAGACCTGAGTCGACTGCGTGCTCAGATGGCCCATGATCTCGGCGATCACGGGCAACGGCGTGTGCTGCTCAAGCAGGGCGCTCGCCAAGGTGTGCCGGAGCGAGTGCATGCCGTGGGCCCCTCCCGGGAGCGGGATTCCCGCCCGGCGGTTGTACTTCGTGATCAGTTGATGGAAGTTGGCGTACTGCGCAAACGGCTCAAACGGGGCGTTGTGCCGAACAAACACATACGGCGACGACGTCCGTGGCCGTCCATGCTGCAGATAGTCGATGAGGGCCCAACCGATGTCGTCCAGGAGTGGGTAGGTCGTCGACCGCCGATTCTTCTGTTGCACCAAGACGATCGTCTTGGTCTCCCAGTGCAACGCGGCCAGCGTGAGCGCTTTGATATCCCCCACCCGCATGCCGAGCCGAGCCGCGAGCAGGATGATCGCGTAATCGCGCTTTCCGGTGGGGTTGCCCCGGTCAATAGCCCCCAAGAGACGCCGGACGGAATCCGCAGGCCAGACGCTTGGCAGGCGTTCGTAGTACCGCGAGCGCAGCCGGGGCACAGCGCCGCTGAGATCGAACCGATGGTACCCGACAGAGCAAAGGAAGCGCAGGAACGTTCGAACGTTCGTGAGCATCGCTGCAACCGTCTTGGGGTGATACCCCATGAGGGTGGCAGTGTAGTTGGACAGATGCTGGCCACTGATCGCTTCAGGCGCAACTCCCTGAGTCGCCAGATAATCCACAAAGGCGCGGAGGCGATTCCATCGACTCCGCGCTGCCAGCGCCGAATAGCCCCGCCGGTCGCATTCGCGTGCAAACGCCTCAAGCACCGCCCGGTATGCGTCGGGCGCTTGATACGGACCCTTCTTCACCTGGCGCCGGAAGACGGTCCCGTGGAGCTGGTAATCCCCCAAACAGCGAAGATAGCGGAGGGCCAGGCAGAGCTTCTGGGGCACAGGCTGAGGGAGTTCCCGCATCTTGACCTGGAAGGTGTCCTCAAAGAACTGGCGGGCGAAGGCCTCGGAATACTCTCTGATGTCACGTGCGCGGGCATACGCGAGAACACGCTGATAGAAGCGTCGGTACCCCGTCCGGGAGCCGGCAGAATACTGGAGCCGCAGGAGTTCAGCGAGCACGTTCGCGACTAGATCGTCGAGCGCGGGCCCATTGTCCATGAGCGACCTCCTCACGCGGGCGGGCACCGTATCGCGCCCGCTATGTAAGGAGTTATGACAAGCCCGCACCGGTCCCTAGCGCGTATCCATGCAGTTGCCGGCAGGGGACTTCACATAACTGATGGCTTTGCATAATTCCCAGTCCCTGGATTTCCCACCAGGATCACCGCTTCGTGCGCGGCGATGAACTTTCCGCTCGCGAGTTCCTCGATACGCGCCCGGGAGAGCGACGGCAGCGCCGTGAGGTCGAACGTCGCGATCTCCTTGACCACCGGTAGCCGGGCGGCCCGGAGGTTCCGGTCGTAGCGGTGCTGGTCCCGTGAGGCCATCTCTGCCGCCAGCACGCCCTCCAACAGACGCAGGCCCGGCTCGCCCGCTCTCAATTCCGCCTCCAGGTCGCGGTAGCACCCCAGGGCACCCGGAAGGTGCAGCGCGCCCAGTTGGGCCTCGATCCGGGCGTGCAGCCCGTCTAGCGGCTCCTGTCCCTCCCTGCCGCTCACGCGCGCTCACCGCCCGCCGCCGCCGCGTTCATCCACGCGTACTCCGCGGCACGGACCGCCCGTACCTCGGCCACCGGCCAGCGGCGCAACACGCACGGATCCAGCGCCGCCGCCTCGCCCGCGCCGTCACCCCGGCCCATGGCCAGGATGCTCTCCAGGTCGTAGGCATGATGCCGCTCCGCCTGGGCCAACGCCGTCGCCAGCACCTCGCTTCCCGCCTCCTGTCCCAGCTGCAGGATCGCCACCAGTTCCCGGAACCCCTCCGGTCGCGCCCGCAGGAACGCGTCGCGGTAGTGGGCAATCTCCGGCGCCCCGCGCGCGATCACCGCGGCATGGGCCACCGCCCGCGGCTTGACCGCCAGGACCGGCAGGTAGTGCTCCAGCAGCAGCGAGCTGCCGCCCGGGGCCTGCCGTGGATGCACTGCGACCGTCCGTTCCCCGTCGGCGACCTCCACCCGGTCCCAAAAGACGCGCAGAGTCACCGCACGCTGGACGTACGCCGGCGGCACCGAGTAGTGCGCCCCGTCAAATGACACCAGCAGGGTCTTGTCCACCCGGGCGAAGCGCCGACGGCACGCGAGGAACGGGGCCGCAGGCAGCGCCGCCAGGTGCGCCTGCTCCTCTGTCCAGCGGTCGGCGACCAGCCGTCCATCCCGTCGGCGCCGCTCGCTGTCCTCCAGGCAGCGCCGCAGCAGCAGCGCGTTCAGTTCCTCCAGCGAGTCGACCTCCGGCACGGGGCAGAACGGGTTCTGCTGCACCCAGCGCACCAGGTGCTCCACCCCACCCTTCTCGTTGCCTCGCGCCGGGTTGGCGAACACCGCCTCGAAACCGAAGTGTGCCGCCAGCGCCTGGAACTCCGGCGTCTGCAGGCGCCGGCCACCCGCCAGCACCTCCCGGACCATCGTGCTCGCGTTGTCGAAGAGGATTTGCGCGCTGACGCCGCCAAAGAAGTTCAGCCCGCTCTGCACCCCGTCCAGCCAGGCTTCGATCTTCTCGTGGTCGTACGCCTTCGCGAACGACGCCGTACTCGCCATCAGCCGCATCGCCACGAACGGCAGGGTCCGCCGCTGCCGCACCACCGTGTAGGTGGCGGGATCTAGCGCGCCGAGGTAGCCGCGGACGCGGCGGGCATCGCAGGCACGCACCTGGCGCGGAGCACCACGGAGCGTGTGCGCACCCCCGCGGCCCCGGCTGGCAGTTGCGGATCTATCCGAGGGTCGCCCTCGGTCCAGGGACCATCCTGCGTGGTCAGAGGCACCACCGGGAGGACCGGATAGCGTAGGCGCATCGGCGGCAGGCCGACGGCCACCGCTGGACGTGTACCGGCCTGCTCGTGGCCGGACGGCACCACCCATGCCCAGAGCGACCTCCAGGAACGTCACCGGGCGCGAGATCGTCAGCGGGCATGGCGTCCGCCCTCGACGACGAAGCCGCGGTCAGGGGCCCCGTGCACGGGTCGGCGGGACGGGGGGCCGCCGGGACCCCCCGGTCGTACGGCGGCAACTCGCTGCCGAGATCGGCGTCGAGCCAGGGACTCGGCGCTGAGACCAGAGCCGACCCCCGCGCGCAGGGCCTCCGAGACAAAAGCCTGGACCGAGACGCCGGCGTCTCTAGCGGCCAAACGAACCGCCTCGTAGAGGGCCGCCTTGGGAACAGGGTGGCAAGGAACGTCTGTACGTGCAAGTAGGCTGCGCCTGCCGGTCGTGCCTGCGGCTAGCCCGACCTTGCAGGAGCGGGGTGTCCCGGCGCGAAGGTCGCGCGCACACGGCTTCATCCCGAGGGGGAGCACTGTGCGCAGCGTTGCCGAGGCCAAGCAGGCCATCACCCAGGTCGCGGGCAGCGGGCCGTTCCGACCGGATCGGGAATCGCTCCAGGCGTACCGCGTTCCTTCGTGGTACGTGGACGGCAAGTTCGGCATCTTCATTCATTGGGGTGTGTACGCGGTTCCCGGATTCGGGAACGAGTGGTACCCGCGCAACATGTACCAGCAGGGATCGCGGGAGTTCGCGCATCACGCGGAGCGGTACGGGCCGCACCGCCGGTTCGGGTACAAAGACTTCATCCCCCTGTTCACGGCCGACAAGTTCGACGCCGATGAGTGGGCGGGGCTGTTCCGCCGCGCGGGGGCCAAGTTTGTGGTCCCGGTCGCGGAGCACCACGACGGCTTTCCGATGTACGACTGCGGCTACTCCGAGTGGAGCGCCGCGCGCATGGGGCCCAAGCGCGACATCATCGGCGAGCTGGCGGCGGCCGTGCGGCGGCAGTGGCTGGTGTTCGGGCTCTCCTCCCACCGCGCGGAGCACTGGTGGTTCTTCGAGGGCGGCATGAAGTTCGACTCGGATGTTCAGGACCCCCGCTACGCGGGTCTTTACGGGCCCGCGCAACCGCAGGCGCTGCCGCCGAACGAGCAATTCCTCGATGACTGGTTGGCGCGCGCCTGCGAGCTGGTGGACAAGTACCGCCCGCAGTTGGTGTGGTTCGACTGGTGGATCGAGCAGCCGGCGTTTCGCCCATACCTCCTCAAGTTCGCCGCCTACTACTACAACCGGGCGGCGGAATGGGACCTGGGCGTCGCCATCAACTACAAGCACCAAGCCTTCGCCAAGGGTACGGCCGTCTATGACATCGAGCGCGGGCAGCTCACGGACATCGACCCCGTCTTCTGGCAGACCGACACCGCGGTCGCCAAGAACTCGTGGGGCTACGTCGAGGGCCAGGACTATAAGAGCGTCACCGGGCTCGTTGGCGACTTGGTGGACATCGTCAGCAAGAACGGGGCGCTGCTTCTCAACATCGGGCCGCGCGCGGACGGGACCATCCCCGAGGGCGACCGCACGATCCTGCTCGGGATCGGCGAGTGGTTGGACGCCAACGGTGAGGCGATCTTCGGCACGCGGCCATGGAAGGTGTACGGTGAGGGGCCGACCCGGGTGCAGAGCGGCGGCTTCACCGACACCAAGCGCGGGGCGTTCACCGCGCAGGACATCCGCTTCACGGCCCGGGGCGACACCCTGTACGCGACAGTGCTGGCCTGGCCGGCGGACGGCCGCGTGGTGATCCGTTCCCTGGGCAACGAGTCGGGGCTCTACGCCCGCGAGATCGACCGGGTCGAGCTGATCGGCGCCCGGGAGCCGCTGGAGTGGTCGCGCGGACCGGCCGGGCTGGAGGTGCGCCTGCCAGAACAGCGACCCGGGGAGCACGCGTTTGTCGTGAAGGTCACGGGGAAGCGGGGGTAGGGGGGCGCGGGATGCGGGCTGGAAGGGGCCCGCGGGGCGGGGGGACGGGCCGCGGTGCCTGGGGAGGGGCGCGGCGGGGAGGGGGGGCCGGTTCCAGGCGACGGACCATGGGCAGGGGGCACGGGCCACGGTGCCTGGGGAGGGGGCGGTCGGTAGCGGGCCATGGGACCTGGGCAAGGGCAGGGGCCACGGGCCTCGGGGTAGGCGGGGGCCCGTAGACGGCCATCGCACCGTAGGCCGGGGGCGGGGAAGGCGGCCGGTAGTGGGCCATGGGGCCTGGACAGGGGCACGGGCCCCGGGGCAGGCGGGGGCCCGTACGCGGCTACCGCACCCGGGGCCGGGGGCTGCTAGTGGGCCACGACCAAGGGCAGGGGCCACGGGTGGCGCGTGGGCGGGGGCCGGGAACGGGTGGGCCCGGGGGGGTAGGTTTGGGGGTAGGTGGCGGTTCCGGCCGGGGCAGGGCCACGGGCGCGGGCCACGGCGGAGGGCGCGGCCACGGGCCCGACCCAGGGCGCCGGCGACGGCATGCCCACTGGCCGGTGTGCGCGCCGACTAGCAAGCCGGCGGGTGCGATCGATCTGCACCGCGCGTGCGGTGAGCCGAAGGCGGGGAGCGAGGTAGACGGTACGATGGATGCCACGACGCCGTTGGCGGTGCAGGGCGGCCCGAAGGCGGTGCGCTCCGACCCGGGCGACCTGTTCCGGTGGCCCATCATGACCGAGGAGCACGAGCGGGCGGTGCTCGACGTGCTGTGTCGGGGCGCGATGTCCGGGCTTGATGTGACCGTTGCGTTTGAGAAGGAGTTTGCCGCCTGGCAGGGCACGCGGTACGCGCTCGGGTGCAACACCGGCACGGCCGCGCTACACAGCGCCTTCTTTGCGTGTGGCGTGGGCGTGGGCGACGAGGTCATCTGCCCCAGCGCCACGTACTGGGCCTCCTGCCTGCCCCGGCCTGCCGGCCTGGGGGGACCCTCGACGCCGCGGGGAGGGGGGCTGGCAGGGGGGGTAGCGAGGCGGGTTACTGCTTGGGACTGCTGGTGCCCCCTGAGGCCCCTCCCCCGCGCATCGCCTCGTCCCGGAAATCGCGCCATGCGCGCTTCAGCTCGCCGAGCAGCCGCAAGGCGGGACTCTCTCCCGCGGGTAAAAGCGCCACTTCGAGGTCTCCGAGCAGGTCCTGGACGCGGGCCGCCCGCTCGGCAAGGCCGTGGATCCGGTTGATCGACTCCTGGCTGCTCATGCCAATTCGATTCGACGCGCTGGGTGGCGGGCCTTCGGAGCGGAGCAACGCCCGCGCGGCGGGGCGACGCACCGCCGCCGGTGCGGGGACGGCCCACACGCCGGGGCCCTCCACCATTTCCGCGAGTGCCGCCGCCACGGCTGCGAGGAAGAGGGTACGGCGCGATCTCGATCACGCCGCCCAGCCGCTACCCCCCCTGCTCGCCGGGTCTCATCCCGGGACGCACGCCGCGCGCGCGCCCGCCCAGACCCGGCCCCGCGCCGCGCTACTCCCCGGGGAGGGTGACGCGGACGAAGTCGAGGACCCTTCCCGTAGCCCCTGTGCCAGGTGCAGGTACCGCTGCGTCATCGCCAGAGACGCGAGGCCCAGGTCGTGCTGCACCTGCAGCACCGGGGCTTCGCCCGCCAGGGTCAGCGTCGCGTGGGAGTGCCGGAACCAGTGCGGCGACAAGGGCTTGGCCACTCCGGCCCCACGTGCCGTCTGGCCCACTAGGCGCCGCAGGTGTGTCACGCTGCACGGCCGACCCCAGCGGTTGGGGAAGAGCGGCTCGTTTCCCCCGGACCCGGGTTCCTCGGGCAGGCCCCGCGCGCGGCGGGCGGCCGTGATCCGCCGCCAGAGGTCGAACCGCACCTTGAGGGTGCGCTCCTTACCGAGTTCGTCCGGCAGGCACCAGCGCAGGTCGCTGGTGCAGGGCACGCGCGGGGGCTAGAGCAGGTCGGCGGGGTTGAGGGGGAGGTAGCCGAGGCGAAGGCAGAAGCGGAAGAAGCTGCGCAGGATGCGACGGCCAGGGCCTGACTGGCGGGGGCGCGGAGCCCGGTGCGGGACTCGACGTAGCGTTGGAGGTCGCCGAAGGTGACCGCGTGCAGCAGCTGGGGGACCGCGGCGCGGAAGCGGGCGAGTTCCCTCTGTGCTACTGACCACGCGGAATGAGACCGAATGGTTTAGACTTAAGGTAACCGTGGCAGGCGGTGCCTGTTCACGTAGCACACACAGCAAGGGATCATCCTTGCGGCCGGATCAAGGAGTTGGTGGTTAGATGAAAGAAAAGGTTGAGAGACGGCGAACCATCCGGTTTGCAATTTTCTTAGTCATGCCTTTCGCCCTGATGTTCACCGGGCTAGCGTGCTTTGGCAATTACTCGGCAGCGGGTGCCACCTCAGGCCAGATAGTTACCTCAGCGAATACAGCGTCGTCTGAACCAGTTGGGGCTCTAATCCCCGCAATGATCGGCATCCACATGGTCAGTTCTACTACCGGCTGGGCTTGGAGTCTTACCCAAGTGTTTCGTACCCATGATGCCGGGAGAACCTGGCAAGTGGTAACGCCCCATGCGGTTCCTTCGTTTAATCTATTCCAGTCCGCAAGTACACCGCAGGACGTGAAAAACGGGACTGCGTTTTTTGTCCATTCTAATGATGCATGGTTTCTTCAATCCTGGTTTCCAAACAGCGGTCCAATATATGGCGGCGTCATCCGAGTGTTTCGAACCACTGATGGCGGCAAAACCTGGACTTATGCCACTATCAGAAATCCCGGGTATGCCAACGAGGCCAATGGCGCTGTTTACTTCCTCAACCAACGGGACGGATGGATCCTCACCTATGGACGTGGGAATGAAGAGGCGACCTTGTGGCACACAACAGACGGCGGCCAGCTCTGGTCCGTTTTGTCCCACATGAGTGCCGCAGCAGTCGGAATGGGCGCGATCTTCAGCAGTGGAACGACAGCCTGGCTTGCCTATACTGAGAACCCAGGACGCCTCATCATTGAGCAGAGCGATGACGGAGGCCGTAAGCGGGCCCCTATGCCTATTCAGCCAAGCTTCAGTATGAGCAGGTGCGACCTCGTGAACTGGGACCCCGTGGTCTTAGGGCCTGATGCAATCGACGTGCCGTTCCAACGAACTTGCCGAGTGCGTCCGGGGATTGCTTTCGCTGTCACTCGGGACGGCGGGACCAGCTGGCGCTTTGGAGCCGGTCTACCGTTGGCCTCGGATGGACTCTTGGCCCAGTATGACTTCCTCAGCCCGTCTGATATATGGCTCGCGAACGGGCAGGATCTTTACAGGTCAGTCGATGGCGGATTGACTTGGAGATGGATCCCCGCCGCCGGAGGCGCTTGGAGGTTCGTCCGAGCAGACCCATCCAATGGCGTTTACGCGCTCAGTGCTGTATCGATGAAGATAGCGTGGGCGCTAGTGAGCGGCCCCCGGGGTCGGTCGGTAGCGCTGATCGAAACCATCGATGGCGGAACGCATTGGTTCACCGTTGGAGCATGAGCAACGGCTAGTCTAGCCGGGTGACTAAGGCTTTGCGGCCGGTTTGGGTCGCCATGATGGTGCCGACGCATGCGGGCGTGGCCCCCCTGCAAGACTCTGGAAAGGTGGCGAATCAGGCCGCCCCGGTTTAGCCACGGACCGGCAGAGGAGGGCGCGCCGGTTATATGCGCCCGGCGCGCCCTCCTCTGCCCCACCTGGGTGCATCCCACAAATGTGGAGGGGAATGTTAAGATATTGTTAAGAACCAGGACTTCCCATGGGCGGTGGTAAACCCCTCCCCCGGCCTGGCGGAACCCTTGCACGGGGAGTCGCCCGCCAAGCCG
>JAJZZC010000136.1 GCA_021797775.1 Bacillota bacterium
CCGGAAGCCGAACGGGCCGCATGGGAACGGCTCCTCAGACGCGCGCGGGAACTCGGCGTGGATGAAGCCGAACGGCGCATCGAGGGGATGGCGGCCGCGTCCCCGGCGAGCCGCCGCGCGGCGGCCAGCAAACGCGATGGCGCGCTCCAACCCCTCTGCGGCCGGCGAACCGTCGGGCAGAAGTTCCCCCGCCTCTCGCAAGGCACAGCCGAGGTGCCGGCGCGCCGCCACCGCCGCCCGCCCGGCGCCCTCAGTCCGGCCGCGGCCACGCCCGCAACATCCCCGGCTCGCGCATGAGCCGCTCCCCCCCCGCCGGGGTCCTGGGGCACGAAGCCGGCGAGGCATGGCGGGCCACGCCTGGCGCCGGGGGTGGGCCGAACCGGCCAGGGGCGGGGGGCCGAGGGCGCGCACGGCAGGCTCGCCGCAAGAGGCGGCTCCACCCGTAGGCGACCGGATGTACCGCCCACAGGACGCGGGTCCGGCCGCCCGGCCGGTCAGAAGGGCGTACCCGAACGTCCCCCCGGTCCCGGTCCGTCTGGACCTGGGCGACGGGCCCTCTGGATCTGCCCCTCGCCGTGCGCCCGCGGCTATGCTAAATTCCATGAAGACGCACGGAAACCAGGAAATACGGTGGGAGTGATGGCAGCATGGCGCCGGTGACGGACATCACCCAGTTGATCGGCAACACGCCCATGGTCGCGTTGCACGCCTTCGGGGACAACGCGCGCATCCTGGCGAAGCTGGAGTCCTTCAACCCCGGGGGCAGCGTCAAGGACCGCATCGGCTTGGCCATGATCGCAGCGGCCGAGCGGGACGGGCGGCTGCGGCCCGGTGGGACGATCGTGGAGCCCACCAGCGGCAACACCGGCATTGCCCTGGCCATGGTGGGCGCGGTGCGCGGCTACCGGGTCATCCTGCTGATGCCGGAGAGCGCCTCGGTCGAGCGGCGTGCCCTGATGGCCGCCTACGGGGCGGAGGTCGTCCTCACGCCCAAGGCCGAGGGGATGCGCGGCGCCGTGGCACGGGCGGAGGCGCTCCTGGCCACGCTGCCGGGCGCCTTCATGCCCCAGCAGTTCCGCAACCCGGCCAACCCGGCGGTCCACCGGGACACGACCGCTGAGGAGATCTGGAGCGCTTGCGGGAGCGAGGTCGCCGCCTTTGTCGGGGGCGTGGGCACCGGCGGCACCATCACCGGGGTCGGCGCCGTCCTGAAGGAGCGCATCCCCGGGCTCTTCGTCGCGGCCGTCGAGCCGGCCGCCTCACCCGTGCTGTCCGGGGGCGCGGCGGGTCCGCACCCCCTGCAGGGCATCGGCCCAGGCTTCGTGCCCGAGGTCCTCGACCGCGGCGTCGTCGACGAGGTCATCACGGTCACCAACGAGGACGCCCTGGCCGCCGCACGGCGGCTGGCGCGCTCCGAGGGCATCCTGGCGGGCCCCTCCTCGGGGGCCGCGGCGCACGTGGCGGCGGCGGTGGCGGCGCGCCCGCGGTTCCGCGGCAAGACCGTGGTGGTCGTCCTCCCGGACACGGGCGAGCGCTACCTGTCCACCGGGCTCTTCCCCGCGGCGGAGAGCGCACAGTAGGCAGCTCCGAGCCAGTCGGCAACGGTCGGTAGTAGAGGGAGGCGGATCCCGGTGACGGTCTACCTGGACAATGCGGCCACAGCCAACCCCAAGGCCCCTGGCGTCGCGGCCGCCATGGCGCGCAGCGTTGGCGAGCTCAATGCCAACCCGGGCCACGGAGGGCACCATCTGGCCATGGACGCGGCGCTGGCGGTGTTTGAGGCGCGCGCGACGCTGGCCGCCTTGCTCGGGGTGGGTGACCCGCGCCGGTTGGTGTTCACGGCCGGTGCCACGGCCGCGCTCAATCAAGCCATCACCGGAAGCCTCCCTGGCGCAGGGCACGTGATCTGCACCACGTGGGAGCACAACGCCGTGCTCCGCCCGCTTTCCGCGTGGCGGGCCCGCACCGGGGGCGAGGTGACCGTCCTCGCCCCCGCGGGCGCGCGGCAGCTGGGGGCGGAGGACGTGGTCGCGGCCCTGCGGCCCGACACGCGCCTCGTCGTCTTCACCGCGGCTTCGAACGTGACGGGGGTGCTGACCCCCGTGCTGGAGGTGGGGGAGGAGTTGCGGCGCCGCGGCATCCGCTTCCTCGTCGACGGGGCGCAGGTGGCGGGGCACCTGCCGGTGCTGCTGGACGATGCGCCGATCGATCTTTGGGCCTGCCCCGGCCACAAGGGGCTGCTGGGGCCGCAGGGCGTCGGCCTGCTCTATGTCGCGCCGGGGGTCGAGATGGAACCCCTCCTACTCGGGGGCAGCGGGGTGCGCTCCGAGGAGGAGACCCCGCCCGGGGAACTGCCGGAACGCTTTGAGGCCGGCACGCTCAACACCCCGGGCATCCTGGGCTTGGGCGCAGCGGCCGCCTTCCTGGCGGACCAGGGCCTCGGTGCGTTGCGGGCGCGCGAGGTGGAGCGGCACGCCCAACTCGTGGAAGGCTTGCGCGGCATCAAGGGGCTGGAGCTGTTCACGGCCGATGACCCGACCCGGGGGGTGGGGGTGGTCGCCCTGCGCGTCGCTGGCTGGCCGAGCGGCGCGGTCGCCGAGATTCTGGACCAACGCTTCGGGGTGTGCGTGCGCGGGGGGCTGCACTGCGCGCCCTTGGCGCACGCGGCCCTGGGCACGGCGCCCGACGGCGCGGCCCGGCTCTCGCTCGGTCCGTTCACGACGCGGCAGGAAGTCGAGGCTGGGGTGGAGGCCCTGCGCTGGGTCGCCGTCCGCACCCCCGAACGCGCCGCGCGGGAGGGATAACGCGGTGGAGCCGCCGCTCCGAGTGACCTTCGGCGGGATCACCGCCTTGCTCCTGGCGCGCCGGCTGCTGGCCGCCTCCGGCTGGGATACGCGCGTGGTGGCGGCCCCGCGCGGCGGCTCGCCCTGCGGCATGGCACTAGAGGTGCCTCGGCCGCGGCTGGAGGAGGCCCTGGAAGCCTTCCGGGCCGGCGGGCTGTCCTGGGTTGATGTGCGCACCGCTGCCGGCGAGCCGGTGGCGGCGGGGCCGGGGTAAAGGGGCGACCTCTCTGCCGAGCGCCTAGCGCCGCGGCACGGCCGTGCAGCACCCCTGGGAAACGGCCTGGCTGGTAGGGCGACGTGCGCGCCGGCGAGAGACGCCCAGCCTGTCCCCGGCGGCGCCCGCGGCCCGCGGGCACGCCCAGGGCGCCGTGGAGTGGCCAACGCGACCAGGTGGTGCGAAGCCCACGGCGCAAACGACCGCCCCACCCCTCGCGGCCCGCGCCATGGAGCACGGCCCTGCGGCGGGTCGCCTTCCAGAGAGACTGGTCGCGACTCCGCAGCAAGACACTCGCCGGGTCCGCCTGTGCGCCGTCCGGGGGACGCGCTCGGACGAACACGATGCTGCGTCCCCGGCGCGGGGCAGCGAATGGACACCGCGGATGCGGGCCCGTGTGCGTGCGAAAGAGCGATGGCGCCGCTCCCCGGAGCGCGCCGCGCTTCTTCGTACTGACGCTGGAGCGCATGCTGTCGCCGCAGCGGTGGGGCGTCCGTCACCCGTCGCCGGCAAGCCGCGTGGGCGCCGCCCGAGCCCGCGCGCGATAGGCCGCGGCGTGCGGCGCTGGCGCCGGTTCCGCCCGAGCGGCTCAGCGCCCGGGCGGCTCCACGGGGGCCGCCTCGACGGCCACCGCGACTTCTTCCAATGAGCCCCACCCTGCTTGGTCGCCTTCCCCCTCCTGCGCCCGCATGAGCGTGGCCATGCCCACGCGGCCCGCCGGCCCGTCTTGCAACGGGTCGTCGCCGACCATCAGGCAGGCCTGGGCCGGGAGCCCGAGCAGGGTGGACGCCTCCTCGTAATAGTTCGTGTTCGGCTTGCAGGTGTGCATGTTCTCGCTGTGGGTGACCAGGTGCCAGGGCAGGTCGTCCAGCCCGGCCCACCCCAGGCGCAGGCGGATCACCTCGGGGGTGTAGATCGGGGTCGTGGCGACGGCCAAGCGCAGCCCGCGGCGCAGGCAGGCCAGGACGCAGGCGCGCGCGCCTGGCGCCGGGCGGTGCGGGAACGGCAACACGGGAAGCGCCGTGGCGTGGAAGGCCGCCATGGTCGCCGCGATGGCCGCCGGGTCGGTGCCCAGGTAGGCGGCCAGGTGCTGGCGGAAGACCTCGCCGTTGGTCCGGTCAGGATGGGCGGAGAAGATCGGCACCGCAGCCGCCATGACCGCCTGCCGGAACGCGCCCGCATCCGCCGGCTGCCAATATGCGGTCAGTCCGTCCACGTAGGCGTCGAGAAACCCCTCGCCGTCAATGTCCAGCAGCGTGCCGTCGAGATCGAAGAGCACGCCCCGTAGGGGCGGGCGATGCCGCAGCGCGGCTGTCACCATGCGCCCCCCCTCGACGGCGGGTCCGCCGCACGGCCGGCCGGCCCGGCCTGGATGACCGCGCCGCGTCGGGACAATCCTTGGCACATGATGCTGCTCCCCCCATCTGGGGCCGCGCGAGGCGACGCTGGAGGCCGGAGCGCGCGACGCCAGCGAACGGGCCTGCCAGCGCATTGCACCACCGGTCCGCCAGCGCGGCCACGGCCACTCGGGCCCCCGGCCGGGTCCGTATGGACCCAGAGAAGCCTGATCCGTTCGGCCAGCCAGCGCCGTCTGGACGGGTATGATGGGCACGGAGCAACCGCCGCACCGGATGTCCAGGGTCGTTTGGCGGTTCCGAGTCGCGCCGTGCGCCCCTGGGAAGCGGGTCCGTCCAGCCGCAGCACGGACCGGTTCGCCACGGGCACGATGGATGCGGTCGACTTTACGCGGGGTGCCTCCCCGTCCAGGGGGTCATGGTTTGCGCTGGGTCATCACGGGTCTGGAAGGCGAGGCGGCCGGGGCGCCGCTTCTTCTGTGGTTCGGGACGCATTTGCGCGAGGCCCTGGACCGCGGCGGCGCCGCGGGACCGAACACGCAGGTGGTGTGGAACTTCTTCTTACCCGGGCGGCCACGCCCGTACCATCGCGCGCAGCAGGCCACCTTCGTCGTCGGGGTCACGGCTGGTCCAGAGCCGCCCGGCGACGTGCTGGAGGCCACCTACCCACTGCTCATCCGTTCGCTGGCCAACCACCTCGTGTATCTGGTGGAGGAGCCCGGGGCGCGCGCCGACCGGCCGCCGCGCACCTACTTCGTCACCCTGGAGCGGGGGCACTACGCGGTGGAGGGCCAGGACGGCGACTATTTCGCCCGGGTGCTGGAGCGCGTCCAGCCGCTCGCCACCTCCCACCTGGTGATCGACAACGCCTTCCTGCCCGACCTGCCGGAGGGCCTCTGGCAGGGCAACGAGCGGACGGCGGCCATCGCCGAGGCCTCTCGCCGTCTGAAGTCTATGGATCTCCTGCCGGCGCCGTTCCCCATCGACCGCCTGTTGCCGTCCGCCGACTTCGAGCACCTGCGGCGCCTCTTCCAGCTCAGCGGTCTCAGCTACGGCAACGTCAGCGTGCGCGAGCCCGACCTCGGCTTCTGGATGAGCGCCAGCGGCGTGGACAAGGCGCGCTTGGAGCGGGTGGGTGAGGAGATCCTGCTCGTGCGCGGCTACGACGCGGCCGTCAACCGCATGGTGGTGAGCGTGCCGCCGGCGGCGCGCGCGCGCCGGGTCTCGGTGGATGCCATCGAGCACCAGATGATCTACGAGCGCTTTCCCGGTGTGGGGGCCATCCTGCACGTGCACGCCTGGATCCCCGGCGTGACGAGCACGGACGTCAACTACCCGTGCGGTACGCTGGAGCTGGCGCGCGCGGTGACCGAGCGGCTAGCCACGCTGCCCGATCCGACCCACGGGGTCGTCGGGCTGCGCAACCACGGCCTCACCATCACGGGGGAGAGCCTTACGGAGATCTTCGACCGGGTCAGCCCGCGGCTGGTGCGCCAGGTGCCGATGGAGTGACCCGGCATGCCAGAGGTCGTGCCGCGGCGTCGTGACGGGCGCGGCGTTCGCCGGCGGCAGGCTGGCGGTCCGGGGGGGGGCGCGGGACCCGGAGCGGATGGAGGCGGTAGGCCCGTGCCCACGGCGCCGCGAGGCCCGGGTGGACGTCTGTCGCTTGGCGGCGCCAAGGACGGTGTTGCAGCAGCCGTGGGCCGGACCGCAGGCCTTGGGCTGCCGCGAAACAGGACCTTCGCAGCAGCCTCCTTGGGATGCTCGCGGGCATGCGACCCGGCGGGATGCGCCCCGCGCGCACGCGCTGGGATGCCTGGGCCACCCGCGGTCGGGCGGGCACCGCCCCGTCCACGGGTCAAGGGGGCCGCCACGCGGCCCCCTTCTGACGGACAGGCTGGTACGCTGCCCGGGCCACGGTGGTGAGCGGGATGAACGGGGAATGACGGCCAGGACGCCGCCGCGGGCTCGGCACCGTGCGTCCGGCGCTGGGCGTATCTCGGGCCGGCTCTGCGGTGGTCCAGAACGCCGTCACGGGTTCGCGGGCCGTGCGAGGAAACGGGCGTGTGGCACGGGCCGTCGGGGCGTCCGCCGCCCGTCCCGCCGGTGAGGCGGCCGCGCGGGAGCGGTCCCGGGCCGTGGGTTCGGGCGCCTGGCCGCCCGCGTCGTTGTCCCGGTTGCCCTTTGGAGCAAGCCTACCGCTCGTGATCGCGCACAGGCCGCACGTCGCTGTGCCGCTCTCTGGGCCCCCGGGGGCGAGCGTGACGGGCGGGGAGGGCTATCGATGGACGCGCTGGTGTACGGGTTTTCCCCGCCGCGCTGGCTGCTGGCGCGGCATGCCGGCCGCCTGCCCGCGTTGGCCGTGGCGCTCAGCGGTGTGACGCTGCGGCGGATGCCCGCGCCTGAGCCGCCCGGGCCCGACTGGGTGCGCGTGCGCGTGCGTATGGCCGGCATTTGCGGGACGGACGTCAGCGCCCTGACGGGGCAAACGGGCCCCCAGCTCTCCCCGTTCGTCTCCTTCCCCGCCGTGATGGGGCACGAGGTGCTGGGGGTCGTAGAGGACGGCGCCTGGGCGGGCCGCCGGGTCGTCCTCGATCCCTTCCTCGGTTGCCGCGTGCGCGGGCTGCCAGAGTGCCCGGCCTGCGCTGCGGGCCAGACCGCCGTGTGCCATCGCTTCGCGGAGGGGGCACTGCCGCCCGGCATGCTGCTCGGCTACTGCCGCGGCCTGCCCGGTGGATGGGCTGAGCGGCTCGTGGCGCACGTCTCCCAGTTGCATCCGGTGCCGAACGGCGTGGACGACGCCTCCGCCGTGCTGGCTGAGCCGCTGGCGGTCGCGGCGCACGCGGTCCTGCCCCACCTGCCGGAACCGGCCGCGCGCGTGCTCGTCATCGGTGCGGGGACGATCGGCCTCTCGGTGGTGGCCGCCCTCACGCTGCTGGGGGCCGCTGCCGAGACCGTGGTCGTGGCGCGGCGTCCGGCACAGGCCGCGCTAGCGGCGCGGCTCGGCGCCGGACGCAGCGTGAGCGGGGTCGGCGAGGCCGAGCGCTTGGCAGAGGAGCAGGGCTGGGGTCGCGGCTTTCCTGGGCTGTTGGGGACGCGCGGCTGGACCGGTGGCTTCGACCAGGTCTTCGACGCGGTGGGCGCGCCCGCCACGCTGGCGGCCGCGCTGCGCCTGACGCGGGCAGGGGGTCGGGCGGTGCTGCTGGGCTGTAGCGGGCTGATACCCCGGCTCGACCTGACCGCCCTCTGGGCGCACGAGATCACGGTGGATGGTACCTTCTGTTACGGGCGCGAGGCCGGCGCCGCGGACGCGCACACCCTGGATCTGGTGCTCCAGCGGATGGCCGAACGGCCGGATGTCCCCGTGCGCGATCTGGTGACCCACCGCTACCCCCTGCAGGCGTACCGGCAGGCCCTGCGCGCCGCCTTCTTCCACCGCCAGTCGGGCGCGGTGAAGGTGGTCTTCGACCTGGGGGAGGGGGCGTGAGGGGCGCGCGAGCGGCGGTTGTCCGGGTCCCGGTGCGGGCTCCCTTTCCTCCGACGACTCACCCCACGAGGTACCGCACGGGCGCCATGAGCCGCAGGGCGCGTGCGGCGGCGTAGATGATCACGATGGACAGCGCGCCGACGGCGGCGAATTTGCCGAACGGCGACCACGCCACGTGCTGGAACAGGAGGGACAGCGAGACGATCACCACGGGCTGGATCATGTAGGCGGTGTACGAGGCGGCGGCCCAACCCTGCCAGCGCCTGGACGTCCGGTTCAGCCGGCGCTGGCCCCAGTGCAGCAGGGCGACCGACACGCTGACCAGCATGAGTTGCTCCCACACGGCCTCGCAGAGCGACTCCCAGTGCGGGCCGCCGATGAAGTAGGCGGTCGGCGCGTGCGTCAGCGCCCGAGCCGCGACGACCAGCGTGGGCAGGAGCAGGAGGCCGGCGACGGCTGCCCGGCGCGCCGCGCGGCCGGCTCCGTCCGGAATGGCGTCGAGCCAGCGCATGCGCCAGGCGACGATCCCGGCGACGAACATCGCGATGTAGCTAGGGAAGTAGCAGATGTTCAGCCCGGCGAAGGACGTGCCGACCGGCATGACGAGGCGCACCAGGAAGGAGGCGACGCCGATCGCGGCGGCGAACGCGGCGCGCGCGCGCCCCCTGGGAAAACCCCCGCCGGGCCGGGCCGTCAGGTCGATGCGGGCGAGCCCTTTCGCCCAGACGACGAAGAGGAGGTCCATCAGGAGCAGGGACTCGACGAACCACATCACACCGAATCCGAAGGGGTGCTCCCGCAGGTACACCGCGACCAGCGACAGGTGGCCGGGTTGCGCGGACTGCGCCAGCCACACGGTCACCGGCTGGATCACCATCGCGTACACGAGGAGCGGAATCCCGAACCGCCGCAGACGGTCCGCGACATACCTCCCGGCGCCCTTGCGCCCATAGGACGGGAGGGACAGGTAGCCGGAGAGGAAGAACAGGAAGCCCATGAACCATGACTGGTTGTAAGCGACGAAGAGCGTGAGCAGGCCCTTGGCCAGCGGGGTGGTCGCGCCGGCCGCGTAGTACCAACTGCCTGCGGCGCCGTACGTGATGGCCGTGTGGTGCAGGAACACCAGGGCCACGACCGCGGCACGCAGGTAGTCCAGGTAGGGGATCCGGGCTGGGCCGTGCTCGCTCTTCACGGGTGCTCCCCCTGCCGAGGTCGCCTCCGTCGCGACTCTCTCCGCCAGGAGGATACGGGGCGGCGCCTGCGGGCGCATCCACCCCGGGATCGAGGGCGGCCCCGCCGGCCGTCTATCGCTCGATAGACGCGCTACCGGACGATCCCCGCGCGGATCGCCCAGGCCACGGCCTGCGTGCGATCCTCAACCCCGAGCTTCTGCAGGATCCGGTGCACGTGGGTCTTCACCGTGCCCTCGGAAACGAACAGCATCTTGGCGATCTCCTCGTTCCGGAGACCATAGGCCATCTGCTGCAGCACCTCGGTCTCGCGCTGTGTCAGCGGCCCCGGCTGTCGCGCACCCGCCTCCGGGACGGCGGCGCGACCTCGGGCCGCCAGTTCCGCGATCGCCCTGCTGGCGGTCGCCGTGCGGTAGATGGCCTGACCCCGGTGAACGCAGCGGATCGCCTCCAGCAGTTCGTCTGTCTTCGCATCCTTCAGCAGGTACCCGGCGGCGCCCGACCGGATGCCGTCAAAGACGTAGTCCCCGAGGTCGAACGTCGTGAGCAAGAGGACCCGCACATCCCGCAGCGAGCCCAGGATCGCGCGCGTCGCCTCGATGCCGGTGCCGTTCGGCATCTGGATGTCCATCAGCACGACGTCCGGCGCACAGGACGCGGCGACGGCGACGGCCGACGCCCCGTCGGCCGCCTCCCCGACCACCTCCATGTCCGGCTGGGCGTCGATGATGTAGCGGAGGCCCTGGCGGACCACGGAGTGGTCATCGGCCAGCACGACGTGGATCTTCCCCTGTGCGTTCATCTGACTCCCCCGACGCGTGCGCCGCGTCAGTCATTCGGGCCTTGCAGGGGCAATGACGCCTCGATGCACAGGCCGTGCGGGCTCACCCCGCGAAAGGCGAAGGTGCCCCCGCGCTCGCGGCTGCGCTCGGCGATGCCCCGCAGCCCGAAGCCGGGCGTCAGTGGCTCCCGGTCGCGATAGCGTCCGTCGTCCGCCACGGTCAGGACGACCCGATCTCCGTCCTCCCGCACGGCCACCGTCACCGCCCCGGCGTCGGCATGGCGCAGGACGTTGGTCAGCGCCTCCTGGAGGATACGGTAGAGGACCACGGTGTTCTCAGCGGACCAACCGGAGAGTTCGGATTCCTGGGCGAACCGGATCTGGACCGGCGAGAGTGCCTGGATCCGCGCGATCAGGCCCTTCAACGCGACGACACCCAGACCCGCCTCGTCGCCGGACCATCCCCGCACCGCCGTCCGCACCTCGCTCATCGCGGCGCGCGCGATCCCCAGCAGTTGTCCAGTCGTCTCGGCGGCCCGCTTCGGGTCGTGCGGGAGCATGAGTTCGAGCGCCTGCAACTGGATGATCAGGGACGTGAGCTGATGGCCTAGCCCGTCGTGGATCTCCCGGGCGATGCGCACGCGCTCCTCCAGCGCTGCGGAACGAACGGAGTCGACGGTCGCCTCCCGCAGTTCCTCGTGCGCCCTCTGCAACTCGCGCAGGTGCATCTGGCTCAGGGCATACGCATCTTCACGGATCCGCCGGCCGCGGAGCCAGAAGTACAGGCCCGCAAGACCCAGGGCCGTGCCCACGGGCAGGCTTCCGGGGTACGCCGCCGCGAACAGGGCCGCCAGCGCCACAAGGGCGACAATCTCTGGCCAGACCCTGCCGCGCAACAGCGCCATCACGGCGACGAGCGGTCCGATCAGGTTGTCGGCGGGCGCGCCGAAGGTGTAGCGCACGGCGAGGGCCGCCGCCAGGATGAAGGCCGAGAAGGCGACGATCCACAGCGTGGGCCAGGACCGCACCCCTCTCCAGAACAGGGCGAAATACAGCACCAGGATGAGGCCCGCCACCGTGAGCACTGGGACGGGATAGGCGGAGTAGGCGGAATAATAGAGGACCAGCAACGCGATACTCATCACGCCACGGACCCAGGGTTCCCACGCCGCGTTGGGGAAGGTCAGACCCGTCACTCCTTCCACTCCCGCCGAGCAAACCGGGCACGGTGCGCGCCGCCCCGCCCGGCGGGGCGTGCCTGCCGCTCACCCTGGCCGGGCCATCCGGCCGGCGCGACCGGTATGGACAATGACCGCCCGTCCGCCATCCACCTGGGGCGCTCGCCCGGGAAGCCCCGCGCGACCACGGGTACGTCCGTCAGGCGGCGCGACGTCCGTGTGCGAGGGTTCCACAGGTGCACGTCGACGGGGCCCTCGTCGCGCTCCGCGGCGTAAAACGCCATCAGGCCGCCATCGGCGCTCCAGGATGGCGCCCACGCGGTCATCCCCTCCGGCGCCACCGCGATCTCCGCGCCTGCCTTCGACGTCGATCACCCGCAGGCGCACACCGAGCGCCGTGCCCGGCACCGCTCCCTCGGGCAGGGCGCCCCGGTAGCGGCGGTCCCGGTCGCGGTGCAGCGGGCACGCCAACCAGCGGCCGTCCGGCGACAGCGCGACCGTGTTTTGCACCGCCAGGGTGCGGGCGTCGAGCAGGTCATCCAGCGTCGCCGGCCGGCGTGCGGACGCCATCCGTGACCACTCCCTCGTCTCGATGTCGGTATGCGCCGCGGCGGTGGCGGAGGGTGGGGCGTGCGGCATCCTGCAGACCCGTACCCCACTCGCGCGATATGGGTGGAAGGGTTGGCTACGCAGAGCCGGCTTTCCTGTGCACGGGTTCAGGAGTAAGGGGGTAGGCCGCAGGCATGGCCGCACTCGGCGTCGGGCAGCTGTCTCATCCGAGGTGTGCTTCCCGCCGGGCCCAGCACTGGGTGGTGCCCCACCACGTCTGCGCGGCGGTCAACCTGCACGACGAGGTGGTGCTGGTCGAGGGGGAGACGGTGGTGGAGGTGCTGCCATCGCGGCGCGGCGCCGACGCGGGTTACGCGATCAGTTCGACGTCGAGGCCCTCTGCCCGCGCGGTGTGCGCCTGTGCCCGATCGGCCGTGAGGAACCTCAGGGGATCGCCCGTGCCGCCAGCGATGATCCGGCCGACGCGCACGGCACACGCCACCTGGACCGCGTCATACGCCCGCAGCGAGTGGGCCAGAACGAGGCGCTGGGCTTCGCGCAGGACTTGGTCGTCGACGGTGACGGCGTGGTACTGGCGTCGCCAGTGCGTGAGGAACGACCGCCACAACACCGTTTGTCGATCCGCGTCCAGTACGCCTTCGCGGGTCTTGCGCGCGAGGGCCGACGCGACCTCGACGGGTGTGATCCGGCTGATGATCAAGGTGTTGCTCGCGGAGGGGCGGCAGATTGCCTGCACCCGATCTGCACCGGGTTCCGACCGGTCGTATCGGCGCACCAAAGCCGACGTGTCGATGAAGTGCGCAGCCACCGCTTAGCGCCGTCCCTCCAGGACCGCTTCCGCCAACCCCAGTGGTTGTCCGGCACCAGCGACCCACTTCTCGAACTCACGCTCGATTTCGGCCTCCTCAAGGCCGGCCGGCATATCCGGGTCTGTGGGCGGCGGGGCGAGCACTCCCGCAGCCTGCAGTTGCTCCTCGACCGAACGTTCGGGATCGGGTAGGCGGTCGATGGCTTGGCGGATCACATCCGCCTCCGTGCAGGCCAGCAACTTCGCGAGCCGCTTCACCTTTTGCTCCTGATCGGGCTCCAGGTAGAGTTGCTTCCGCACCACATCGCATCGCTCCAATACAGTGCGACATCGCCACCATACATCGCGGAGCGTATGCTGTCTATCGCTCGCCCCTCTTAGGCGGGGATGTGGCGGTGTACTGTCCACTGCTGTCCGTCCCCTCCGGCAGCACCTCCGCCAGGTCCCGCAGCAGGCGCCGTGCGTCCGTCCACACTGCGCCCATCGAGACCCAGCCGGTGCGGCCCTCGACCTGCCGGATGGCAAGGGATGTGAGGCGATCGGCTCGCGCTGGGCGCGCGTTGGCGGCCAGCCGGCATGCGTCCCGTCCCTGACCAGCCGGCGCGAGGAGGTGAGGGCATATGTGCTCGGGCTGCGAGGCGGGCGGGCTGCGGGTCCCAGCGTGCGGCCCCGGGCCGCGGGCCTCTCCACCGGGCCGCCACGCACGGCCAGAGGGCCGGGGCACGGCCTCCGAGGCCGTGGCTTAACCCGCCGCGAGGACCCGCCATGCCGCCCGCACCCGGGCGGCGGCCCCGGGGCCGAACCACCCAAAGGGCAGCCCGGCCAGGGCCAGCCGCACTCGGCGGCCACCACCGCCAAGATCGCCGATCATCACCGTGCGCTTCGTTTCCCACAGGCGCTGCCACGTCTCGACACGCAGCGGATAGACCAGCACCGTCGTCACCGCCTCGGCCTCGAACAGGGCCGCGTAGGCCAGGGCCTGGTGCACGTCCGCCCGGTGCGCGGCGCGCTCCTCCTCCGAGAACGTGCGCCAGCCCTCCGCGTCCAGGCCCGCGAGGTGCGCCTTGTATTTGGCATCGTAGATCACCACCTGCCGCCCCGTGCGGACCACCACGTCCGGGGCCAGGTGTCCCATGGACACCGTCCCCCGCGGTTCCCAGCGGATCGGCACGGACGACGCGCGGAGCCGCGACGACGGTCGCG
>JAJZZC010000137.1 GCA_021797775.1 Bacillota bacterium
CCACAAAGGAGGGTCTCGCATGACACCGTTCACCGTGCACACCGGCCGCGTGGCGGCCCTGGATCGCGTCAACGTGGACACGGATCAGATCATCCCCAAGCAGTTCCTGAAGCGCATCGAGCGCACCGGCTTCGGCCCGTTCCTCTTCTACGACTGGCGCTACGAGACGGACGGCCGCACGCCGCGCCCCGACTTCGAACTGAACCGCCCCGCGTTCGCCGGCGCGAGCATCCTGGTCGCGGGCGCCAATTTCGGCTGCGGCAGCTCGCGCGAGCACGCGCCCTGGGCGCTGCTGGATTACGGCTTCCGGGCCATCATCGCCCCCTCGTTCGCGGACATCTTCTTCAATAACTGCTTCCAGAACGGCATGCTGCCGCTGGCTGTGCCTGCTGACACGGTGCGTGCGCTCTTCCAGCGGGTAGCGGTGGCCGGGCCGTCCGGCTATACGCTCACGGTCGACCTGGAGCGGCAGGTGGTCTCCGACGCGGACGGCGTGATCACATCGTTCAGCGTCGACCCCTATCGCCGGGAGTCGCTGCTCCTGGGCCTGGACGATATCGGGCGCACGCTCCAGCAGGAGGCAGCGATCACCGCCTACGAGGCGCGTGTAGCCGACGGCCGGCCCGTGGCCTGAGGGCGGTGCAGGACCGACCGGTCGCTGGATACGCGCCCGCCGCCGGGCCTGGGCACGGGCGCGACGGGAGGTCCACATCAGGGGCGGGGCGCAGGCACGGCGGGCCCCACGCCCCCGGCCGGGCACCACGCCCGCATAGCCCCGGTCCCCCCGGCCATGCTACGGCCAGCCCGCAGCCAACCGATCCCGCCCGGACCGACGACGCGGCCGTCACCAATGTGATCGCGCCGCGATCGAAATCCGGGAGGATCGGGAAACGCCGCGGGCTTTCTCCAACCCATCCGGGGGGCGGTGGGGTCATGGGACCAGCGCGATGGGGCAAGGGCAGCGCACGGGATGTGGCGCTGGCTTTGGCTGCCCTCCTTTTGGCGAGCTGTGGGCCGGCCCACGCGCGCGGCACACCCCCGGCTGGCAGCGCGCCGGCCGTGGCTCGGCGAGCGGGGCGTGCCGCCCGGATCGCCCCGCGGGTGACCATCGGGGGCAGGGACGTGGGCGGCCTGGACCCGGCTGCTGCCCGGTCCGCCGTGCAAGCGCTAGCGGCGGACCTCGACGTGCCGGCCCAGGACGCGCGCATCGAGGCCGATAGCCGCGGTCTGGTGCCGGGGGTGGACGGGGTCAAGCTGGATGTGGAGGCCACATTGGCGCGGCTCCTGACCGCTGAGAACGGCGCGGCGGTCGCCCCTGTCCTGCGGCCGGTGCCGCCCGCGGTAGCCATGGCCGCCCTGCCGCCCCGCCCCATCTACCACGCATCGCGCCAACGTCACGCCGTCGCATTCGCTATCAACGTCGCCTGGGGCGACCAGTACCTACCGTCGATGCTGGACACCCTAAAACGCCTGCAGGCCCCCGCCACCTTCTGCTTGGTCGGTCGCTGGGCCGAAAGCCATCCCGAGACCGTGCACGCCATCGTGGCGAACGGCCAGGCCGCAGGGACGCCGTACGCCTTCTGCAACCACGGCTACCGGGACCACGGGTGGCAGGGGCTGGGAGAGGCACAGGCCGCGGCCTCCATCGCCCAGGCGGACCGGGTGATCGAACGGCTGACGGGGCAGAAGCCGCTGTATTTTTCGCCGCACAAGGGCGAGTTTAACAACGCCGTGCTACAGGCGAGCCGGGCGCAGGGCCATGAGCTCGTGCTCTGGTCGGTGGATACCATCGACTGGCAGAACCCCACGCCCCAGCGCATCATCCAGCGCGTGCTCAGCCGGGTCGGACCCGGGGACATCGTGCTGATGCACCCGACGCAGTCCACCGCCGAGGCGCTGACCGCATTGATCGCGGGCGTCCGAGCCAAGGGCCTGCGGCTGGTGACGCTCAACCAGTTGCTGTCGCCGAGCGGGGCGGCGTGAGCTGGCCGTGCCTGGACACCGCCACGGCAGCGGCCGGCGCCGCGCTTGCGCTGAGTCCCCCGGCTCGCCGAGCGCCAGCGCCACCCGGCCGCCCTCCCGCAACAGCAACCCCGCTACACCCCAGTCTACCGAGGCCTGTGCCCAGCGCTCATAGGTCAGGACCTCACGGCTAGAGCCGGGGGCTTTCCGCTACAGGATCGTGCTGCGCTGGTCCGCCTCATGACGGCCCGCCAGCCCGTACGGTTGGCAGGACTCCGCAAGGGAGGGGGCGGTTGTGTCCTCAACCGTTGCCGACAAGCCGGTACCTTTGGACAGCGCGTCTCCCCGCTGACCACAAGGCAGGGGGCGCGGCCCGGCCCATGTCTGCAGCCGGGGGGTCTCAAACCGCCGCGCCGAGACTTGATGAATCCCGCCCCGGTGGGGCAACACCCGCCCTCCCCCCAGCCCCAGCAGCATCACCCCACCGGGGCTCACGACATGGAGAAACATCGCCCTCAGCGCGGCGTCGGTCATGGCCACGCTCAGGCGTGGTCGGATGCGAACCAGCCGCGTGATCCGCTGCCGCTCACCCTCCGATAGCCGGTACGGCAAGACGCCCGAACTCGGCAAGGCGCTCATGCCCGTTCCCGCACCGGCACGCGCTCGCGCACCCGCGGCGGGAGCAGGCGTTGGCCGCCCCGCGCGGAAGCGCCGCTTCCGGTGAGTCCCCCATGCCGGCGCGCCGGCGCCACGCGGCATGAAAAAGACGGGACCGGCTCGCGTGCCGAAACCGCGGCCCGGTGCCGTCACCGCCGTCGCGCCCAGCCCTGACGGGGGCACTGCCTGGATCCCCGCCACCACCCGCACCAGCGAGACCCTTGACCAAGCCGCGCATGGTAGCAGCGTGCGACGCGAGGGACGCCCCGGCACGGGACGAAGGGCCATACGGGTACGTCCAGGCGGGCCGATATCTCCGGTGTGGTAGGGCGGTTGGTACAGCCCCGGGTGGTCCACTTGCCCGCACGGATGGGCTCATCCGTCCAGCGGGGGCTCGGCGGAGGCCGTGGTATATGCGGGGAGTCGTGGCGGTGCGAGCGGTGGCCCGCCGTCGCGCACCCGTTTGGGAATGAGGTCGCCTGCGGCGGCGGGGTGGGACCGGCTGAGGGGTTCATGGGGCGGGCGTGGCGCCATCATGGGGAAGTCACGTTCATATAGGGTGTGCGGGCGGCCCGTCAGACGCTTCCCAACCGGGCACGCGGCAGAGGCCTGGTCGCCCGGGGTTCGGGCGCTTCCTGGCATCCCTCCCCACGGGGCCACGGCCGCGCCCATCGGTGGCAGGCGTTGCGGCGCGCGCGTGGTCATGCCGCATGCCTCGCCTCTTGGAGCCCCCCCCAGTCCCGGCCCGCGAGGGAAAGCCCACGCCTCTCGCCGTCGGGCCGCAGTCCGGGGGCGCCGGCCCGACGCCGACCCGCCGAACCGCGTGGGTGCCCGCCGCCTCTCTCCAAACCGCAGGGTTCCCAGCGTTGTCGATGTAGACCACCGCATGCGGCGGGAGGGACCGGCTGATCCGGGCGAGCCGTCCTTTGCCGCCGGAGGCAACGTGGCCGACTGGTGGCCACCACGATGCCGTGGATCGTGCCTGGGCGGCAACGGCTCCCGACGTCTATGCCGGACGCACCGCGAACGCCACCGCTCGGCGGCGGCCCGGGGCGGGCCGCCGCCAGTTCCGCGAAGGGTCCCGCAAGGCTTCCGTGATCTCTCGGGTGCGGGCGTTTTCAGGCCCTTTCTCCCGCAACCAGTACCTGTCCCGCACCTCCCGCCGCCTCCTGCAGCCGCACCGGCCCGAACATCCCTCCGGCGCCCTGTCCCTTGCCCACCAGGCTGGTCGGACGCCCGATCTCGTAGTGCGCGCCCAGGGTGTTGGTGACCCGCACCCGCAGCCGGTGCCGGCCGGGCCCCCAGGCGTCCTGGAGGTCGAAGTGGTAGGGGTGCCAGAGGCGTACGCCGAGGTCGCGGCCGTCGACCCAGACCTGCGCCGTGCCGCGCACGTAGCCGAGGTCGAGCCACGCCCGTGCGGCCGCGCCCTCCACCTCCGTCTCGTACTCCACGACGCCGCTGTGGTGCGGCAGGTGCAACGCGGTACGCCAGTCACCGAGCGGTCCCTGAGCCGGGGCCGTGCGGATGCGGATGGGTTCGGTGAGGGCCGCCGCTTCGGGGGCCGGGGCCTCCGGTTCGACGCGCACCGCGCAGAGCGCGCCCGCGGGCTGAGGCGCGAACTCGGCCGCTCCGCGATGCACCTCCACCTCCTGTCCAGAGACCCAGGCACGGGCCGGGCCGGCTGCCGCCAACCGCACGGCCGTCGCGCCCACGGGCAACTCGAAACGGAACCACACGGGGTGCCGGGCGTCCTCGGGTGCCAGCAACAGGGGCAGGGGGGCCGTCTCCGGGACGCTGTCCGGCATCAGCCAGTCCACACCGGGCAGGGGGTGGGCCCTGGGCCGGATCCAGAGGGGCTCCGTGCTCCCGGCGGTCGGGAATCGGGCGGCCGGGCGGCCGGCCCCGTCGATCCAGCCCGGACCCGTGGCGAAGGCGACCGTGGCGCCCCCCGTCAGTTCGGCCTCGCCGTCGACCAGGGCCCGCTCAGCCCCCCCGCGCTCCGGGAAGCGGATGACCATCTCGTTGGCGCCCGCGCGCCAGAGGGGCGTGATGTCCAGTTCCTGCTGGCCGTAGCGGGCGTAGGGGTTGAAGTCCCCTTCGACGGTCGCGCGTCGGCCGTTCACGAGCAGTTCGACGTGGCCGTGGGCGGCGAACGACAACCGGACGCGGCGCGCCGCGCCCGCGGTGACCACCTCCCGGCGTACCGACCAGTCACCGTCGGCCGCGGGCTGGCGTACCCCCACCCACTCGGGCTGAGTCTCCGGCTGCCGCTCGGTGACCTGCACACCCACGCGCACGTTGCCATCGTGCACCGCTGTGCAGCGAAGCAGCAGCTCGTTGGGCCCTGGTTGCAGCGTGACCCGCGCAGCGACGGCGTGCGCCGGCTCGGCGCCGGGGGAGAGGACCTCCCGGCCGCCGACCAGGGCCGCCTTCGCGGTCGACCCCTCCACTTGCAGCCAGTACTCGCCTGCGCGGGGGGCGACCACGTGGGTCAAGGCCCAGAGCGTCTCGCCCTTCTGGGCCTTGCCCAGGTCCAGGAAAGCGCGCGGCACCCGGCCCATGCGCCCCGCCCAATCCCGGAAGGCCAGGTCGCCGAACACGGTGCTGTACACCGCGGCCCGGGCCTGCGCCCGATCGAAGCGCTCGCCGCGGGACACCAGCCAGCGCGCCGCCTCGCTCCAGAGTCTGGGCAACCACGCCCGGTCGTCGTGCTCCGGCAGGTGCCAGCCGGCCGCCACCCCGTCCCCCGCAGCGTGTTCGGTCTTCACCCGGAAGTGGCGCCGCTCGACCGGCAGGAACCCGTGGCCGCCGATGAGGTCGAAGTCTCCAAAGCGATTATCCAGGGTGGCCTCGACCCGGACGCGCCAACCGGCGGACAACTCGCGGACCGCGGACGCCGCGGACGGAGCCGGCCACGCGGGCATGGCCGGATGGAGCGGCGCGCTGGCCGCGGCCGGCGCGGCGGGTTCCGCGGCGCCGGCCGCGCGGCACACGATCAGCGCCGCCGGCCAGTCGGCGAAGGGCACGCGCACCGCGATCCGCTCCCCCTGCCGCGTGTACGCCAGGGGGGTCTGGGTGCCGCGCACGGGGTCCCACAGTTCCGGCTGCCCCGACGTGAGCAGGTGGTATTCGGCATTGGCGGGCACCGCCGCCGGACCCTCGCTGGCGGCGTGCATGGGCAGCAGGGTCTCCGGGGGCGGCAGGACCAAGAAGATGTCGGTGTCGCCGGCCCGCCGGGCCAGGGCCAGGCCGGGTCCCTCCGCGCGCCGGGTGATGGCCCCCGCCAGCACCCCTGGCACCTCTGCGGCGGTGGCCAAGCATACCGAGCCCGCCGGGAGGGAACGGTCGTCGGGGACGCCGACGGCCACCAGCAGCCCGCCCCCGGCCACGAACGCCCGCAGCCGCTCCTGCGCCGCCGCTTCCGGCGGGGTGGTCCCCGGCAGGACGAGGACGCGATACTGTTCGGCCGCTACCCGCAGAGCGCCCTCCTGAACCTGCCCCGCGGCCAGGGCCGCGTCGTCGAGCAGATCGAAGTCGCGGCGGTCGGCGCGCAGCACGCCCGGGATCGCCTCGTGGCGGGCCTGACGCCCCACCAGCGCCCAGTACACCTCGCGGATGTGGCGGACCGCGTCGTCCGGGTCGCGCCCGGCGGCCGCCTGGGGGTGCTCGCCCGCGCGCAGGTCCGCGGGGGACATGTGCTCCCACACGGCGTGCCCGGGGTAGTAGACAGCGATGTCGCAGAGGTGGTGGCCCTGCGTCAGCAGCCAGCACGCGCGCGCGACCGTGTCGGCGAAGACGGGGTAGTGCTCCGCGTAGGGCTGGCGCCAGCCCGTGTCCGGGGGCGCCCACTCCCACCAACCGCCGCGGGTGCTGTAGTAGACGGCGTGCGGGTCGAAGAGCGTCACCCCGGCCTGGAGCCAGGGCACGAGCCAGTGCAGCGTCTCCTCGACGGTCCCCCCCCACCCGCTGGAGTGGAAGCCCTCCAGCCATACCCGGCTGCCGCCGTGGGTGTGCACGAGCGAGGAGTGGGGCTTGGCCTCCCCGTCCATGTCGCTGCCCGGCGCAGAGAAGTGGCGGTGGGTCCGGAAGTAGTCCAGGTAGAGCCGCTGGGCCCCGTGGGGGTCCACCTTTCGTCCCGGCCCCGCCTGATCGCATCCGAGCAGCATCCCGTGCCGGTCGTGCCATTCCCCCAGGGGCCCGAAGAAGGCGGTCTCGGCTAGTTCGGCCAGCAGCCCGTAGAAGCGGCGCCGCACCGCTCCGGCCTCCGCCCCTCCCCGGAAGAGCAACGCCAAGCGCTCCAGCAGGTCCTGGCCGTAACGCTGCCGGTACAGGGCAGGCACGGCCGCGGTCCAGGTGGGCATGGGCTGCAACTCGTCCTGGAAGCTGCCTGCGATCACCCGCCCCAGCCGGTCGCCGAAGCGCCGCTCCATGGCGCCGTGGATCCGGTCGAGCAGTGCGCCGGCCGCCCTCGGGTTCAGCCAGTCGAAGCCCTGCCGCACCGTGGCGAAGACCTGGCCACCATCCTCGGCGACGACGGCGGCCTCCGGGGGCAGGGCCGTTCCGCCCGGGAAACAGAGCAGCTGGTACCCGGCGAACTCGGGGGTCTCGGCCACGAGCCGGGCGGGGAAGTTCGCTCCCGAGAAGCCGATCTGATCGTAGTACCAGAGGAACATGCCGAGGCGTTCCGCCTCGTCCAGCGCGCAGCCGAACAGCGACCACCAGCGCTCGTCGTAGAAGGGGGGATCGTCGGCCCCGCAACCGTGGGTCGGCCCGGCCGGCGCCAGGTTGATGACGCAGAGGTTGCGCAACCCCGCCGCCCGGAGCTTTTGCAACTGCCAGCGCAGCCGCTCTTCGGTGACGGGCTCGCCGCTCCACCACCAGAGGGGCACCGGGCCATAGCGCGGGTCGGTCCTTGTGAAGCCCTCACGCAACGAACGCATGAGCGCGCCCCCTCGCCCAATATGGCTACTGCGGCCAACCGTCGGTTGCCGCGCCTCACTGTTTGCCAATGCACGTGTGCATGCCTGCCAGTTCTCGCGATTCCCACACCTGTCGCCCGCGGACACCGTGCCCTGGCTTGCGAGCCCCTGCGTCGCAGGGGTCGCCCCCGGGCACGGAAGGAATGGCGGCGGCGGGGGACCCCGCTCGTCGGGAGCGTCACCTTCCACCGGGAGTCTTACGGCGCCAGGCGGGTTCCGCCCGCCCTGGATCTGTTGCAGGGGGGCCCGTACCTATACGCCGTAACTTTGTCTGTTCATCGCAGCTGTCTGCACCCCAAAACGCCCGAAACCCACCCGGAACCCGGAACCGTACCTATTCGGTGAACTGCGTTGGGACCGCTACATCTGGTGGGTCGGCGGCACTTCCGCGGCGAGCGTGTACCATATCTAGTGGCTTGGCACGCACTTCACCGTATGCTTACCCGGAACCCCGGAACCCGGAACTGGCGATAGAAACCGTTCTTCACTCGCTAAGTTACAGCCTACGGGGCCCGTACCGCCCGCGCGCCACCTGACCCACGCGTTCGTCGGGCACGACGGCGGCAACCCCGTGCCTTCCAACCCCGACGGCCGCGCCGCCGCCCATTCCGTTTCAGCCGGAGGGACGACCGCCCTGGAGCAGGGTCCATCGCAGACGGGCGACCGCCCGACCGCGACCGTGGACGAACCGCTGGCCGGCGTCGGGCGCCTGGCCGCGCCCGCCCGGCCGGTGATGGGGCTCGCGACCATCGGCCTGGAGGCCTACTGGCCCCAGTTTCCCGGTCTGCGGGAGAGGCTGCAGGGACATGCGCGTACCGTCGCCGCCCGTCTGGCGGCCATGGCCGAAGTGGTCGACGTCGGCATGGTCGACACGGCGCCGGCCGGACGCGCGGCCGGGGAACGGCTGGCGGGCGCCCAGGTGGACCTGACCGTCATCCATGTGGGCACATACGCCACCTCGTCCCTGATCCAGCGCGCCGGGGCGGCGGCGCTGATCCTGAATCTCCAGCCCGTCGATCGCCTGGACTACACCCACGCGGACACGGGCGAGTGGATGGCACACTGCAGCGCCTGCTGCGTCCCCGAACTCTCCGGAGCGCTGGCGCGCTGCGGCATCTCCTTCCGGGTGGTGTCTGGAACCCTGACCGGACCCCACTCCAAGACGGCCTGGGCCGAGATCCGCCAGTGGTGCCGGGCGGCCGGACTGAAGCGCTCTCTGCGGGATGCGCGGGTCGGGTTTCTGGGCCACAGCTATCCCGGGATGCTGGACATGTATTCTGACTTCACGCAGCACCACGGGATTCTCGGCCTGCATGTCGAGGTCCGTCATCCCCACTCGACCGACGCGCCGCACGGCGCCCGGACTCTCACGTGCCCGGGGCGGCGTATCGCTCACTGTCTCCGGGGAACACGACGAACCACCCCGGCCGCCGCGGATCCTGGTGGTAGTCGTAGGCCCCCTGGCGAGCAAACGCCTCCGCATACCGCCCCACCTTGTCGGCGTCCAGACGCACGCCAAGCCCTGGCGCGGTGGGCACGGCGATGGCGCCGTCCTCATACCGGAAGGGCCCGCCCGCGATGACGTCGTCCCGCAGGTGGTGGTAGTGCGCGTCGGCAGCAAAAGCCAGATTGGGCGTCGCTGCGGCAAAGTGCAGCATCGCCGCCAGGCTGACGCCCAACTCACCCCCGCTGTGCATGCCCAGGCCGAGGTTGAACGTCTCGGCAACGCCGGCCAGCTTCTTGGCCCCAAGGATGCCACCCCAGAAGTGCGGGTCTACCAGAATCACTCCCACTGCCTGAAGGGCGACGGCGGCCGGTACCTGGTCGAAGTGCACCACCACGGTGTTGGTTGCCGTCGGGATCCAGGTGTTCCGGCTGACCCGCGCCATGCCGGCCAACCCCCAAGTGGGGTCCTCCAGGTACTCTAGGCCGATGGGCTCGCAGCGCTTGGCGACGCGGATCGCGTCCTCCACTGACCAGACGGAGTTGGGGTCCAGGCGGAGACGGGCCGCCGGGAAGGCGCGGCGGAGGGCCGTAACCACCTCGACGTCGTGATCCGGCGGGTGGACGCCGCCCTTGAGCTTCAGCGTACGGAAGCCGTAGCGGGCCACCAGGTCCCCGGCGTGGGCCACCATGGTCTCCGCGTCGCGTTCGCCGCCAGCGCCCGCGGCCACGTGGCGGTAGAAGAGGTAGGCCGCGAAGGGGACGCGCGCACGCAGGCGGCCTCCGATCAGGTCGCTCACCGGCCGGCCGGCCACCTGGCCTTGGATGTCCAGGCACGCGAATTCGATGGCGGCAAACATCTGCTCCAGCGGGACGTAGAGTGCCTGCACCGGGTTTGCGCACTTCCAGCGCAGCCTTTCTAGCGCGTAGGGGTCTTCCCCCAGCAGGGTCGGTCGGAGGGCCTCGACGGCCTGCGCGGCGGAGTTGCCACCGCCACCCACCTCGCCGAGACCCACCAGGCCCTCGTCGGTCTCCACTTCGACCAGCGTGCGCACGAAGTAGCCGGGATGGACGCCGTTGGCGTGGCGCAGCGGGGCCTCCAGGGGCACGGCCACCGTGGTGGCGCGGACATCGCTGATCCGGCCGGCGGAAGGGGCGGGCATGACGACGGCGGCCCGGTTCACGAAAGCGCGCGCCGGCAGGTGGGGTCCGGGCGACCCGGTCCCGCCCGCACGCGCCGCCCGCCCGACCAGGCCTGTACCCCTTTCGGCCCGCGATTCGCCCCTCCCGGGGCAGTGGGCCACAGGCGGACTTCGCATCCTGCGGCATGTGCGCCGCGCGTGTGCCCGGCCCCCCCGGCTGGCGCCCGGGTATGATCCGTGGCGGTCACCCTCTCGCCCGGTCCGGCAGACGGGCCCGTGCCTGCGCGACCTTCCATGACTCGGCGACCCGCCCTCGCCCCCACACGGGCACGCACAGGGGGACTGTCACCATGGGGGTCGGGGCAACCGGACCCGGCAGCCCTTCGCATTCGTGCCGTGGGGCTGGTGCCACCGGGCACCGCCCGGATCGCCCCCGGCGGCGCCTTACTCGGGCAACGCCGCCCCCAACCGCGCGATCAGCCCGCCGTCGACCGAGACGGCCGCGCCGGTGATAAACGCCGCCCGTTCCGACAGCAGGAAGGCAACGACTTCCGCCACCTCTTCCGGTGCGCACAGGTGGCCCAGGGGATGCGCCCGCCCCCACTCCGCCAGCAGGCCCTGGACGCCATCCGGGCGGTCCCGGCCAAACCTGTCGGCGGCGGCACGCAGCATTGGGGTATCCACTGAACCCGGGCAGACGCAGTTCACCCTGACCCCCTGGGCCGCATGATCCACCGCCAGGGCGCGCGTCAGCCCGACCAGAGCGGCCTTGGAGGTCGAGTAATGCACGACATTGCGCTGCGCGGCGAACCCTTGGGCCGAGGCGGTGATGACGATGGCCCCGCGCCCCGTGGCGATCAGGTGGGGCAGGCTGTGGCGGGCGGTCAGGAACGCGGACTTGACGTTGCAGTCCATGACCTCTTGCCACTGCGCCTCGGTGACATCCAGCGCGGTGCCGTAGCGCTGGATGCCGGCGTTGGCGTGGACCGCGTCCAGGCGCCCGAAGTCCCGCACCACGCGGCCGACGGCCTCGGCCACCTCCACGTCCCGGGAGACATCGCACCCGAGGGCGAGCGCGCGCCCCCCTTCGGCCGTGATCTGGTTGACCAACCCCGCGAGCACGGGCGCGTCCCGGTCGAGGCACGCCACAGCGGCCCCGCCCCGATGCAGGCGTAGGGCGGTGGCGCGGCCGATGCCGCGGGCGGCGCCCGTCACCAAGGCCACGTGCCCGGCGAAGTCAGCGGGAGAGGGCATGGGCCCACCATCACGCACGGGTCCTGCGTCGAGTGGCAACGCCGTCACCCCCGTGGGCGCGGCGCGAATCTCCGTGCCCGCCAGGGGCGGCGGGGGGATCGGGCAGGGCTCCCCAGAAGTCCGCCAGCGCCTCGTGGTCACGGTGGGTGCAGAGGTGGTACGCAAGAAGACGCGCATGCGCGCGCACGCGCCCCACCCCGTGGACGATGTCCCGCAGTGGCAGTTCGGCGGGGTCCAACCGCCCATGGAGAATGTCCGCCGCCAGAGAGAGCGTCTGCCGGCAGAGTTCTCGCGGGTCCTGGAACACGGTGCCATACTGGCGCCCGTCGTGGAGGCGCTGCAGCGCTTCGAAGTCACCGTCGCCGCCGATTACCGGGATGCGGGCCCGCGCGTCCTGGCCCATGGCGGCGATGACCGCCCCCGCCATCTCGTCGTTGGCGACGACCACCCCGTCCACCGTACCCTCGCGCACCGCCTGCTCGGCGGCGGCCGCGGCGGCGGCTGGAGACCATTTGCTGATCATGGGCTCCGCCACGACCTGCAGCGCCGGGTGAGCAGCAAGTTCGTCGTGCCAGCCCTGCACCAGGTTGCGCGCGTTGTCGTTGTCGGGATCGCCGCCGATCAGAAGCAGGCGCCCCCGACCCTCCAGCGCCTGGGCGGCGGCTCGCAGTTCCAGGCGGCCGGCCTCGTAGGTATCGCCGCCCACAAACGTCAGAGGCGCCGTGCTGCGGCATGGCCGCTGGAAACAAATGACAGGGGTTTCCTGGTCGGCCAGACCATCCAAAAGCGGCGCGGAAAGCTGGGCATGCACCGGGTGCACGATGACGAGGTCCGGGCTGCAGTCCGTCAGGCGGTCGATGTCGGCCGCTTGCTTCTCCACGTATTCGTGGGCGTTGGCCCATATCAGGTCGAGCCCGAGGCCCGGGGCCAAGGCTTCGGCCGTCCAGTACGTTTCGGCGTAAAACGGCAGTTGGAGGCGTGCCATGCTCCAGGCGACCCGGAACCCCCGCCGCCGGGTGTGGCGCAGCGGTGAACGCCGTAGCGGTTCCAGCGACCGGACGGCGGATCGCAGATCCTTCTCCGCCTGGCGCAGTCCCCCACCCCCGAGGCGGCTGGCCGGCAGCGTCATGCTCAGGCAGGCCCGCAACGCCTCGGACTCGGCGCCATGGACGGGGGCGGCCAGCGTATGAAACCCGTCGGCCGTGTCTGGACACTCGTACAGGACGCCCCAGCGCTGCAGATCCGTCCGATCGATCGCTTCCACCGCCGCCCGGCAGCGCCGCTCCGCGGCTGCGGCGGCGTCCCCGGCGCCCAGTCTCCCCCCGGCCCCCTCCGGTCCGGCGGAGAAAACCCGTCCCGCTGCCCCCTGGGAAAGCGGGACCCGCATCCCCACCTCGCTCGGCAACTCCTGCCACCCCTGGGTTCCCTCGGCCGCCACGAGGATGGAGGCGTTTCCCTCGCGTACCCAGAGCGCCACGTGCGCCGCGGTGCGCGCGGCCAGTCGGCAGAGTACCGTTCGGGTCCTGCTCGCCTCGGTCTGCCGGACTGGGTACGTAATGAGGAGATCCAGTCGTAGCCCGGGCACCAAAAGGCGGCCCTCTCGCCGCAGATACCCCGCATGGATGAGGCTGGCGATGAGCAGGTGCGCGGTGCTTCTGGGGAGCCCGAGGCGGAGCGCGACAGCGGTACCGCTCAGCCCTTCGGGGCGCCCAGCGATCAGTTCCAGGATGTCCGCCGCACGGAAGGCCGAACGGGATAGCCGCATGATACCGGACCGCCTCACCATCAGGTCCCGTGCCCCCCCGCGGACGTCTACCCTGTATAGCCTACTACCGGGTGCTCGCCGGGCCAAGCCCTCCCGGCGGCGGGCAGCGCTGAAGCATGAGTGGGCCGGGAGCGGGGTGTTGGGGGCCAGCCGGAGCGGGGGCGGGGGTTGGAAGGGCGGAGCGAGGCTGGGTGAGGGGCCGGTCGGCAGGGCCGTGGTCGCCGGGCGAGGTGGCGGATGCCCGGTGAGGGCTGCGGCGGGCACGGCAGGGCCGGCGTCGGCTCGGGGGACGCCTGTCCGGGCGGCGGGGACGGCGAGAGCTAGAGGATGAGGCGCAGTTGGGGCGTACGGGTGCGCAGGGCCCGCAGGCGATCCGGCCTCAGCCAGGGATTGAGGT